>CAYVJP010000040.1:0-15693 GCA_964451745.1 uncultured Anaerolineaceae bacterium | reverse complement strand
CAGCAGTTGTGGGACGAACTCGCGGCGCTCACCCTCTCGACCCCGACCCTTGCCACCTGGGACGAGACCACGGTCGTGGTCGGTCCGAAGGGCGAGCTGATCCGCGACGATGCCGCCGGCCGGTCGGTCGGCTTCGCGACCGGTGCCGATCGTCCAGCCGTGGAAGCGGCCCTCCTCGAGGCGCTTCGTCGAGGTGGTCCCAGGGCGACGCCGTTCGTGCTCGCGGGGACCCTCACGGGCGCATTCGACGGAACGACCTGCACGCTCTCCGCCGATGCGGACGTCCCCGGATCGTACGAGCTGCGCTACACCGGCCCGCGCGATGTCCGCAGCCAGCTCATCGTCGTCAACGTCCTTGCGCCCAAGACTTGGGCGGACCTGCAGGCATTCCTGGAGACCGTGGACGTGGATGCCATCGAGACGGCGCCCGAGTGGTTCGCAGTCGCGGGCGAGACGTCGGACAGCGGTGGTGGCGTGCCGGGCCCGCCGGCCCGGATCGACGTCCCGTCGGGCACCGTTGGACCGGTCTGCGTGACGGGCGAGTGGCCGGATCTGGACTTCACGGCAGGCGAGCCGTGGGAGGTCAGCGAGTAGGTCAGGACGCCGACAGCATCCAGATCCCCGGGTCGGGGTCGGTAGGATCGCCATCGACCTCTGCGAAGGCCGCGACCGCGTGGCGCAGGTGTTCCAGCGATTCCTCGTCGCGGCCGGCGTCGTGCAGGACATCCGCAGCATGGTTCTCGACCGCCGCCTCCAGGTGGCGGTCCCCGATGCGGCGAGCCACGTCGACCGCCTCCGCGAGATGAGCCAGGGCAGCCCCCGTCCCGGACATCGCCGCTTCGGCGAGCGCCAGCGAGGTGAGCGCCGCGATATGTGCGGTCGGGTCGGCGTCGGCGTCGGCGGCGGCCAGCGCGCGGGCGAGATGCTCCGACGCGGCCGCGGGTTCACCAGCGTCGAGGGCGAGCAGGCCCAGCATCCGGTCGGCCGCACCGGCCGCCTCGACGAGGTCCTCGGACTCGGCCAAGGCCGCGGCCTCCTCGGCAGCCACCCGGGCGCCCGCGAGATCGCCGGACCGACGACGGGCGATGCTCCGATCGACGAGCGCCTGGGCACGCAGCCGCGGATCGGTCGCCTGAAGGGCCTGCCCCAGGTGATGTTCGGCCCCGGCGAGGTCGCCTCGGCGAAGGTGGACCCGACCCAAGGCAGCCTCCAGCTCCGCGACGCGGTCCGGCGGAGCGTGGGCGGCCGCCGTCTCGAACGCATTGATGGCGCCGTCGTAGTCGCCAAGTCGCGTGCGGAGGGCACCGATCCGGGCGTGGAGATCCACGGCATCGGGGTGGCCCAGCGCGAGCGCGGCCTCGTCGTGGGCGATCGCCTCCCGATTGGCATACACCTCGGCCGCCCTGCGACCCGCCAGGGCATAGGCCTCGGCGGCCTCCGTGTCACGGCCCGCGGCGTGCTCGTGGGCGGCGATGGACGCGAGTCGGGCGAGGTCATCGCGGCCCGAGCCCGCAAGATCGGAACGGAGGGCCTCGGCAACGCGACGGTGGAGCAACCGCCGGCGAGCCTGGCTCATCCGTTCGTAGACGAGGTCACGCAGGGCACCATGGCTGAAGTCATGGCCGATCGCGTCCTCGCGGATGATGCCGCGCCCAAGGAGGCCCTCGAGCGTATCGACCGTCTCGTCATCGCTCCGGCCGCTGGCGTACCTGACCGTGGCCTGATCGAATGACCGACCGATGACGGCAGCCGCGGCGAGCACCTGGGTGGCCATCTCGTCCAACCCGCCCAGGCGACCCTCCAACACGGTCCGGACACCGCCCGGAGTCGCCTGGCCGAGCGTCGCCGGATCGCCGGCCAGTGCTTCGACGACGTACAACGGGAGCCCTTCTGATGCTGCGGTCAGCGCGTCGAGCGCGGCATCGTCCAGGGCCCGGTCACCTGCGGCGGCGAGCACGCCGATGGCCGACCGATCGAGCCGTCCCAGCTCGATGACGCGGACGCCCGGAAGGCGAACGATGGCGTCGGCGATCCGTCCGGCGTCCAGCCCGAGGTCCTCCGGGCGCCAGGTGAGCAGAAGGGTGAGCGCTCGATCCTCGAGTCGCCGGGCGAGATAGACGATCGCCTCCAGACTGGCGGAATCCGCCCACTGAAGATCGTCGAACCAGATGAGACCCGCCACGGGACCGGCGACGAGGGTGGTGAGACCGTCCGCAACGGCGGCCACCAGCCGTGCCTGGGCCCCCGGCCCGTCGCCGCGCGGATCGACGCTCCGGCGACCACGCGCCAGGCTGGGCATGAGTCTCGCGAGCTCGGCACGGACGAGCGGATCAAGGCCATCGATCCGGGCTCCGATATCCGGAAGTGACCACGCCGAGCGAAGGGCCTCGACGATCTGACCGTAGGCGATGGCCCGCTCGTCGGCGTGGGCGCGGGCCAGTAGCACCGCACCGCCCGCGGCCTGGACGGCGGCTGCCGCTGCGGTACCCAGCGCCGTCTTGCCGATCCCGGCTTCACCCGCGACGATGACGACGGTGCCCCGTCCATCGGCCGCCCGGGCATGCGCGTCCATGACCGTGGTGATGTCGGCGTCGCGTCCCACGAGGGGCAACCCACGGCGCATGCTCGATCGGGCCGGTCGCGTCGGGTCCGACCTGGGTGTCGGCCGTGCCGGCGTATCCGCAGCATCACGGATCGCTTCGTACCGGGCGGTCGTCGATGGCAACGGCGCGACGCCCAGTTCGCGCTCCAGGACGGCGACGCACTGGCGGTACTGGCGGAGCGCCGCGGGACGATCGCCGGCCGCGGCGTGGAGGTCCATGAGCCGGACGTGACCGGATTCGTCGAGCGGATCAAGGTCAAGACGACGCGCAGCCGCGGTGATGGCACCGGTCGCATCGCCGGATGCCTCGAGCGCCGTGGCGAGCCTGTCCAGGACGCCCAGGACCGTCCGCTCGACCGCACTCGCCCGGGCGGCCCGCCAGTCGTCGAATTCCGGGCTGTCACGAAGCGTGAATCCGGCGAGGAAGGGCCCGCGCGCCAGGGCGGCGGCAGCAGCCAGATCCTCGACGGGGCCGGCACTGGCGAGCCGCTCCAGGTCGCGGATATCGACCCGAACACCGTCGCTCCCAAGGGCAACGAGCTCGCGCTCCACGCGCAGGACGCCTAGCCCGTCGCCGATCGCGGCACGGAGCGCGGACAGCGTTCGTCGCAGGGCACCCCGTCCGGACGTGTCGTCCGAGTCAGGCCAGAGCAAGGCAGCCAGCTCTTCCCTGGCGTACGCCCGGTCGTCCGCGGCGAGCACCGCCAGGATCGCGACGGCCTTGCGCGTGTCGACGACGAGCGGCCGACCATCGACGGCGACCTCGGGCGGCCCGAGGAGACGGATGTCGAGGCGAGGCGGCACGACACGGCGGGTCACGCGCGTAACGGTACCGGGTGGCCGATCCATCCCGTAACGTTCTGGTGACGCCTGCCATGGAGGATCGGCCGCATGACGTCCACCATCAGCGCCATCACGCGACATCGACTGGTCGTGTCGATCGTCGCCGTCGTCCTCGGCGTCATCCTCACGGCGACTGCTCTTGTCGCTGGTGGCCGAGTGGATCTCGGGAGCGTCCTGACCCTCGGGATCATGCTCACCGGTGGCCTCGGATTCCTGGTCGTCGGCTCGATGATCCTGGACTCGCAGCCAGGGCATCGGATCGGCCGCCTGATGATCCTCATGGGCTGGAGCCTGGTGATCGGCCTGGGGATCCAGACGAGCGTCGAAGCCCTGGATCCGAACGGATTCCGGTGGTGGGCTACGGAGCCGATCCGGGCGATCTCGGAGATGGTCGGCGTCTTCGCCCTGCTGGGCGGCGTGCTCATCGTCGCATGGTTCCCTGATGGCCGGACGACGTCGCGACTCGGCGCCGCAGCGCAGGCCCTCACCGCGGTCGTCCTGCTCAGCGCTGTCGGTGATCTGCTGATCGAGGGGTTCCTCGACGAGTCGTTCGTGCCCTTCGGCATCATCCTCGCGGCCTTCGCGATCGCGCTGGCCGACCTGTTGACCCGCTACCGCATCGCCGACGGCGTGCGTCGGGCGCAGATCCGTTGGGTGCTTGCCTCCGGTGCGGTCAGCTCCGCGGTGCTCATCGCCGTGTTCGTCTTCGGGGATCGGTTCTGGTGGTTGTACGGCGTGTGGGTCGGCTCGACGATGCTGCCGGCGGTCGCCGTCGGCATCGCCATCACGCGTTACCACCTCTACGAGATCGACCGGATCATCTCCCGGACCCTGACGTACGCCGGCCTGACCGCCGGGCTGTTCGGTGTGTTCGTCGCGGCGAATCTGGTCGCCCAATGGGCGCTCAGCCGATTCACCGACGGGAATGCCATCGCGGTCGCCGGTTCCACCCTCCTCGCGGCGGCTGCATTCAACCCGCTGAGATCCCGATTGCAGGGAGCCGTCGATCGCCGCTTCAACCGTGGTCGGTACGACGCGGAACGAACGATCGACGAGTTCGCCGGCCGACTCCGCGACGAACTCGATCTGGCGACGCTGGCGGCGGCGCTCCAGGCGACGAGCCGAGCGGCCGTCGAGCCGGTCACCAGTGCGATCTGGTTGCGCGGCGGGGCCTCGCGGTGAGCGCCGGTCGGGTGTTGCTCCTGGTCGGACTGGCGGGGATCACCGTGGCCGGCATCAGCATGAGTGTCGTCCTCGGCGACGAAGCATCGATCGTCCTGCCGATCGCATACGGCGTGTCCGGGGCGTACGTCGTCGGACGGCGTCCGAGGCACCCGATCGGGTGGCTGCTGATCGCCACCGGGTGGGGTGTCGTCCTCGGGACGCTGCGCGTGGACGCCACCGCCGACGTCCTCATGTCGGGAGACCTGGATCCCATGGTCGCGTTCACAGCCTGGGCCAACAACTGGGGATTCAGCCTGGCCTTCGTCGGTCTGATCTGCCTGACCGTCGTGTTCCCTGACGGGCACATTCCGGGAGGCCGGTGGCGCCTCGTGAACGTGGTCGCGATCGTCGTCTCGGCTGCCATCTCGGTCAACATCGCGATCGCTCCGACGATCGACCCGACGTTGGACGGCAGCACGACGATCGCCACCATCCCGAACCCATTCGGGCTGGCGCCCGATGCTCCGGTGTGGGGGCTACTCCCGTCCGGCACCGACCTCTACCCGGCCATCCTCCTCGCCCTCGTGATCACCGGCATCGGGCTCCTCGTGCGGTCGCGGCGTGCCGTCGGACTGACGAATCTCCAGTACCGCTGGTTCATCGCCTCGCTGACCCTCGTCATCGTCCTGACATCGACCTGGGCGGTCGCGGTGCTCGCATTCCAGGCCGACGCACTTGGGCCGACGTGGGTGATCGCGATCCTCGGGTTCGCCGCTGTGCCGATCGCCATCACCGTCGCCGTCCTGCGCTACCGGCTGTTCGAGATCGACCGGATCATCAGCCGGACGATCGGCTGGGCGCTGGTCACGGGCATGCTTGTCGCGGTCTTCGTCGGCCTGGTCATCGCACTCCAGGCGATCCTGGCGGATGTCACCCAGGGCGAGACCCTGGCGGTGGCGGCATCCACGCTCGTGGCGTTCGCGTTGTTCCAGCCCGTCCGGCGCCGTGTCCAGCGAGCCGTCGACCTCCGCTTCGATCGGGCGCGCTACGACGCAGAGCGCACGACCGCCGCGCTTGCGGCCCGGCTCCGTGGCGACATGGACCTCGGGACCGTCCGGTCCGAGACGCTCGGGACGGTCGTGGCCGCCGTCCGTCCGACCACGGTCGACCTGTGGCTTCGCGAGGCGAACCGATGACGATTCGGTGGGTCGTCGCGACGGTGGCCCTCGTGGTGGGGGTCAGTCTGCCCGTCGCTGTGTGCATCGCCGATCCGCTGCTCGGCTGGCCGGGTGGCGGCATCTACCTCGCCTTCATGCCGGCACCGATCGCCTTCGCCATCGTCGGCTGGCTCCTGACCGTCCGGCGACGGGGCGGGTTCATCGGCCCGCTGTGCCTGACCTTCGCGATCATCTTCGCGCTCTACTTCCCGATCGACCTGCTGATCCGGCTCGGCTCGGCGTCGCTCGTCCTGGCACTGGCGGCGACCTTGTCCTCGGCGAGCGATGCCCCCGGGTTCATCACGGTGGCCATGATCCTCATCCTGTTCCCGGACGGCCGGCTCCCTGGCTCGCGCTGGAGGTGGACGATCTGGGTGGCGATCATCGCCAGCATCGCGAGTCTGGTCGGCTTCGTGTTCGCACCCGGTCCCCTCGCGGCGTACCCCGCAGTCATCAATCCGATCGGCATCGATGGATTCCCCGGCATGGTCGTCGGCGAGATCGGCTACTTCGCCTTGATCGTCCTGTTGATCGCGGCAGTGGCGGCGCTGGTCGCGAGGTGGCGCCGGGGCGATCCGGTCGAGCGCTCACAGCTCAAGTGGGTCGGCGCAGCGGCACTCGTCCTCGGCGTCGCGGAGGCGGCGAACCTCGCGACGTTCGACCCTGCGGACCCCATCGGTATGCCGATCGCCGTCATCGGCGCGTCGGCCGCGACCGCGCTCATTCCCGTCGCCATCGGCATCGCCATCCTGCGCTATCGGCTGTACGAGATCGACCGGCTCATCAGCCGGACGATCGGCTGGGCGGTCGTGAGCGGCCTGCTGATCGCGATCTTCATCGGCGGGGTCTTTGCGCTCCAGGCGGTCCTCGCCGGCTTCACCCAGGGCGAGACCCTGGCGGTGGCCGCATCCACGCTCATCGCGTTCGCGCTGTTCCAGCCCATCCGCCGGCGCGTCCAGCGCGCGGTGGACCATCGATTCGACCGCGCTCGGTACGACGGAGAGCAAACGGCTGCGGCCTTTGCCGAGCGCCTCCGCGACGAAGTCGACCTCGACGCCCTGGCCGACGAGCTGGCGAGGACGGTCGAGCGGGCGGTTCGACCAGCGGCCACCGCGATCTGGTTCGTGCCCCGCGCCGTAACGATTCGCGAACGCCCGTCGGCTACGGTGGCCCCACGATGACCGAGTCGACCAACGCCATCCGCCGCCTCTTCCGCCGATCTGGTCCTACGACTGCGGGGTCAGAGACCGTCGACGACCGCGCGAGCGTGACCTCTGCGGATGCGACGACAGATGCGCCCGCTCAGATGGCCACCAACGCCTCGATCGCGGTCGACATCCCGGAGAGCGATCCGCTCCTCGCGTACCTCCAGGCCGCCGCCGGACCCGTGGATGTCGCGCGGCTGGAGCTGGACTCCCCCGCCGTTCGTGAGCTCCGCGAAGCAGGCGTGGCGCTGGTCGTCCCGCTGGTGTCACAGGGCGAACTGATCGGAACGCTGAACCTGGGCCCGCGCCTCAGCGAGCAGGACTACTCCACCGACGACCGCAGACTCCTGTCCACGCTGGCCGCCCAGGCAGCTCCCGCGATCCGGGTCGCGCAGCTGGTCCGCGAACAGGCCGACGAAGCGGCAGAGAAGGAACGGCTTGCCCAGGAACTCCGCGTCGCCACGCTCATCCAGCAGCAGTTCCTGCCGCGCCAGCTGCCGCAGCTGCCGCAGTGGCAGGTCGCCGCGTACTACGGCCCGGCCCGCGCGGTGGGTGGCGACTTCTACGACTTCGTGGAGATGCCGGACGGCCGCATCGGGATCGCCGTCGGCGACGTGACGGACAAGGGCGTGCCCGCGGCACTGGTCATGGCCCGGACCCACAGCATCCTGCGCGCCGAGGCGTCGCGGAGCTCCTCCCCCGGCGAGATCCTGTCACGCGCCAACGATCTCCTCGTCCCGGAGATGCCCGCGAAGATGTTCGTGACCTGCCTGTTCGCGGTCCTGGATCCGGCGACCGGCCATATGGTCCTCGCCAACGCCGGCCACAACCTGCCGTTCGTGCGGAGCGGCGACGAGATCACGGAACTGCGAGCGACCGGCATGCCGCTTGGGCTGATGCCGGGGATCCGCTACGAGGAGACCCAGGGCGACATCGCTCCCGACAGCAACGTCCTGCTGTACAGCGACGGCCTGATCGAAGCGCATGACGCCGCCCGCGAGATGTTCGGGTTCGACCGGCTGCGGACGGCGCTCGCGATCGACGACGCCGGCAGCGAACTGCTGGACAGATTGCTGGAAACGCTCAACACGTTCACCGGTCCGGATCACGAGCAGGAGGACGACATCACGCTCGTGACCCTGCGTCGGTCAGCCGGGGTCGCAGACGACGCCGCAGTGCCCGGCTCCACGGCGCTCACCGCGTTCAGCCTGCCGGGCACGACCGGCAACGAGCGCGAGGCGATGGACCGGGTCGCGGCCGCCGTCGCCGATCTCGGCCTGCCCGCCGACCGCCTCGAGCGCCTCAAGACCGCGGTCAGCGAGGCGGCGATGAACGCCATCGAGTACGGCAGCCAGGGCAACGACGACGTCCCGTTCGACGTGGAGGTCGCGGTCACCGCGAGCGACGTCGTCGTCCGCGTGACGGACCGGGCCCTGTCCGGCGCCGTCCCGACGCATGCTGAGACCCCCGATATCGAGCGCAAGCTCGCCGGCGAGCAGAAGCCGCGCGGGTGGGGCCTCTTCCTGATCGAGCACATGGTCGACGCGATGGACGTGACGACCGATGACGAGGCGGGCACGCAGACGGTGACGTTGCGCCTGGCCCGCGAGGAGACCAGCCATGGATGACCGACGGTTCGGTGCCCAGGTCGTGGAAGTACCCGACGAGGTCCGGGTCCGGATGCGGGGCGATCTCGACAGTCGCGCCGACGACCAGCTGACCTCCGCATACGGCGAGGTCGCTGCGCTCGGCTCGAACCGCCTGACGCTCGACTTCGGCGACGTCGGCTACATCAACAGCACGGGGATCGCGCTCGTCGTGCGACTCCTCGCCGATGCGCGCCGCGATGGCCGCGGCGTCCGGGCCGTGGGGCTCACCCCGCACTACCGCGAGATCTTTCGGATCACCCGCCTGTCGGACTTCATGGACATCGTCGAAGGAGACGCCGCATGAGTGCCACGACCATCGGGCTCGACCGCGTCGGGTCCGTCGCGATCATCCGCATCGCCGGCGACGTCACGTCCGGGAGCGAGGGTGACCTGATGGCGGGGTTCACCCGGGCCGTCGATGACGGCGCCAGCGCCGTGGTCCTCGACTTCTCCGGGATGGAGTACATGAACTCGGGCGGGATCGGCCTGCTCGTGACGCTGCTCGTCCGCGCCCAGCGCGGCGGCGCTCGACTCCTGGCGACCGGCCTGTCGGACCACTACCGCCAGATCCTGTCGCTGACCCGCCTCGACGAGGCCATCGAGATCCACGACGACGAAGCGGCCGCGATCGCGGCTGCGGGAGGGTGAACGCCATGACCGTGACCGAACCGACCCCGACCACCTCCGCGGTCGACGCGCCGACGCGCGACGCCGCCAACTGGGCCAAGCCCGTCGATCGCCTGTCCGCGGCCGGCGTCGCCGGCGCCAAGGTCGATTCCGTGAGCGGCAAGCGCGTCTCGGGACCGCTCCAGGGGTTTGGCCAGCTGTGGCAGAAGACGTTCCGCGTCGAGCTGGACGGTGCGCTGACCCCGCAGGAGGTCATCGCGACCTGGAAGGAGCGCTTCCCGACGTTCTGGCCGAAGGGCTCGCGGTTCTACGCGCCGCTGGCCGGCATCGCGCCAGGCGAAGTCGCCCTCCTCGACATCGCGCCCGTGCCCGGGTCGCCGGTGAAGCTCTCGACCGGGGTGATGGTCCTCTACGCCGACGCCGAGTCGTTCACGTTCATGACGCCCGAAGGCCATACCCTGTCCGCGTGGATCACCTTCTCCGCGTACCGCGATGGCGAGGCAACCGTGGCCCAGGCGCAGGCGCTCGAACGCACGTCGGACCCGTTCGACGAGCTCGCCTACATGCTGGGCGGCAACAAGATGAACGATCGATTCTGGCGCGAGACGCTGGCCAACGTCGCGACGACGATGGGCGCGACGGACCCCAAGGTGGACGTCCAGGTCGTGTGCATCGACAAGCACCGCCAGTGGCGCCACGCGCGCAACGTCCGCAACAGCGCGACGCTGCGGACCGCCCGGCACACCCTCACCGCGCCATTCCGCTGGATCACCCGCCGGGGGTGAGCCGATCGCTCAACGGCAGCGGAGGCCGGACGCCATGACCACGACGGCGTCGACGGTCCTCCGTAGCACGCTCGTCGCGGTGGCCCTCGTCACCGCGATCGTGCTCGTCCTGCCCGACATCCTCCGCGCTTCGTGGATCGCCGCCTACGGGGTGGCTGGCGGGATCCTGATCGTCCGGCGCCCGCGGAATGCCATCGGCTGGCTGCTGGCCCTCATCGCCGTGAGCTTCACGGGACTCACCGACCTCACGGCCGACCAGGTCGCGGCGATCCGAGGGCGCGAGGCGGCGCCGGTCGAGACCGCCCGGATCTGGGTGGGGGCGATGTCCGGGGCCTGGGCGTTCCTTGGGTACGCGCTCCTCGGCCTCGTCTTCCCGACCGGTCGACTCCCGCAGGGACGCTGGCAGCGACCGCTCTCGGTCGTCGTCGCGCTGGCGATGGTGGTCGTCGGGCTGTCGATGATCCATCCCGAGATCAGCGTTACCGTCGACGGCGGTACGACGACCCTGTTCGTGCCGAATCCCTTCGCGGTCGCGCCTGATGGTGCGATCTGGAACGTCCTCCCGAACGCCGATCTCGCCTTTGTCCCGGTCCTCGTCCTGCTCGTGATCAGCGTCGCGTCCGTCGTCGTACGGGCGCGGCGATCGAGCGGGATCATGCGGCTCCAGATGCGCTGGCTGGCGACAGCCATGGCGTTCCTGCTCGTGGCCATCGCCACGGGGGCCGTACTCATCCTTGTCGTCGGACCGAACATCGGCGATCTTGCCTGGCTTCCGGCGTCACTCGCGTTCCTTACCGTCCCGGTCGCGATCCTCGTCGCCGTCCTGCGCTATCGCCTCCTCGAGATCGACCGGGTCATCAGCCGGACGATCTCCTGGGGACTCGCGACGGCGGTCCTTGCGACGGTCTTCTTCGGCGCCGTCGCCGCACTCCAGTCGCTCCTCGTCGGGGTGACCCAGGGCGAGACGGTCGCCGTCGCAGCATCCACCCTGCTCACCGCGGCGATCTTCCAACCGGTCCGTAGCCGATTGCAGGCGGTCGTGGATCGGCGGTTCGACCGCGCCCACGCTGATCGTGACCGGGTCCTCGCATCGGTCAGCGCACGACTCCGCGACGAGGTCGACCTGGCGACGATCCAGGGCGAGGTCCTCGCCTCGGTGTCGGACGTGGTCAAGCCCACCGCGACGACGATCTGGCTCCGGCCGCGGTCGACGGAGTGACGGCCCCGATGCTCGACGCCGTCGTCATCGGGGCCGGACCCAACGGCCTTGCGGCGGCGCTGACGCTGGCGCGGGCCGGTCGCTCCGTCCAGGTCTTGGAGGCGGCGCCGACGATCGGCGGCGGGACGCGGACCCAGGAACTGACCCTCCCCGGGTTCCGCCACGACGTGTGTTCCACGATCCTGCCGCTCACGGCGGCCTCGCCGTTCTTCCGGACCGTGGATCTTGCCGCGCACGGCGTCGAACTCGTCCACCCGGATGCGCCGGTGGCGCACGCGCTGGACGGCGGGAGGGCCGCGGTCCTGGAGCGGTCGGTCACGGCCACGGCGGCGGGCCTGGGTGACGCCCACGACGCCCGGGCGTGGCGGTCGTTGTTCGGGCCGCTGACGCGCGACGCGGGCAAGCTCTCCGGCGAGCTGCTCCGGCCCGTGGTCCACGTGCCGCGGCACCCGCTGGCGCTCATGCGCTTCGGGCTGCCGGCGCTGCGCTCGGCCCGCGGGCTCGCTCGGGGCCGGTTCCGCGAGGACGCCGCCCGCGCCCTGTTCGCGGGCCTCGCCGCGCACTCGATGCTGCCGCTGGACCGCCCCCTCTCGGCGTCGTTCGGCCTCGTGCTGGGGACGTACGCCCACGCCGTCGGCTGGCCGATGATCCGCGGCGGGTCGGGGGCCGTGACGGACGCGCTCGCCGCGGAGGTCCGGGCGCTCGGTGGGGAGATCGTGGTCGATCGACGGATCACGTCGCTCGCGGAGCTGCCGGCCGCGCGCGTGGTCGTCTTCGATACGACGCCCACGGCGCTCGCCGCCATCGCCGGCGATCGATTGCCCGAGCGGACCCGGCGCCGATACACGGCATTCCGGTATGGGCCGGGGGTCTTCAAGGTGGATTGGGCGCTCGATGGGCCGATCCCGTGGACCGCCGAGGGCCTCCGGCGCGCGGCCACGATCCACCTGGGCGGGACGGTGGACGAGGTCGCGGCGTCGGAGGCGGACGTGGCGGCCGGTCGACATGCGGCGCGCCCGTTCACGCTGCTCGTCCAGTACTACCCGTGGGATCCGACGCGCGCGCCGGAGGGCAAGACCACGGCCTGGGCGTACTGCCACGTCCCCAACGGTTCGGACGTGGATATGACCGAGCGGATCGAGGCGCAGGTCGAGCGCTTCGCGCCAGGCTTCCGCGATCGCGTGCTCGCGCGCTCCACGCACTCCACCGCGCAGATGGAGGCCCACGACGCCAACTACGTGGGCGGCGACATCAACGCCGGCATCTCCGACATCCGCCAGCTGCTCTTCCGCCCGACGCCATCACTGGACCCGTACCACGCCGGTCCCGGGCTATACCTCGCGTCGTCGTCCACGCCGCCCGGTGGCGGCGTCCACGGGATGGGCGGCTACCTCGCCGCGCGCTCCGCGCTTCGACGCGACCTTCGCTAGGCCGAGGGGTTCGGCGGCGCCAGCTCCCGACGTAGCCACAAACCCAGGAACAGCGCGCCGATCGCCGGCACCGCCGTCCAGAGCACGAACATGAGCCCCAGGAGCGTGGCGATGAGCTGAACGTCGGCCAGGCTGTCCTGGACCACGCCCTCGCGCAGCTCATCGGCCACGGTCGCGAGACGAAGCCCGAGCGCATCGAGCGATTCCGCGTTGGTGAGGAGCTTGTCGTGGTTGTCGCCGAGGTCCGCGGCGACCGTCGAGAGCGCGGTATCGAGGCCCTCAAGACCATCGGCGATGGATCCGAAGATCGTCGCCACGCCACTCAGCGGATTGGCGCCCAGGATGGAGAAGAGCCCGAGCTGCGACGACACCGACTCGAGCTGCGACCGAACGGAGCCGATCGTGTCCGCCGCCGACTGGATCGTGGATGGCGTGCGCTCCAGGGTCCCCGCGAACGAACGGGCCGTGGCCGCCGCGTCGGTCAGGACGACCGAGGTGTCGTCGAGGGTCGCGATGATGGTCTCCACCTGCGCCGACGTCCGCTCGGCGAGGCTCCCGATCCGGTTGCCCACGTAGAGCATCGCGAGCAGGCTCAGGATCGCGAGGATCAGCCCGATCGTGCCGTACACGAGCAGCCCGGTCCCGAGGCGTCGGAAGGCCGGCCGCAACTCGGCTGTCGTCGCTGGCGCGGGGGCTGGCGCTATCGGAGGTGTCCGGGGCGTCGGCCGGAGCGCCGTGTCGTCGATGTCAGACATGGTGGGAAGTCTGCCACGGCATCCCTGGTTCAGAGGGCGAGGTGCACGCGGATCGCTTCCTCGACCTCACGCATGCTGGCCCGACGGTGCCTACGTAGCGATGTGGACCGTCCCGCCCACTTCGGTCGGCACCGTCCGCACGTCCGGTGCGAGTTCCGCGGCGTACTCGGCGAAGGCCGCCGGCGGTTCCACGAGGCGCTCCGGGAACACGCGGCCAAGGGCGTGCGGCCAGTACGTGCCCCAATGGATCGGGACGGCGGCGCGGGGTCGGATGCGGCGCAACGCCTCGGCGGCCTTGAGTGGATCGAGATGCAGGCCGCGACCCAGCGTGGGGCCCCAGCCCCAGACGGGGATGAGCGCAAGGTCGATGTCGCCGAGCGACCACATCGATTCGCATAGATCGGTGTCACCGGCGAAGTAGACCGACTTCGAGCCGCGCATCGCGTAGCCGATCGCCGGCGCCGTGGGTCCGAGCGGCGGCCGGAATCCGGAATGCAGCGCCTCCACGGCCTGGACCTGCACGCCACCGATATCGATCGAGGACCCGGCGGCGATCTCCTGCACGTGGGCGAAGCCCGCCGATCGCATCCACGCCCCCGACCCCGCCGGGACGAGGATCGGCACGCGGGCACCCAGCGCCCGCAATGACGGCACGTCGAGATGATCCCAGTGCAAGTGCGAGATCAAGACCGCGTCAACGCCCGCGAGCTGGCGCCGCGGCGGGACCGGCTCCACGCGCCGCAACGGCCCGACGCGGGCGCGCGTGACCGGATCGGTCAGCAGGCGGATGCCATCCAGCTCGACCAGCAGCGTGGAATGCCCGATGAACTCGACCTCGAGGGTCACGTGGCGCCCGCGGCGCCTTAGCGCCAGGAACTCCGGGCCGCATCCGGGTACAGCCGGACGCGTCGATACGGTTCGCGACCGCGCGACCTGGACACGAGATTGGCTCGCTCCGCCATCTGGTGCTGGAGCCGCCGGATGTAGGCGTTCTGCGGCGAGAGCTCGACCGCCTCGGACGACGAGAGGACGGCCTCGATGGCGTCCTCGGTCTCGCGCATCGCGGCCTCGCGCGGATCGATCTCGAGCGAGAAGATCGAGGTCAGGCTCGACTGCATCTGCGGGATCGTGTTGCTCTTGAGGACGTAGATCGGCATCGCTCGCTCCTCCGCCTCGCGGAGCAGCGGCGTCTTCTGCTTGTACTCGTTCTTGAGCGTCATCACGACGTCCGCTTCGTCCACGTCGCGGGCGATCACGACGGGCAGCCCCAGATCGCGAACGGCCTGCTCCAGGCGCTTGCGGCTGATGCCCTGCGGTAGCACGCGAAGCGTGGGAAGCGGTGAGCCACCCGGGACGAGGATCGTCTCGCCGTGAGCGCCTTCCTCCGCACCCAACGGCAGCCGGTCCAGGTCGTCGTCGGCGTCGAGGTGGTCGGCGTTGACGGGGGCCGTGCCCTCTTCCGCCTTGAACGATTGCAGGGCCTTGGCCGCCTGGTCGCGCCACGCCTTCTGGCGCTCCAGCTCCCGGGCTTCCCGAGCACGCGTCTCCAGCGCGGCTGCGGCTCCGCCCGCGCCGCGCTCCAGCGGTCCGCGATCCGCGATGTCCCCGACGACGAACGGCGCATCGCCCGGCCGCGCGGCGAACCGCTCGCCCGGCATCGTGCCCGGTGCGCCACCCTCCGACACGGGACCGCGCGGCGCACTCTCGCGCCCCGACCCACCACGGGTCTGTCGCCAGCCACCGGACGCGCCCGGTCGGTATCCCGGCCGGAACGCGCCGCGCTCGGCCTCGCGGAAGCCACCGGCGGTCCGGGCGGATCCGTCACCGCGCCAGCCGGGCTCCATCCGCCACGGCGACCCGGCCCCGACGAGCCCGGTGAACCGCTCGGTCCCCAACTGCTCGCGGGGCGACGGCCGCGGCCGGCCCTGCGATCGATGGACGCCTTCCTCGTCGCGCCAGCGCAGCTCGGGCGCGACCGCATCGCCGCGCAGGAGGGCGTCGATGGTCTCGGCGACGTCGCTGTGGACGGCCACGCGCTCGCGATCCTGGATCTCGACGATGACATCGAACGTGGGCGGCGCCTTGCGCTCGAGCACGCTCTTCTGGGTGCGCCGCCGTCGGGCCTCCTCGTCGCCGAGGGTGACGCTCTGGATCCCGCCGATGAGGTCGGACAGGGTCGGGTTGAGCATGAGGTTGT
>CAYVJP010000039.1:11783-15730 GCA_964451745.1 uncultured Anaerolineaceae bacterium | reverse complement strand
TCGTCCTGGATCTCGACCACCAGCCCGGTCGGCAGGTGGGTGATCCTGACCGCCGAGTCCGTCGTGTTGACCGACTGGCCGCCCGGACCGGATGAGCGCTTGATGTCGATGCGGATGTCCTTGTCCTCGTCGATGTCGATCTCGACATCGTCGGCCTCGGGCATGACGGCGACGGTGGCGGTGGACGTGTGGATGCGCCCGCTCGATTCGGTCGCGGGGATGCGCTGGACGCGATGGACGCCACCCTCGAACTTGAGGCGGCTGTAGGCGCCGTCGCCGCGGACCTGGACGATGGCCTCCTTGATGCCATCGATCCCGGTCTCGTTGAGACTCAGCACCTCGGCGTTGTATCGATGCCGTGCGGCGTAGCGCAGGTACAGGCGGAGCAGCTCGGCGGCGAACAGGGCAGCCTCCTCCCCACCGGCGCCGGCACGGACCTCGAGGATCACATCGCGGTCGTCGTTGGGGTCGCGGGGCAGGAGGAGCACCTTGAGGTCCTCGATGAGACGCTCCTCGTCGGCCTCCAGGCGCGCGATCTCGTCGCGGGCCATGGCCGCCATCTCGTCGTCCGCGTCGGCCGCGTCGCGGAGCTCGCGGGCGCCGGCCAGCTCCGCGCGCGTGGCCTGCATCCGCCGAAAGGCCTCCACCGTGGGCTGGAGGCGAGCGAGTTCCTTGCCGAGCCGGCGGATCTCGTTCGGGTCGGCCGAAACCTCGGGGCGGGACAGCTCCGCCTGGACGTCGTCGTACTGCGCGGCGATCTCGGCGAGCTTCGCGTCGAGGTCGCTCATGCGATCGCGGGCGGGTCGTCCACGTCATCGGCGAGCGCGCTCCGCTCGGGAGGTCCGACCTCGTCGACGTCCGGCTTCGGCCCGAAGTCGATGGTCGAGCGCTCGAAGTCCGTGGAACCCTCGGGGATGGTGTTGCCGTCCGCGATCAGCGCTTCCTGCATCGACGTGATCGCGACCTCGATCATGTCGTCCTCGGGGCGCTTGGTCGTGATCATCTGGACGAGGATGCCCGGGTACATGATCACCTTGACGAGCGGGTTGCTCCGGAACCGCGCACCGAACTTGAGGATCTCGTAGCCCACCGCGGCCAGGACGGGGATGAGGATGAATCGGCTCGCGATCATGATCAGCGGCGGCTGCTTGCCCACCAGCGAGAACGCGAAGATCGAGAGCATCACGAGGATGACGAGGAACTCCGTTCCGCAGCGGTGATGGGCGGTCGGGTACTTGCGGACCTCGTCCACCGTCAGCGGGTCTCCCGCTTCGAGGGCGTGGATCGTCATGTGCTCCGCGCCGTGGTACTGGAACACCCGATGGATGTCCGGCGCGCGCGAGACCAGCGCGAGGTAGCCGAGGAAGATCCCGACCTGGATGATCCCCTCGAGGACCGGCTGGGCCCAGCCCTGGTCCGAGCCCGATGTCGCGACGCTGGAGATGAACAGCGGCAGGAGCGAGAAGACCGCGATCGCCACGCCGAACGTGATGAGCAGCATGACGATGATCGAGCCCTTGCCGAGCTCGACGTCGTCCTCCTCTGCCTGGACGTTCGCACTGCGGATGAGCCAGCGGGTCCCGACCACGAGCGTCTCGTACAACACGATCAGCCCGCGGATGAACGGCCACTTCGCGGCGCGGTGGGCGTGAAGGCCGGAGTCCAGCCGCTCCGTCGCGGTGACGATCCGGCCGTCCGGATGGCGCAGCGCGACCGCGATCGCATCGCGACCACGCATGAGCACGCCTTCCATGAGGGCCTGGCCCCCGTACGCATAGCTGGGCATGCCGGCAAGTCTACCGGCCATCGTCCCGGGTGGCGGTGGGCGGAAGCGGGACGGGGCGGGCGGGCGGCCGGAGCGGGACCTGCTCGCGGCGATGAACGCCGCCGGGAGCCGTGGGCAGAATCACGACGGCCGACCCGTGAGTGCCGGCCGCTCCGGCGCCGGGCGGCTCCACGGCCCGCTCCGGCGCCACGCGAAGTTCCCACCTAGTCTCCCCACGAATCCTGTGGACGTCGGAGCGCCCGGATCCGGCCCGTCCCGGCACCCGAAGTTCCCGCTCAGTCGCCTGGGAACTAGGGCGGACGCTCGACCGATGATCCGCCTCCACAAGATTCACCTGGACACTAGGCGGGACGTTGTCGACGCCATGGGAGCCGGGAGCCGTGGGCAGAATCACGACGGCCGACCACTGAGGGCCGGCCGTTCCGGATCGAACGCGGCGACGCATGCCGCCGCCAGCCTAGCTGCGGGCCTGGCGCTCCAGACGCTTCTGGAAGCGCTCGACCTGTCCGGCCGTATCGATGATGTTCTGCGTGCCCGTGAAGAACGGGTGGCAGTTACTGCACACGTCCACCCGCAGTTCGGGTCGCGTGGAGCCGACCGTCCACTCGCGGCCGCATGAGCCGCAGTGCACCTTGGCCTCGTAGTACTTGGGATGGATGTCGGGCTTCACGGTGTTCTCCTCCGACGCCGTCCGTGCAGGGCCATCGCCCCGCCGGTGGTCGCCGGCTACGTCCGGTGGGTCAGGCCGCGGTCAGGCGGCCCCGGCGGCTTCGGCGGTCTCGACCGCCTCGACCCGGATGCGCTTCTTCGATTTGGTGGCGTGCTCGAAATGGACCTTGCCGGTCACGGTGGCGAACACGGTGTAGTCCTTGCCCAGGCCCGTGCCCGGTCCGGCGAGGAAGGTCATGCCTCGCTGGCGGACGATGATCGCGCCGGCCGGGACGAGCTGGCCGTCGCCGGCCTTGACGCCGAGTCGCTGGCCGACGCTGTCGCGGCCGTTCTTGACGCTGCCGCCTGCCTTCTTATGGGCCATATCGGTTACTCGTCCTTCTTGGTGGCGCGCTTCGGAGCGCTCTTCTTCGGCGCGGCCTCGGCCTCGCCGCTGGCGGCTTCGGTCGCCTTCGCCTTGGCCGCTGGCTTCTTCGGCGCCGGCTTGGCGTCGGCCGTCGCATCCTCGGTCTTCGCGGTGGTCTTGGCGGCTGCCTTCGCGGTCGTCGACTTGGCGGGGGCCGCCTTCGTCGAAGTCTTGGTCGCCTTCGCGGGGACCGCGAGCTTGGCCGCAAGCTCCGCGTCCTTCGCGGCCTGCGCGGCGGCGGCCTCCTCGAGGCGCTGGCGCTCGGTCTTCGCATCGGTCTCGGCCTTGGCCGCGACCTTCGCAGCGCTTTTGCCGCCGAAGACGATGTCGCTGATGCGCAGGATCGTCAGCTCCTGGCGATGGCCCTTCTTGACCCGGCTCCGGGCTTTGGGGCGGTACTTGAACGAGATGAGCTTCTCGCCGCGGGCCTGACGAAGGACCTCGGCGCTGACCGCGGCACCATCCACCACGGGTTGGCCGATCGCCGCCGTGTCCCCGTCAGCGACGAGGAGGACGCGATCGAAGTTGACGGTCTTGCCGGGCTCGACGTCCAGGAGCTCGACTTCGAGCTCCGTGCCGACCTCGACGCGGTACTGCTTCCCGCCGGTCTCGATGACTGCGTACATGGGTCCTCAGGATCTGGTGTGGCGACGGCGGGCGACGCGCGTGGCGATCGGGCTGTCGGACATGGGATGGCGCCCGGCGTCGGCCGGGGCGCGGACGGTGGAGTGTACGGCCGAACGGCGGGTTCGGTCAATCGTGCGGCGCCGCCCCGCCACCTCGCAGCCGAGTCAGGGCAGGTCCTCGGCGAGGATCAGGCGCTCGCGAACGATGGCTTCGATCGCCAGTGGCGCGCCGACCAGGTCCGCGAGCGCACCGACCACCTCTTCCGGCCGGCCGGTCCCGAGTTCCGGATGGAACCGCGTGCGCGTCGACAGCACGACCGGCGGCCCCTCGTCCGCGACCGAGACACCGATGACCAGCGGTCGGAGATCGTACGTGACCGTCCCGCCACCCTTCGCGCGTTCACGCGGCAGCTGACCGGCCGCAAGCAGCGCCGCGCACGCCCGACCGAGATCGAGCGCG
>CAYVJP010000039.1:0-11683 GCA_964451745.1 uncultured Anaerolineaceae bacterium | reverse complement strand
GAGATCCGCGGCCGCGGCGTGGCCCCTTCCGACCAGGCCAGCGGCAACCCCGAGCCGCGGATGGCCGATTCCCACGCGTCGGTAAGTTCGCGCTGCGTCTGACCGGGGGCCGCCGACGCGTCGCGCGCCAGCACCAGGCGCCAGCGCTGGCGGGGCTCGCGAGGCATCCCGGGGTCGTCCTGCACGTCTGGTAGTCTGCCGGACGATGGACGAACCCGACCGGTCGATCGCCGACCGTCCGCCTGCGCCCGACGCCGGCCCGTCCACGGGCTCCTCCTGGGTGACGGCCCTGCCACCTCCGCCGTTCGTCGATCCTGCATCGCCCGCCGGGGCGCCTCGGTTCACGGCGCTCTCCCCGCGGGTGGCGCTGCTGATCGCGGCGACCGTCGTGATCGGCCTGCTGTTGTGGATGGCGCGGGACAGCCTTCGGCCGTTCGTCGTCGGGCTGCTCATCGTGTGGCTGCTGGATCCACCGGTCCGCTGGCTCGTGCGCCGCGGCGTGCGCCGGACGATCGCCATCGCCGCCGTCTACATCGTCGCGATCGTCGCGTTCATCGAGTTCCTGAACCTGACCCTCACCCCGCTCATCAACGAGCTCGTGCAGTTCATCGAGGACTTCCCCGCGCTCGCCGAGCAGTTCCAGGGGCAGCTCGAACGCCTTGGCGAGCTCTACCAGCGCCTCCAGCTCCCCGAGGCGGTCCGCGAGTGGATCGATGGCTTCATCGCGAGCATCGCCCAGGGCGGCGGGGAGGCTCCACCCTTCGACTTCTCGTTCCTGATGCCGCTCATCACGGGCGCGGGAAGCTTCATCGGCGCCATCTTCGGCTACGTCATCCTGCCGGTCTGGGTCTTCTACCTGCTCAAGGACCGCGTGGCCCTCACGAACCAGTTCGACGCATCACTGCCGGCAGCGTGGAGGTTCGACACCTGGGCCGTCGTCCGGCTCGTCCAGCGCGTCTTCGGCCAGTGGGTCAGGGGCCAGCTCATCCTCGGGTTCACCGTCGGCGTCTTCACCTTCATCGGGCTCACGATCCTCTCGATCGTGATCGACCCGATCTTCGGCCGCTATGCCGTCCTGCTGTCGGTCATCGCCGGCATCCTCGAGCTCGTCCCGATCATCGGCCCCATCATCGCCGCGGTCCCGGCCGTCCTCCTCGCGGCGACCGCCGGTCTCGAATCGGTCGTGGCCGCGCTCGTCCTCTATACGCTCGTCCAGCAGATCGAGAACAACTTCCTCGTGCCCAAGATCCAGGGCGACGCCATCGAATTGCACCCGGCTGCCGTGATCTTCGCCATCGTCATCGGCGGAGCGCTGGCCGGCCTGCTGGGGGCGATCCTCGCACTCCCGATCGTCGCCGCGTTCCGCGACGTGGTGCGCTACCTGTTCCGCCGCCTGAGTCCCGAGGCGCCCGAGGCCCTCGCCGCCTCGATCGAGGGGCTCGGGCTCGATCGCCACCCCGGTCTGGTCCCAGCCGCGAACGGACCCGCAGGTCCCGGCGACGGAGCGTCGTCGTGACGTCATCGCCCGACGCGTACAAGACCCTCCAAGTCGACCCTGAGGCCGATGACGAGGTGATCGTCGCCGCGTATCGGCGTCTTGCCCGCAAGTACCACCCGGACACGGCGCAGCTCGATGACGCGGCGGAACGGATGGCCGCGATCAATGCGGCGTGGGACCTCATCGGGACGCCCGCCAAGCGCGCGGCGTACGACCGCGACCGAGCGCTTCGCGCGGGCGCCACTCCCGCGAACGCGGCGGCCGCGAGCCCGGGTTCAACGCGACCGACGCCGGACCCGCGGACGGCGGCGACGCCGGGGTCTACGACACCCACGCCGCCGCCGCGCCCCGAGCCTGAGACGGTCTCCCGCGACTGGACTTCCGGCCGGTCCACGGTGGGGGGCGGCTACGACCCCTCGATGCGGACGTCCGACGGCGAGGGCGCCGCCGGGCCGCCGCCGGGCAACCCGTCGGGGAGCGTCCTGACGTTCGGCCGATACGTGGGCTGGTCCATCGGCGAGATCGGCCGCCGCGACCTCGAGTATCTCGAGTGGCTGGACCGGGCGCCCATCGGGCGCCAGTATCGGGACGAGATCGACGGGATCCTGCGGCGGAGCGGCCGCCGCCGATCGGCGCAGGACGAGGCCGTGGATCGGCGCGGATTGTTCCGCCGACGGTAACGGGTCAGCCGGACGACGGCGGTCCGGCCGCCGAACCCTTCGGCACGCCGGGATCGGGGGCTGCGGCGACGGCGCGCGGGATGGACCACGCGAGCAGGTAGGGCGCGACGACCGTGGTGAGCACCACCGCGACCAGCACCGCGCTGAACAGGCCCGCGGACAGCAGCCCGGCGGCGAGGCCGAGATTGGCGACCACGATCCCCACCTCGCCGCGGGGGACCATCCCGAAGCCGACCGTGGCGGCGCCCCAGCGACCCTGCGACCGTGCTCCCAGGAACCCGCCGGCGGCCTTGGTGAGGACGCCGATGATCGCCAGTCCGATGGCCAGGAACGCGATGTCCAGGTCCAGCAGCGCGCTCAGGTCCAGCTGGGCGCCGGTCACGGCGAAGAAGAACGGCGTGAAGATCTGGCTCAGTGGACGGATCTCGTGCTCGAGTTCATCGCGAGCCTCGGTCTCGGCCACGATGAGGCCAGCGACGAACGCACCGATGATGGCCGCGAGCCCGATCCCGGCCGAGATCAGCGCGACCCCGAACATCAGCATGAACGCCGGGACGAGCGGGGTATCGGCGAACAAGGGCCACGTGAACACTTCCCGCTTGAGCCCGCGGGCACGGCGTGCCGCCGCGAATCCCAGTCCGACCAGGCCGACCGCCGCGACGGCCACGAACAAGGTGGACTCCGAAAGATCGCCGGTCGCCGCCCCGGAGACCACTCCGATGAGGATCAGCGCGAGGACATCGTCGATGACGGCGGCGCCCAGCACGATCCGGGCGAACGTGCGATCGAGGACGCCCATCTCGGCGAGGACGCGGCTGGTGATCCCGATGCTGGTCGCAGCCAGCGCGAGGCCGACGTACAGCGCCGTGTAGATGCCCTCGCCGATGCCGAGCCCGACCGCGACACCGGCGACGATCGGCAGGATCATCGCGATGATCGCCGTCAGGACGGCCGGTCGACCCACCGCGAGCAGGTCGTCGAGGCGCACCTCGAGCCCGACCGCGAAGAGGAGGATGACCACCCCGATCTCCGCGAGGACGGCCGCGGTCTCGCCCGGGACCACGAGCCCGAGGACGCCGGGGCCGACCACGAAGCCGCCCAGCAACTCGCCGACGACGGCCGGCTGACCGAGGCGCCGGGCCACCTCCTCGCCGACCTTGGCCGCGACGAACAGGATGAACAGACCGAGCATGACGTCGAGCGGCGCGCTCGTGGCGCCGGGCAGGTGGTCGCCGAGCGAGCCCGGAAGCCCCAGGCTGAACAGGCCGGTGCTGCCGTTCATGTCAGGTAGCGCACGTAGACGTAGACCGTCGCGATGGACAGCGACATCGCCGTCACCGGCACGCCATAGCGCATGAAGGCGGCGAAGGTGATCGGTTCGCCCGCGCGGCCGGCGAGATTGGCCACCACGACGTTCGCGGACGCCCCGACGATGGTGGCGTTCCCGCCGAGGCAGGCGCCAAGCGCGAGCGACCACCACAGTGGTTCGATGGGCATCCCGGATGCACCGAGCTCCTGCACCACCGGGATCATGGTGGCGGTGTACGGGATGTTGTCGATGATCGCCGAGGCGATCCCGCTGAGCCAGATCAGCCCGAGCGTCGTCACCGTCGCATCACCGTCGGTGAGCTCGATCATGGCGTCGGCGACGGCGCCGACGATTCCCACGTGGACGATCGCTTCGACCAGCATGAACAGCCCGACGAAGAAGAAGAGGGTGGACCACTCCACTTCCTCGAGCACCGTCTCGGCATCGAGGCGGGCCGCCAGGGTCAGGACCGCCGCACCGAACAGCGCCACGGTGCCAGCTTCGAGGCCCAGCGGCCGCGCCAGCACGAACCCGACCATCGTCGCGGCGAGCACGGCGAGGCTGATCCGCAGCAAGCGGCGGTCCGTGAGCATCTCGCTCGCGTCGAGCGCGAGCACCGCATCGCGGACCTCCGCATGGACGGCGAAGTCACGGGCGAAGAACAGGCGTGTCATCCCGAGGAACACGAGGAAGATCAGGGCGGCCACGGGGGCCATGTTGAGGAGGAACTCCTCGAATCCCAGGTCGGCCGCCGACCCGATGAGGATGTTCGGCGGATCGCCGATCAGCGTCGCCGTCCCCCCGATGTTGCTGGCCAGGATCAGGCTGATGAGGAAGGGCAGCGGCGAGACGCGAAGGACGCTCGCGATGTACAGGGTGACCGGCGCGAGGAGCACGACCGTGGTCACGTTGTCCAGGAAGGCAGACAGGAAGCCGCAGACGACGCTCAGCACGATGAGCAGCCGATACGGATCGCCGCCGGCCACCTTCACCGACCGGATCGCAAGCCACCCGAAGAACCCCGTCCTGCGCAGGATGCCGGCCATGATCATCATCCCGGCCAAGAGCAGGATGACGTTGAGGTCGATCGCCCCGAAAGCGTCCTCCTGACTGACCAGGCCGAGGATGACGACGAGCGATCCGCCCAGGAGGGCCGCGATGGTCTTGTCGACCCGGTCCGTCGCGATGAGCGCATAGGTGACGACGAAGATGACCCCGGCGAGGACGACCTCCATGTCGTCTCAGTCGGCCGGGGAGGTATCGGCCTCGAGCGCCTCGACGTAGCGCATCGTCAGCTCGAGCAGGTCCAGGTAGCCCGTGGGCTTGCCGGCGTCGTCCACGACGTACAGGCCCGACAGGTGGCGCGCGTGCATGCGCCGGAAGGCCTCGTCGATCGTGGCCGTCTCGCCGATCGTGGCGGGCGGCAACATGACGTCGCCCACGGTCCGGGCGGAGACGGTGTGCCCGAAGCGGGCCGCATCGGCGAGATCGGAGATCTCGGCGAGCAGCGATTCGGGCGAGACCCGGACGATCACGGCCTCCGCGAGTCGCACCGTGGACAGCACGCCGACGAGCACCCCCGCGTCGTCGACGACGCCAAGGACCCGCGTCTCGGGCCGCTCGGCCGCGATGTGCATGACCGCGAGTGGATCGTCACCCGGATGGACGAGCAACGGCTCGATGCTCAGGCGGGCGACGCTCTCCGCGACCGGAGTCTGGCGGACGCGGCGGGTGCGCTCGCTCATGGGGTCAAGGGTACCCGGTCCCAGGCGCCAATTCGGCGCCTCACCACTCGGCGCGCGTCTGCCTGATGTTGATGCTCTGCAGGATCCCGAGGCCGATCGCCATGCTCACGAGCGATGCGCCGCCGTGCGTGACGAACGGGAGCGGGATCCCGGTGATCGGCATGATGCCCATGACCATGCCGACGTTGACGACGAGCTGGAACAGGATCATCGAGGCGAGACCCGCCGCGAACAGCGTGCCGAACGGGTCGCGCGACCGCCACCCGGCCATGAGGATGCGCCAGAGCAGGAGGACGAACAGCCCGAAGAGGACCATCGCCCCGATGAACCCGAGCTCCTCGGCGAGGATGGCGAAGACGAAGTCGGTCGTCTGGACCGGCAGGAAGTCGCCTTGGGCCTGGGTACCGTTGGTCAGGCCCTTGCCCATCCACCCACCCGAGCCGATCGCGATCTGCGACTGGTAGAGCTGGTACCCGGCCCCCTGCAGGTCCTTGTCAGCAGATAGGAAGGACGTCAGCCGCTCCTTCTGATAGTCGCGCAGGATGTAGGTCCAGGCGATCGGCACCATGGCGACCACGCCGGCGGCGAGGACGGCGAGCCAGCGCAGACTCGCACCGGACATCCAGAGCATCCCGGCCAGGATCGCGGCGAAGACGAGCGACGTTCCGAGGTCTGGCTGGAGCATCACCAGGGCCAGCGGTGGACCGACCAACACGCAGGCGCCCAGGATCGCTCCGAGCGAATCGAGCTTGCCCTCGCGACTCGAGAGGTAGTTGGCGAGCACGATGATCATCAGGATCTTGGCGAGCTCGCTGAACTGGAACGTGAACGGCCCGAGCGCGATCCACCGTGCCGAGCCGCCCACGCCACTCCCGATGGCCAGCGTAAGGACGAGCAGACCGAGCTGCAGGGCATACACGGGCCACGCCAGCGTCTTGAGCCAGCGATAGTCGAACGCCGTCGCGATGAGGAACATCATGACGGCGATGCCGGCCCACATCAGCCCACGCGTGAACGTCGTGCCGGCCTCGAGCGGCGTACTGCCGCTCTCGACGCTGTTCGTGTAGGCCATGACCAGGCCCGTCGCCGCAAGCAGGACGGCATAGGTGGCGAGCTGAAGATCGAATGCCCGCCATGCGGTCCCGACCGTCTTGGCCGCCCAATCGGTGACGCCGACCGGCTCGGCTCGGATGACACCCATCAGTCGTTCGTGTAGAAGTTGCCGCGCTCGAGCAACTCGGGAAGGCGGTAGTCCTTCTCGATGTCGTAGTGCAGCTGGAAGAAGTACTTCACGATCTCGGTGGCGGCGTTGCCGATGGTCCGGGAGTCATGCGCGAACGCCATCACCACGAGGTCCGAATCGGTGTCGTTGAACGACCCATCCACCGGGTCGCCCGGCGTGAACCCGACGAACCACGACGAGTACGGGAGGCGGCCCTTCGAGTCCGGGGTCCCGAATTCCGCGGTCCCGGACTTGCCGGCGATCTTGATCGGCAGATCCACGAGGTTGTAGGTGTGGCGCAGGGTCACGGTCTCGCGGGCGGCGTTGCGCATCACGCGGAGCACGCTGTCCTTCACGTCCATCTCATGGAGCACCTTGGGTTCGAAGGGTCGGATCACCTTCCCGTCCGGACCCACGACCTCCCGCACGATCTGCGGCTGATACAGCGTCCCGCCATTGGCCAGCGCCGCGTAGGCGTTGATGAGCTGGAGCGGCGTCACGGCGTCGTAGCCCTGCCCGATCCCCGCCTGGTACGTCTCGCCCGCGAACATCGGAGCGCCAAGCGCGTCCTGCTTCCATTCGTTGGTCGGGACGATGCCGGACACCTCACCGGGAAGATCGACACCAGTCGGCTGCCCGAAGCCGTACTGGTTGGCCCAGTAGCCGAGGCGGTCGCTCCCGAGCATGCCCGCGACCTGGTAGAAGTAGGTGTCGCTCGAGTGGCCGAACCCGCAGTAGATGTCGCACGGACCCCAGCCACGCCGGTTCCACTCATAGAACTTGGTGGACCCAAGGGTCAGGAACGGCTTCGTCATGATCTTCGTCGACGGGCGGATCTCTTTGTCGGCGAGCCCGCCCGTACCGGTGACGAGCTTGTAGGTGGACCCTGGGGCGTAGTGCGCCTGCAGGGCGTGGTTGATGAGTGGCTTGTCCTTGTCCTCGAGCAGCTCGGTGAAGTCGGCGGCGCTGATCCCGCGGGAGAACAGGTTGTTGTCGTAGGTCGGGAGGCTGACCATCGCCAGGATCTCCCCGGTCTGCGGGTTCATCGCGATCACGACGCCGCGCGTCATCCCGATCTTCTTCATCGCCCAGCGAAGCGCCTTCTCGGCATCCTTCTGCGCCTGCGTATCGATGGTGAGCGTGAGCGACGCACCGGGTTCCGCCTCGCGCACGGTCTGGAGCACTTGGGTCCGTCGGCCCGTCGCGTCCCGCTCCACGCTCTCCGCGCCATAGGTGCCGCGTAGTTCCTTCTCGTACTCTCGCTCCACCCCGACCTTCCCGATGAGGTCGTCCGGCTGGTACCCCGCGCTGCGAAGATCGGGCAGTTCCTCGGCGGAGACCGGACCGGTGTATCCGAGGAGTTGCGCGTAGAGGGGGCCGTCGGCGTACTCGCGTCGCGCCTCGACCACCACCTCGACACCCGGCAGCTGGAACCCGGCTTCCGAGATCAGGTTGGCGGTCGCTTGGTCGACGTCCTGCGCGACCCTGACGAGGTCGAACGCCGATCCGGGATTGCCATCGATGGTCGCGTTGATCTCCGACGCATCCATCTTGAGCAGGGCAGCCAGCCGGGTGACGACGGAATCGCGCAGCGAATTCGGCAGGTCTGCCGGCCGCACCTTCACGGCGAAGGTGGGAACGTTGGAGACGAGGAGCTTCCCGCTTCGGTCGTAGATCAGGCCGCGGGGCGCAGGGATCGGCTCTTCGACCGTCCGGTTCGCGGTGGAGAGTGCGGCGTACTCGGTGCCGTTCGCGATCTGCAGGTAGAACAGGCGTGCCGTCAGGGCACCCACGCCGAGGACGACCACGAGACCGAATACGAGGAACCGGGAGAGGCGCGGCGACGATTCCCGCCGGCCATCGAGGTAGGTATTCACCAGTCCACCCGTTCCTGGTCCATCCGCCGATCGTGCACGGCGATCACCAGCGGCCCCACGATCGCGGCGAGGACCGCGTCGTAGACGGCACCCGGCACCACCGTCGACAACGGGTCGTCGACCGGAAGCGGGGCGCCCAAGGCGCCGAAGATGGCGAACAAGATCATCGAGTACCCGATGCTGAGGACGAACACGGCGCCGATCGGGACGATCGGTCGAAGCCGGGCGAAGGATCTGGCCAGGATCGACGCACCGCCCACGCACAGGAGGAGGGCGAACGCCGACGATCCGAGCGGTCGTTGTGCAAGGACATCGAGTGCCAGACCTCCGACGAAGGCCCAGACGAGACCGGCTTCGAGACCGACCGCGATCGTGACCACGACGCCGAAGACGAGCACCAGATGCGGTTGCGCGTCTCCGATCTTGAGATATGCACCGACGGTGAGTTCCAGCAGGGCCGTCACCACCGCACCGACCGCAGCGAGCAGCAGGGTCATCGGACGGGTCGAATCCTCGGCGAAGCGGCCAAAGGTCGCGCCCCTCCTGCCTGGCACCTCAAGACGATGGATTCGGCGGCGACGTCTTCCGCGCAGTATCCCATGCGGGGCGAGAACGGGCAACGGTCTCCGTTCGCGCGTCCGTGGAGCAGCTCCGAGCCGTCGTGTTTCACGTGAAACAAGCACCAGATACGTCGCAGCTACGTCCTGCCTGCCATGCTGGTGGTCCACATCCCGAGAAGAGGTGCAACGCCCGGCGATGGTAGAATCCGAGCCTGTGAACGCCCTCCGAGAAGGCCACTGAGTGGGCCAGACGATCGCCTGCGCGAACCAGAAGGGCGGCGTCGGCAAGACCACGACGGTGGTGAACCTCGCGAGTTACCTCGCACTCGAAGGGGACCGCGTTCTGGTGGTCGACCTCGACCCCCAAGGGAACGCCACGAGTGGGCTCGGTGTGGATCGGGCCTTGCTGGACCGTTCCGTCTACGACGCCGTCGTCGACGGCCACGATCTGGAGGCACTCATCGTCCAGGGCTCGGCGCACGCGGTCGATATCGTTCCGGCATCGATCGCGCTTGCCGGCGCCGAAGTGGAGTTGGCGGGGATCGACGCTCGCGAACGGCGGCTGCGCCGGATGCTCGAACCGGTCGCCCCGTCATACGACGTGATCTTCATCGATTGCCCTCCGTCGCTCGGGCTGCTGACGGTGAACGCGCTGACCGCGGCGGACGCCGTGCTCGTTCCGCTCCAATGTGAGTACTACGCACTTGAAGGACTGACCCAGTTGCTCGCGACCATCGACCTCGTTCGGGATCACCTGAACCCCAAGCTCGCCCTTGCCGGCATCGTGCTGACCATGGCCGATGCCCGGACGAACCTGTCCGCCGAGGTCGCCGCCGAGGTTCGCCGGCACCTGGGGGAGAAGGTCTTCGAGACGGTCATCCCCCGAAGCGTCCGCCTCTCGGAGGCGCCGAGCCATGGGCTGCCGATCAACCGGTACGCCGAGGGATCGCGCGGGGCGATCGCGTATGGACAACTCGCTCGTGAGTTCCGGGCCCGCCGTGATCGGGCCGCCACCCGCCCCTCGTTCACGCCGACGGATCGAGCTGCCCCAGAAGCGATGGTGCTGTCATGACCGTCCGACCAGAGCGGAGCCAGGGTCTCGGTCGCGGTCTGGCCGCGCTCATCCCGCAGCGCGCTCCCGGCGTCGCAGGACCCACCGATATCGCGGTGGACCGCATCCGACCCAATCCGTACCAGCCCCGCCGGCATTTCGATGCCGCCGAGCTCGCGACCCTGACGGCGAGCGTCCGCGAGCACGGCGTGCTCCAGCCGATCCTCGTCACCGAAGCGATCGATGGATACGAGCTCGTCGCCGGCGAACGACGCCTACGAGCGGCGATCGCCGCCGGTCTCGAGCGGATCCCCGCGATCGTCCGGCAGCTCGACGATCGGTCGCGACTGGAGATCGCCCTGATCGAGAACCTCCAGCGCGAGGACCTCGATCCGATCGAGGCCGCACAGGGGTTCCGGCGACTCATCGATGAGTTCGGGTTCACGCATGAGCAATTGGCGTCGCGGGTCGGTCGCGCCCGTTCCACGGTCGCCAATACGTTGCGCCTGCTGGACCTGTCGCCGGCCGTCCAAGCGGCCGTCGTCGATCGACGCCTGACCGAGGGTCATGCGCGCGCTCTGGGGGGCCTGTCCGTCGAACATCAGGAACACGTCCTGAGCACGGTGGTCGACCAGGATCTCTCGGTGCGGCAGACCGAAGAACGCGTCCGCCGGCTCCGTGAACCCAAGCCGGCCCCTGGACCGACCCCGGTCGGCCCGCCCCGAACCGACCCGGATCTCGAGCGCCTCGAGGAAGAGCTGCGACTGGCGCTCGGGACGAAGGTCAGCCTGGCCCGCGCGCGCACCGGCGGCCGGATCGTGATCGAGTACTACAGCGATGAAGAGCTCGGACGACTGTACGAGCGACTGACCGGAGGGACCGCGTGACCGAGGACGCCATCACGAGCGCAACGACCGCACCGACCGGGCGCGGGAAACGCTCGCGCGCGGCTGGGTCCGAGTACACCGCGGCCAGCATCCAGGTCCTCGAGGGTCTCGAGGCCGTTCGCCGGCGACCCGGCATGTACATCGGGTCGACCGACGACCGCGGCCTCCATCATCTCGTCTGGGAGGTCGTGGACAACTCGATCGACGAGGCGATGGCCGGTCACGCCACCACGATCAAGGTCACCATCTCGGCCGACGGCATTGTGACGGTCACGGACGATGGCCGTGGCGTGCCGGTGGGGAAGCACTACACGGGCAAGGATGCGCTCGAGGTGGTCCATACGGTCCTGCACGCCGGTGGCAAGTTCGGCGGCGGTGGCTACAAGGTGTCCGGCGGGCTCCACGGTGTCGGCGTCAGCGTCGTCAACGCCCTCTCGTCGTGGATGCGCGTCGAATCGGCACGCGACGGCCAGATCTGGGCACAGGAGTACGAACGCGGCAAGCCCAAGGCGCCGGTCAAGAAGATCGGACCCCAGGGCGACCGGCGCGGCACGACCACGTCGTTCCGCGCCGATGCCGAGATGTTCGAGACGACGGAGTACTCGTTCGAGACGATCAGCCAGCGACTCCGCGAATCGGCGTACCTCACCAAGGGCGTCTGGATCACGCTCGTCGATGAGCGGGTCGATCGCGAACGGTCCTTCTACTTCGAAGGCGGGCTCCAGTCGTTCGTCCGGCACCTGAACCGGAACAAGGAGACCCTCCATCAGCGGCCGATCTACGTCGAGCGCAAGGAAGGCTCCACGGCGGTCGAGGTCGCGCTCCAGTACAACGACACCTACACGGAGAACGTG
>CAYVJP010000038.1:0-16104 GCA_964451745.1 uncultured Anaerolineaceae bacterium | reverse complement strand
CCGGGAACGCGACGTGCCGCTCGTGTACGAGCACGGCGACCTCGCCCACCCCAACCTCATCCGCACCCCGGCGGGCGAACTCGGCGCGGTGGACTGGGAGCGTGCTCGCCCCGATGGCATCCCGCTCCACGACCTGTCGATCGGGCTCGCCTACATCGCGGCGGCGGCGAACCGGGCCACGACCGTCGCGGATCAGGCCGCGGCGTTCCAGGCCGCCCTGACCGGTCCCGATCCCTGGGCCGGCGGACTCGTCGATGCCGAACTCGCCCGGCTCGACGTCGACCCCGACCTCCGGACGCCCCTCCTGATCGCGCCGTGGATCCGGTCGGCGGCGTGGCTGGCGGAGCGCGTCGAGCCATCGACGTGGCTCGCGGATCGCTCTGTCGCGCATTGGCGTGCGATGCTTGCCCTACCCCCGGACCACGCCTGAGAGACCGCATGCGCATCCTGTACGTGACCAACGACCTGCCGTGGCCGCTGACGAGCGGCTACCTTCGCCATTACCACCTGATCCGGGGATTGGCGGAACGCCACCGGATCACGCTGCTGTCGCTCGTCAAGGACGGGCATGCGCCCGACGATGGCACCGCCCTCGAGCCATTCCTCGAGCGGCTCGTGACCCGACCCGCGTCGCTGGGGCGTCGCGGCAAGCGCGCCCGTCTGGTCGCGCGCGCAGCCGCGCTCCGCCGCGGTGGCGATCCCGCCAGCGTCGAACTCGGCGAGATCGGGGCGCGACTCCATGCCGAGGCGCCGTTCGACGTGCTGCTCCTGAGCGGGAAGCGCACCTATCCCGTCCTGGAGCCCCTGGCCGGCATCCCGCTGGTCGCCGACCTGTGCGATGCGACGTCCACACGACTCCGCCGCCAGGCGAGGCACGCCCGCATCGGACGCCGCCTGCCGCTGGCCCTGGAGTACCTGGAGGTCCGTCGGGTCGAGCGGGCGTTGGTCCGGCGGGCGCAGCACGTCCTGTTCGCGTCCGAGCGCGACCGCGAGGACATCATGGGCCACGGCCCCGGGGTCGCCGGCCAGGCCCGGGCGACGGTGATCCCCAACGGCGTGGATCTCGGCGTCTGGCACCGGGAGACGTCGTCGCTGGGGTCCGCCATCGTGCTCACCGGCGCCATGGACTATCCGCCCAACGCCGACGCCGCGCAGCAGTTGGCGACGGCGATCCTGCCCCTCGTCCGGCACGAGGCGCCGGAGGCCGAAGTGCTCTTGGTGGGCCGTGACCCGACGCCGGACGTGCAGGCGCTGGCCGACCTCCCGGGCGTGACCGTCACCGGGTTCGTCGATGACGTCCGTCCGTACCTGGAACGCGCCGCGGTCTTCGCGGCGCCCATCCGGTTCGGTGCCGGGATCCAGAACAAGGTCCTCGAGGCCATGGCGATGGAAGTCCCGGTGGTGGCGTCACCGCTCGCCGCCGATGGCCTGCGGACGGTCGACGGTCGCACGCCCCCGATCGACATCGCCTCGACGCCGGCGCAGTTCGCGGCCGCGATCCTCCGCCGATATCGGGAGGCCGGCACGTCGGGACCGAATGCCGCCCTGCGGACCTACGTGGGCGCCGAGTTCGACTGGGCGCGTCAGGCCGCGCGCGTCGCGCACCTGCTGGAGGATGCGGCGGCCGGTGGGCGAGCCGCGCGGCCGGCCAGCGAGCCAGCCGTCGAGCCGGCCACCGACCCGGTCCCCGAGCGATGACCACGGTCGCCCTGATCGGGCCCGACGGTGCGGGCAAGACCACGGTCGCGCGCGCGCTCCCAGGGGTGCTGGCGGTGCCGGTCCGCTACCTGTACATGGGCGTGAGCGCCGAATCGAGCAACGTCGTCCTCCCGACGACGCGGATCGCCCGGCGGATCAAGCGCGCGACGGGGGCAGCCCCCGACACCGCCGGCCCGCCGGACCCGAACCGGCGGCGTGAGCGGCCGCGTTCGTTCGTCCGTCGGCGCGCTGCCGACCTGCGATCGTTCCTGCGCCTGACGAATCGGCTCGCCGAGGAGTGGTATCGGCAGGCGATGGCATGGCGCTGGGAGCGCTCCGGCGCGGTCGTCATCTTCGACCGCCATTTCTTCGTGGACTACCACGCGTACGACGTCAGCGCCGAACGCCGAACCGCCGGCCAGCGAGTCCACGGCGCCGTCCTCGCACGCCTCTACCCGAAGCCGGACCTCGTGGTCTACCTGGACGCGCCCGCCGAGGTCCTGCTCGCCCGCAAGGGTGAGGGCACGCTCGAGGCCCTGGAGCGTCGCCGCGGCGAGTACCGCGCGATCGAGCCGCTCGTGGACCGATTCGTCGAGGTGGATGCCACGCGCCCGCTGGCGGAGGTCGTCGATGCCGTCGCGGCGGCGATCACGGCGCGGCTCGATGACCGGGGCCGCTCGGCATGACCGCCGATCGACCGCACGTCCTGGTCACCGACGCGGGTCGAGGGAGTGCGGTGGCCTGCATCCGGTCCCTGGGTCGGCGCGGGTGGTCGGTCACGGCAGCGGACCATGACCGGTCCAGTGCCGGCTTCCGATCCCGGTATGTGACGGCTCGTCTCCTCCACAAGGACCCGTTGGCGCATGCGGACGAAGTGGTCGAATCCATCCTGCGCGTGGCGCGCGAGACGAAGGTCGATCTCATCATCCCGGTGACCGACGAGATCGGCCTGCCGCTGGCCGCGGCCCGCGACGCGTTCGAGGGGATCTCCAGGCTCGCCATCCCGGCGCTCGAGGCGATGGCGGTCACCCACGACAAGGCGGCGACCATCGCGCTGGCGGAGCGCGTCGGGGTGCCGGTCCCGCCGACGCGGCTCGTCTCGGGCCCGGCGGATGGCCCGACCGCCGCACGGGACCTCGGGTACCCCATCGTGATCAAGCCGGGGGTCTCGCGCGTCGTCCGGACCGACGGGACCATCGACCGTTTCGCGGTCGGCTACGCGGGGGATGTCAGCGAGCTGCAGCGGCACCTGGCGCAGGTGGACCAGGGGACGCCGGTCCTCCTCCAGCGCTGGCTCCCCGGCCAGGGGCTCGGCGTCGAGGTGCTTGCCGACGAGGGCGCGATCCTTGCGGCCTTCCAGCACCGCCGGCTTCGCGAGGTCCCGGTGACCGGTGGGGCGAGCGCCCTGCGCGAGAGCGTGCCCCTCGACGACGACTTGTTCGAGTATGCCCGTCGGCTCATCGCCGACCTGCACTGGACCGGCCTCGCGATGGTGGAGTTCCGCCGTGCCCCGGACGGGAGCGCATCGCTGATGGAGATCAACGGACGGATCTGGGGTTCACTGCCGTTGGCGGTGCGGTCCGGGATGGATTTCCCCGGCCGGTGGGCGGACCTGATCCTGACCGGTCCGGTCGCCGGGTCGGCCCTCGACGCGACCTACCGACATGGGGTCAAGGCCCGCAACCTCCGCCTCGAACTCGCCTGGATCCGCGCCGTGCTGACCGGGCGCCACCGGCACGCCGCGCTCCCGTGGCCGCCACGCCGCGCCGCGCTGGCAGCCGGGGTGAGCCTGCTCGACCCGCGCATCGGCGACGACCTGTTCAGCCTCCGCGATCCCGGCCCGGGCCTGGCGCAACTGGTATCGATCGCCCGCGATGCCGTGCGGCCGGCCACCGCTCCATGACCTCCGATCCTGTCCGCGCACTGGGCCTGGCGCTGGCCAACGGACCGGTCGCCGGCGCCATCGTCAGGGTAGGGGAGCGCATCGCCCCGTGGCCCCGGGGCGCGCTCGCGGTCCTGACCTACCACCGCGTCGCCGATCCCGGCGCGCGCCCCGACCTCGCCCCCAATCTCATCAGCGCGACACCGGCCGCCTTCGCCGACCAGATGTCGGTCCTGGCCACCCGGTATCGCCCGGTCTCGCTCCCCGAGGTCGTCGCGGCCCTGGCCCGGCCGGCGGCCCTGCCGCCCCGTGCGGTGCTCGTCACGTTCGATGACGCCTACGCCGATTTCGCCGACGCCTGGACGGTGATGCGGGAGCGCGGCGTGCCCGCGACCCTGTTCGTGCCGACCGCGATGCCGACCGAGCCCAGCCGGCCGTTCTGGTGGGACCGGCTGTGGGCGGCCTGGGAAGCCGACCCCGACCTGGCGCGGTCGCAGGCACCGTCGCTGCGGGCCCTGCGGGAACGGATCAAGGCCATGGACCACGACGCCGCGCTGCTCGAGGTGGAGCGGATCGTCGCGGCCTCCGGGGCGCCGCCGCCCGGTCCCCCGGCCGTGCTCGACTGGGATGCGCTGCGTCGCTTGGCTGCCGACGGCGTCGTCCTCGCAGCGCACTCCCGGACGCACCCGCTCCTGGATCGCGTCCCCTTCGAGCGAGCCGTGGAGGAGATCGCGGGCTCGCATGCCGACCTCGAGCGCGAGATCGGGCCGACGCCGAAGGTGCTCGCCTATCCCAGCGGGGCGCACGGCGGCCGCGCCGTGGAGGCGGCGCGTGCAGCCGGGATGGTCGCCGCGTTCACCACGACCCGCGGCGGCAACACACTCCGGACGGCGGATCCGTTCCGGTTGCGCCGCATCAACGTCGGGCGCCGCGCGGCGCACCCGCTCGTCCGGGCCCAGCTGGTGTGGGCCGCGACGCTCGGTCGAGACCGACGGGGGGGACGCCCCTCGGGAACCTGAGCCCTCGGATCAGCGCAGGTCGAAGGTCCAGAGTTCATCGGTCGGGACGCCGTCGACGGCACCGCCGAACAGCAGGCCCCGCTCGTTCCCGGGGTCGTCCACGATGGCCGGGCCGATCCGTGGGAGCGGCGCCTCGCCCGTGGCGACATAGGACGCCGGCACGAGGCTGTCCGGCTCGAGTGCGACCACATCGGCGCGAGCCAGCCGATCCGACCCCTGACCGGCGACGATGACGATCGTGTCACTGGCCAGGGTGGACCCGAAGTCGCTGCGCGGGATCCCCGGATCGCCCGGGTCGACGCTGGACCAGGTGCCACCATCCGCGCCGGCGACCACGTCGATCGCCCACGTGTCGCCGAACACGGTGGCGTCCGAACGACCGCCGTGGACGACCAGCCGCCCATCGACCGTCCACCAGCAGCCATGCGCACCCCGGGCGCCGGGCTCGGTTCCGTCGGGCTGGATGCGCGACCAGACCGCGCCGGCCGGATCCAGCGCCCAGACATCGAGGAGCGCGGTGCCGCCTCGGCCGAGGCCGTAGACGATCCAGATGCGACCGTCGGGCCCGACCGCCGCGCACGTGTTCGTCCGAGCGGGCGGCCGATCCCCGGTGACCGCAAGCGCATCCCAGGTGTCCGCCAGTGGGTCGTACACCCACGCATCGTCGAGGACGCCGCCGTCCGCCGCGGTCCCGCCCAGGACCACTAGGCCCACGCCGTCCACGAGCACGGCCGCGTGTCCCGACCGTGGCTCCGGCCCGGGCCCGTCGGATGCCCGCCGCTCCCAGGAATCGGCGCCGAAGTCGTAGCGCCACAGGTCGTCCAGCGGTCCGTTCGCTCCGCTCCCACCGAACAGGTACGCCGCGGCGTCGGACGGATCGGCCACCCACGTGTGCCCGAAACGCGGCGCCGGAGTGTCGCCGCTGGCCGAGCGTGGCTCCCACGCGACGCTTGCGGCGGGAACGCTCGGATCGGCCGAACCGGACGGGCCGGGCGTCGCCGGGCTCGACGTCGGGGGCGATGGCTCGCCGCTCGGTGGCGAGGTCGGTGGTGACGGATCGCACGCGACGACGATCGTCACGACGAGGAGTGGTGCGAGCAGGCGACGGATCCGGTACATGCCCCGATGGTAGACGACCGCCGCGGACAGCCCGCCGTCGTACACTCCGGGGCCGGCCCCTCCTGGGGGGATGTGTCGAACACGAGGAGATCTGCCACGGACCGAACCAGCCCCCGCCATCTGCTGCTCGTCGGGGGGGCGCTGCTGCTCGTCATCGGGGTCGGCGTCGCGGCCATCCTCGCCAGCGGGTCACCCGGGCAGGCCACCGCCAGCGACCCGCTCGGGACCCCGTCCGCCGCGCCCACCCTCACCCCTGCGCCCGTCGCGCCGCCGCCGGTCGGGACGACCTATCGCGACTTCGTCCGGGCGTCGGCGCCCGACGCGTCCCCGCCCGCGTCGCGGGGTCAGAGCCGCTTGTGGTTCGCCCACGATCGCTGGTGGGCGGTACTGTCCCAGCCGTCCACGGGGCACGTGACGATCTTCCGGCTCGACTGGGAGACGCAGCGCTGGGTGGATACGGGCGTCCTCGTGGACGAGCGAACGAACACCATCCAGGACGTCGTCTGGAGCGGCGAGCACGCCTACATCGTGACGGCGGGCGCACGGACGTCCGCGCGCGACGCCATTCGCGTCCGACGCTTCTCCTTCGACGAGGCGGCGGACCGGTTCGAGCTGGACCCGAACTTCCCGGTGACCATCGCACCGACCGGGACCGCGGCCGCCTTCATCGCCGTCGACTCCGCCGGCACGGCCTGGATCAGCTATACGGCCACGGGCCAGATCTGGCTCGCCGCGACCCAGGGTGACGACGCGCGGTGGAGCGAACCATTCCCGCTCGTGCTGCCCGGGGCGATCGTGGACGGCGACGGGATCGCATCGATCGCGGCCTTCGGTCCGGGCCGGATCGGCGTGCTGTGGTCGAACCAGCTCGCCGGCAGCGTGAGCTTCACGACGCACGTCGACGGCGAGCCACCCGACGCCTGGTCCGAGCCCGAGGTCGTCCTCGACGGGATCGGCACCTCCGAGGGGCACATGAGCCTCGCGACATACCCGCTCGATGGCGGGACCCAGGTCGTCGCCGCCCTGGAGACGTCGCTCGACCAGGGGGACGACGTCAACAGCCTGGACCCCGGGATCGTGCTCGCGGTGCGCTCGGCTGACGGGACCTGGGCGACCCACCTGGTGAGCCAGGTCCGCGACCGCCAGGGACGGGCCGTGGTCATGGTCGATGGGGATGCCGGGATGTTCTACGTCGCGGCAACGTCGCCGGCTCGTGGCGGGACGATCGTCTACAAGCGCACCGCCATCGGCGAGGTCCGGTTCGAGACCGGCGACGGCACGATCCTGATGGCGAGCGCGCAGGACCCGCGGTTGGACGAGGCGACCACGACCAAGGGAGCGCTCACGGCCGGGTCAGGGCTCGTCGCCCTGGCTGCGGACGTGGAGACCCAGCGGTACGTCCATGCCCTGATCGATCTCGGGGCGGGCCTGCCCCCGGCCGATCCGGCGGACCAGGCCAGGCTCGCGCCTCCCGCACCCCCCGAGGACGCGCCGCCGCTGGTCCACGCGCACGACGATTTCGAGCCCTGGCCGATCGGGCCCGCCGATGCCACCGACTGGAGCGTGGGCGATGGGAGCCCGTCCGGGGCCCTGACCATCGCCGATGACGGCGACGGTGGCCGCGTCCTGCGGGTGCAGCCGGCCGGGGATGGCGCGTCCGTCCGAGCGTGCCGCGAGCTCTCGGAGGACCCGGACGCTCGCCTGCGCATCCAGCTGCGCGTGCGCGTGTCGGCGGTCGGCGACGCCGATACGTCGCTGCTCCAGCTGCGCGGATCCGGCGGCGATGCCGGCGGGGTGCGGCTCAGCAGCCTGGGCGACCTCGCCTGGTTCGATGGCCCGGTGAAGGCCCGATCGGAGACGGCCACCTTCACGCCGGGGCGGTGGTACCGTGTCGAGGTGACCGTCGATCAGCCGGCGAGGACCTACGACTTCGTCGTCAAGACCGATGGCGGCGATGACGTGCTGCAGCGCAGTGACCTCGCCTGGCGCTCGGCCGACGTCCGCGCCGTTCGGACGATCTGCATCGAGTCCACGGTCGGGACGGACGGCCAGGCGTTGGACGTCTCGGAGATCTCGGTCAGCGCGCTTCCGGCTCGGTGAGGATCGTCGTCACCGGCGCTGCCGGCTTCATCGGATCCTCGCTCGCCGAGGCGCTCGTGGCGGACGGTCACGACGTCGTCGGGCTGGACGCGTTCATCCCGTACTACCCGCGGCCGATCAAGGAGTCCAACCTGGCGCGACTCCGCGAAGCGCCCGGGTTCCGGTTCGCCGAGCTCGACCTGCGCTCCGACGATCTCGATCCCTGGCTCGACGGCGCCGACGCGGTCATCCACGAGGCTGCGATGGCCGGTCTCATGCGCAGCTGGACCGATCTCGAGCTCTACGTGTCCTGCAACGTGCTGGCCACGAACCGCCTGATCGAGGCCGCGACGCGCGCCGGCGTCCGACGCTTCGTCCTCGCCTCCACGTCGTCCGTCTACGGCCGCGAAGCCGTCGGCGACGAGGACCAGGCGCTGGAGCCGGTGTCGCCGTACGGGATCACCAAGCTCGCCTGCGAGAAGCTCGTGCTGGCCCACGTGGCGACCTCGGGACTGCCGGCCACGATCATCCGCTACTTCTCCATCTACGGACCTCGCCAGCGACCCGACATGGCCTATCACCGCTTCATCGAGGCGATGTCGGACGGCGAGCCGATCACGGTGTTCGGCGACGGGGAGCAGACCCGGTCGAACACGTATATCGGCGACGCGGTCCGCGGGACGATCGCCGCACTCGAGCGTGGTGCGGTCGGCGGGATCTACAACATCGGGGGCGGGCGGACGATCTCCCTCAACGAGGCGATCGCCATCATCGCCGCGCATCTCGGGGTGGAGCCGCTCATCCGGACCGAGCCGGCACGACCCGGCGACCAGCGCCACACGAGCGCCGACATCGGGCGCGCGCGGGCAGCGCTCGGGTACGAGCCCACCACCGATCCGGACGACGGCCTGGGTCGCCAGGTGGCCTGGCACCGCGAACGGCGCGCGGTCCGCTCCCCCGACTGAGGGACGCGGCGGGTCAGGTCGTCGTCAGGCGCCCGAGCCGCGGAAGACCGCCAGCGCGGTCTGCGCGATGATGCGCAGGTCCATGAGGGTCGAGCGCTGCTCGATGTACTCGATGTCGAGCCGGAGGCGTTCGTCGAACGTCATCGTGCCGCGGCCCTTGATCTGCCACAGCCCGGTGATCCCGGGTGTGACCTCGAGCCGTTCGGAGTGCCACAGCTCGTAGGTGCTCGCGGCGAACGACGTCGGCCGCGGACCCACGATGCTCATCTCGCCGCGCAGGACGTTGATGATCTGCGGCAACTCGTCGAGGCTCGTCTTGCGCAGCACGCGCCCCACCCGGGTGATGCGCGGATCGTCCGGGACCTTGAAGTCGGGCGCCGGAAGGATGTTGAGGTGCTGCAGGGAGGCCTTGAGCTCCTCGGCGTTCTGGACCATCGTCCGGAACTTGAACATCGGGAATCGAGCGCCGTGCTGGCCGGTCCGCATCTGCGAGAACATCACCGGTCCCGGGGACTCGAGTCGGATGGCGACGGCGCACAGCGCCGCGATGGGCACGACAACGGGCAGGGCGACGACGCAGATCCCGATATCGATGGCGCGCTTGGCGATGACGTAGCGGCGGGACACGCGGGCCGCCTGGCGCGGGGTCGTCATCCCTGCCCCGTCGCGCCGCCGAGCGCGGCGTCCGCTTCCACCGTCCGGATCGACGATTCATCGGGCGAAGGACGCAGCGGGATCGGGACCTGCCCGACGGCTGTCCCATGGACGGCGGCGAGCAAGGCGCCGCTGGTGAGGCCGTCCTCGGGGAACGTCGCCAGATGGGCCGCGGCGACGGCGGCCATCGCGGGCGTCGCCGCCAGTCGATCGACGACGACCGTGGCAGCGGACCGCGACGACTCGGGCAGCATGAGGTAGATGCTGTCGCCATCCACCCACGTCCGGTCGATCAGGCGGAGTTCGGCAGCGATGGCCCGCACGAGGGTCGCGCCGCCAGGGGCGTCGGCCGAGGTGCGCTCCGGGATCGGGATGCGCAGCAGGGTCAGCGGTCGTCCGCTCCGCCGGGCGCGGCGCAACTCGCGGCGGAACTCGGTCCAGGCCGTGTCGTCCGCGGACGCCGGGTTGTCGGCGGGCCAGGTCGGGGCCAGCACGATCGCGACGACGGCGGTCGCGCCGACGACGGCAAGGAGCGCCCCGACGATGCCGCCGAGACCGGGGATGGTCTCGGTCGCGACGACGCCCAGGCCGATCCCGAGAACCGTGCCGGCAGCCGCGAGGGTGAGCTGTGGTCGAGCGGGGCGGGTCATCCCTCGCCCCAGCCCAGCGACATGCCGACCGGCGACGCGACCGGCGTGCTGTCCATCGGCGCCGGCTCGAGCGTGCCCCGACCGAACGAGGCGTAGGTGAAGCCGGCCTCGGCAAGGCGGGCTCCAGGCAGCTGGTTGCGCCCGTCGATCACGACGCGACGGCGCATGACGTCGCCGGCGGCGGACCAGTCGAGATCGAGGAATTCACGCCATTCGGTGACCAGGATCGCCGCATCGGAGCCCACGAGCGCATCGTAGGGGTCCTCCGCGATCTGCAGGCCGGGAACCAATGTGGCGGCGCGCGCTCGTGCGCTGGGCATCGGATCGTAGGCGACGACGGAGGCGCCCGCCTCGATGAGCCCGCGCGCGATATCCAGTGCCGGGGCGTCCCGCAGGTCGTCGGTGTCGGGCTTGAACGTGAGGCCCAGCAGCGTCACGCGGCGATGTCGGACGGTGCCGTCGAGGAGCATCGCGGTGCGTTCCACGACCCGCTGCCGCCGACGGCCATTGACCTCGGCCACGGCCGACAGCAGTGGCACGTCCACGCCGATCCCCGTCGCGGTGCGGATGGTCATGGCCACCTGGTTGGGCAGGCACGACCCGCCGAAGCCCACACCGGCCCGCAGGAACGATCCGCCGATCCGACCGTCGTAGGACATGCCGTCCACCACGGTCGACACGTCCGCGTCGTATGCGTCGCACAGATCGGCGAGCTCGTTCGCGAAGCTGATCTTCGTGGCAAGGAACAGGTTGGCGCCGAGCTTGGTCAGGGCGGCGTCGATCGCGCTCATGACGAGGATCGGGGCGACCGCGGACCGGTACATCTCGCGCAGCGCGGCTTCACCGCGACCGTCCGGGTCGGTCACGACCCCGAAGACGATCCGCTCCGGGTTCTGGTAGTCGTGGACGGCACGGCCCTCGCGCGTGAACTCGGGGTTGAGCAGGGCCGGGATCGGGCGTCGACCGGCGGCGGCCCGATGGCCATCGACGAGGCTGCGGACCGAGCGGACCATGTCGGGCGGCAGCGTCGACCGGATCACCAGGGTCGCGTCGTCGCGCATCGCCGGGACGACCTGCGCCAGGCATGCCCGGATCGTGTCGGTCTGCCAGCCGCCGTTCCCATCGTGGGTGCCGACAGCGATGATCACGATGTTCGCCGTGGAGGCGGCACTCGTGAGGTCGTCGGTGAAGGCGAGGTGCCCCCGGGCGGCCCCGTCGGCGACGAGCCGGTCCAGATCCGGCTCATGGAACGGAAGCGTTCCGGCGCGCAGCGCCCCCAACCGTCCCTTGTCGGAATCCACCCCGATGACGTCATGGTCCCAGGCAGCCACACAGGCCCCCGTGACCAGCCCGACGTACCCCAATCCGACCACGGTTACGCGCATGTCTTCCCCCTCGCAGCCGATACGCTGCGAACTAGCGTCGCGGACACCCACCCGCCCCCGCGGATCACCTGGGTGCCGTTGACGAGCCCTCCGGCCGAGCGATGATGTGGATGATTGCTTCCGGCTGGACGTCGATACCGACGCTGCCAACCGTACCGGTACTTTAGTCCGTGGGACCGCTGAATCACACTGGGGAAACGGTCCGAAAACGTACGATTAACGCTTCGAACGGGGGTCCGGGGCACACTTCCGGTGCATCGCGGCACCACTCCGGCGGTCTGGCGGCCGGTCATTGCCGCTACCGCTGCCATCGGCTTCCGGGTAGCATGCCCGCCTATCCACGGTCGCGGAGGAAACGTGCAGGGCGTCCTTGATGCCATCCCGGTCTGGTTCATCGTGATCGCCGGGATCTTCGCGCCGCTCGTGGGCTGGGTGGCCGGTCGGCGCGCCAGGAATCCCGCGATCTGGTTCGTGTACGGAGCGCTGACCGGACCGATCGCCCTCGCGATCCTGCTCGCGGCGCCGGTCGGTCGCTGTCCTGCGTGCGAGACGGCCGTCGCGGGTTGGCCGCCGGCATGCACGACGTGTGGTACGCCGGTCGGAGGGATCCGTGCGGCCCTCGCGGGAGGGTCGCCGGCCGGACCCCGTCCCATCGGGGCCGACCTCGCTGCGGGATCAGCGGGGTCCACGGTGGCCACCGGCCGTCGGGTCCCGGTCGCCCCACCGAGCGACGCGGTCCAGGCATCGCCCACGGTCCGCCTGAGTGGTGCGGCCGCGCCTGCCGGGACCTCGGCCACGTCCGGAGCCGCGCCCGACGGCGCGGCCGAGCGGGTCCTGGCCATGGGGGTCTACCTGTCCGGGAACGCGGGCATGGAGGTCGGTGCCGTGTACGCGCTGGCGCGGGTCGGCGATCTCGTCCGCGTGTTCGGTCCGACCGATGCCGGGCAGCTCACCGTGCGGTTCGAGCGACGGCTCGACGACGTGGACGTCACGAGCCTCGATGACCGCATCATCATCGCCGGGCGCACCGGCCGGACCCCGACGTCCTTCGTGTTGCGAGCGGTGGGCGGCATGCGCGGCGAGACACTCGAGCGGGCCCTCGTGACCGGCCTCGGCCGCGACATCGCGCGGAGTGCACGAGGATGACGACGCCGGTGGAGGGCACCGTCCGGCGCAGCGGTGGCGGGCCCAGCCCCGAACTGGTCGGCGGACTCCTGGTCCTGGTGGTCCTGGCGCTGGCGGCCACGACCCTGCTGGGTCGGGGCGGCGGCGCACCCGGGCCGGGCGATGGCACGCCCACGCCGTCCGTGTCGGTCGCACCATCGCCGACCCGGATCGTCCGCGTCGACCCGGCCGTCGCGGATCTGCTGCTGAACCTGAACGAGCGGATCCTCGATGCCGGTGACCGCCTGACCGTCGAGCTGGAACGCGATCCGCTCCGGCCGGCGGACATCCGCATCGTCATCACCGAGGTCAGTGGCCTGGCCCGGTTCGGCGTGGATGCCGTGACCAGCCTGGGCAGCTCGGCGGTCGCGGTCGGCATGATCGGACGCCTGGAACCGATCTACGCGTCGCTCGAGGAGATCGCGGCATCCACGTTCGGCGCGTCGATCCAGAACGAGGCGGCCCATCGCTCCGGGGGCGAGGCGATGGTCCAGGCGCTCCTGCCGTTGCCGGGCCTGCAGGCCGAGCTGGAGGAGCTCCGCGAGGGCACGGCCCCACCGACACCCGCGCCGACGACGTCGAGCCCGCGACCGAGTCCGACCTCATCGCCCGAGGCGACGCCGACGCCCGCCCCGTCCCTCGCCAGCCCGACCGCGGTCCCGTCCACATCGCCGTCCGCATCGAATGGCGGCGCCCTGGGACCCTCGCAGATCGTGAACGGCGGGTTCGAGTCCGGCGTCGGGCCGCCGTGGCAGCTCCGCGTGGACCCCGACGCCGCGGCGACCCTCGACGCCGACGCGCAGATCCGCTTGAACGGGACACGATCCGCGCGGATCGGGATCGCCGCCGCGACGACGGCGTTCGGCAGCGTGACCCTCAGCCAACCGGGCCTCCATCTCGATGCCGGCGGCCGCTACACGGTGCGCGTGGGTCTCCGCGCCGCCGAGTCGCGCGAGGTCCGCATCTACCTCGTGTCCCAGTCCGGCCAGACCTACCTCACGCGCGTCGCGACCGCGGGAACGGAGTGGTCCGTGGCGAGCTTCACGTTCACCGCTCCCGTCTCGGATGCCGATGCGGTGCTGGAGGTCGGACTCGGCCGGACGCCGATCACGACGTGGCTCGATGAGGTGTGGCTGAGCACCTCGACGACGCCCTGAGGTCCGCTCCGGCGGACCGGCCGGATCCGGACGCAGCAGGAATGGAGAAGCGTCCCTCGCGGGGTCGCTCCTATCATGCCGTCATGGACAGCACGATCCACACGTCGCACCCGCCCCGGGACGACGCCCACCCGGCCATCCTGGGGCGGCGGTGAGTCACGCGGCCGACCGCCACGACCTGATCCGCGTGCAGGGGGCCCGCGAGAACAACCTCAAGGACATCAGCCTCGAGATCCCGAAGCGTCGGTTGACGGTCTTCACCGGGGTCTCCGGCTCGGGCAAGAGCTCGCTGGTGTTCGGCACGATCGCCGCGGAATCCCAGCGCATGATCAACGAGACGTACAGCGCGTTCGTCCAGGGCTTCATGCCGACCCTGTCCCGGCCCGACGTCGACGTCCTGGAGGGCCTGACGACGGCGATCATCGTGGACCAGGAGCGGATGGGCGCCAACGCCCGCTCCACCGTCGGGACGGCCACCGATGCCAATGCCCTCCTGCGTGTCCTGTTCAGCCGCCTCGGCGACCCCTACGTCGGCCCGCCCACGGCCTTCTCGTTCAATGTCCCGATGCGCAAGGCGAGCGGGGCGATGACGGTGGACCGCGGCAAGGGCGAACGGGTCGTCGTCCGCGACGCGGTCTACTACGGCGGGATGTGTCCGCGCTGCGAGGGCATGGGGACCGTCAACGAGATCGATCTGTCCCAGCTCTACGACGAGACGAAGTCGCTGGCCGAAGGCGCGATCAAGGTCCCGGGCTACACGGCGGACGGGTGGTCGACCCGGATGTTCGCGGAGTCGGGTTTCCTCGACCCGGACAAGCCGATCCGCGAGTACTCCCCGCGCGAGGTCGACGACTTCCTCTACAAGGAGGGCGTCAAGGTCAGGATCAACGGCATCAACCTGACCTACGAGGGCCTCGTCGTCCGCGTCCAGAAGTCGATGCTGTCGAAGGACGTCGCCGCGTTGCAGCCGCATCTCCGGGCGTTCGTCGAGCGGGCGGTGACGTTCGCGGCGTGTCCCGAGTGCGCGGGCACGCGGCTCAACGAGCCGGCGCGCTCATCGAAGATCAAGGGGCTCAACATCGCCGACGCCTGCTCGATGCAGATCGACGATCTCGCCGAGTGGCTGCGCGGGCTGGACGCCCCATCGGTCGCGCCGCTCCTTTCCGGACTCCAGCACACCTTCGATTCGTTCGTGGAGATCGGGCTCGGCTATCTCTCGCTCGACCGGCCGTCGGGCACGCTGTCCGGCGGCGAGTCGCAGCGCATCCGGATGATCCGGCACCTCGGCTCCTCGCTCACCGACGTCACCTACGTGTTCGACGAGCCCACCATCGGCCTCCACCCCCACGACATCGCGAGGATGAACGGCCTGCTCCTGCGCTTGCGCGACAAGGGCAACACGGTGCTCGTGGTCGAACACAAGCCCGAGGTGATCGAGATCGCCGACCACGTGGTCGACCTGGGACCGGGTGCCGGCACGGGCGGCGGTGAGGTCGTGTTCGAGGGGACGGTCGAGGGGCTTCGTGCGAGCCAGACGCTGACCGGCCGGCACCTCGACGACCGGGCGTCCGTGAAGCCGACGGTCCGGGCGCGCTCGGGCGCCATGGAGGTGCGTGGCGCCGACACCAACAACCTCCAGGGCGTCGATGTCGACATCCCCCTCGGCGTGCTGGTCGTGCTGACCGGCGTGGCGGGCTCGGGCAAGAGCTCGCTCATCGATGGCTCGGTCGCGGGCCGCGACGGCGTCGTCGCCATCGACCAGGGGGCGATCAAGGGATCGCGCCGGAGCAACCCCGCGACGTATACGGGTCTCCTCGATCCGATCCGGGCGGCGTTCGCCAAGGCCAACGGCGTGAAACCGGCCCTGTTCAGCGCCAACTCGGAGGGCGCCTGCCCGACGTGCAACGGCGCCGGCGTCATCTATACCGAGCTCGGTTTCATGGACACCGTCGCGACGACGTGCGAGGACTGCGCGGGGAAGCGCTACGAGGCGTCCGTGCTGGACTACAAGCTCGGCGGTCGCGACATCAGCGAGGTGCTCGCGATGTCGGTGGCGGAAGCCGACGCGTTCTTCGGGTCCGGCGCGGCGCGCACCCCGGCCGCCCACGCCATCCTGCAGCGCCTCGCCGATGTGGGGCTCGGCTATCTGCGGCTCGGGCAGCCGCTTCCCACGCTGTCAGGCGGCGAGCGCCAGCGACTCAAGCTCGCCACGCACATGGCGGAGAAGGGCGGGGTCTACGTCCTCGACGAACCGACCTCCGGCCTCCACCTCGCCGATGTCGCGCACCTGCTCGGCCTACTCGACCGGCTGGTGGACTCGGGCAAGACGGTG
>CAYVJP010000037.1:10483-16368 GCA_964451745.1 uncultured Anaerolineaceae bacterium | reverse complement strand
CTGCGGGCGAGCATCGCGGACGCCGGGCAGGACCCTCGCCTGGGGGCGAACGAGGCACCGCCCGCGATCATGTCGATCTTCCTCGGCTCGCAGCTCGAGGACGTGATCAACCAGCTCGAGCAGGGGGCCGCGTCCGCATCCAAGCGCGGCGGGCACGTCGAGCTCGGCGTCACCTCGCTGCCCGTCCTGCCCAAGGACGCCACGGACCGCAACCGCACCTCGCCGTTCGCCTTCACCGGCAACAAGTTCGAGTTCCGGGCGGTCGGGTCGTCGGCCCCGATCTACTGGCCGCAGACCGTGCTCAACACCGCCGTGGCCGACTCCCTCTCGCAGCTTGCCGACGAGCTGGACAAGCTGGAGCACGGCGACTTCGATGGTCTGACCACGATCCTGTCGGCCATCGTGAAGGCGAACAAGCAGGTCCTGTTCGAGGGCAACGGCTATTCCGAGGAGTGGCATGCCGAGGCCGCCAAGCGCGGGCTGCCCAACAACCGCACGACCGTCGATGCCTTGCCGTCGCTGACGACGAAGAAGGCGAAGGACCTCTTTGCCGGCTTCGGCGTGCTCACCGAGCGAGAGCTCGCCGCACGGGTCGAGATCAACTGGGAACGCTACGTCAAGGTCCAGAACATCGAGGCCACGTGCGCCCGGGACATCGCCTCGACGATGATCCTGCCCGCGACCGCGACGTACCTCGGCGTCCTCGCCTCCGCGACGTCCTCACGCGGGATCAACAGCGTGTGCGAACGGGTATCGGCGCTCGCCGATGCGCTCGTCGACGGGATCGCGGCGCTCGAGAAGGCCCAGCACACGGCCCACGAGGCCGGGTCTGTCGAGGCCGAGGCCAAGGTCTTCGTGACCGAGGTCATCCCCGCGCAGGATGCCCTCCGCCGGGTCGCCGATGAGCTCGAGACCCTCGTGGCCGACGACCTGTGGCCGCTGCCGAAGTACCGGGAACTGCTCTTCCAGTACTGACGGCCGCCCGCCGCAGCGCTCACACTGAGGGTCGGACCGGGATCTCGGCGCATTCCATGGCGATCCACCGGTCGTAGCGGGAGGGTCATATGGATACGCCGACGCTGATCGGAACCGGGTTCGTCGTCCTTGGGGCGGTCGTGTGGGTGGTCTGCGCGATCTACGCCTATCGAATGGCACCAGGATTCGGGCGCGGAGCCTGGACCTGGGGCATCCTCGGCATCATCCTGGGGCCGATCGCGCTCATGATCCTGTACGTGCTGCCCAAGAAGCCCGCGCTGCCCGGCCACGGCAAGGACCGCGAGGATCCACAGGCTGCGCTGTACCAGAAGCCGCGGAAGTAGCGCGCGGCGGAAGTAGCGCGCGGCGCCTGACGACGCGCCGCCCAGCCCGCCCGGGGGCCAGCCGGCGCCCCGGCGCGTACGTCACCATTGCCGCCGTGCCAGACACCGAGGTCCGACCGAATCGATCGCTGCTGCTGCTGTCGGTCGCACACGCCGTCAACCACGCGTTCGCGGTCCTGCTGCCGCTGATCTTCCTCGAGATCATCGACGAATTCGACGTAGGGGTCGGGACCGTGGCCATCCTGGCCGCCGCTGGCGCGTTCGCCTCGGGCGCGGTCCAGCTGTCCTATGCCGAGCTGACGCGTCGCGTCCCGCGTCGTCGGTTGCTCGGGGTCGGCGGTCTGCTCTTCGGGCTCGGATTCGCGCTCCAGGCGCTGGCCGTGAACTTCATCACGTTCGCCATCCCCAACGTCGTGGCACGGATCGGTGGGTCACCCCAGCACCCGGTCGGGAACGGCCTGCTCGCCGAGCAGTTCCCGGAGTCGCGTCGCGGCTTCGCGATCAGTGCCCATATCGCAGGCGGGAACATGGGCACGGTGGTGGTGGCCATCATCGGCGTCCCGCTGATCGCGCTGATCGGCTGGCGCGGGGCGTCGGTGACGTTCGGTCTCGCGGCTGCCGCGATCGCGTTGCTCATCCTGTGGCTGGTCCGCGAGCGGGGCACGGACCGGGCGGCCGCTGTGGCCGGTGGCTCGGCTCGTGACGCCTTGCGGAGGGTCATCGGCGATCGCGATCTGCGCTGGCTGTTCCTGACGTCCGTGCTCGGCGGCGGGGGTCGAGGCCTGGGGGTCGTGAACGTCTTCGTGCTCTTCTATCTCACGCTCGTGATCGGCCTCGACGCCGCGACCGCCGGCCTGATGTATGCCGCGCTCATCGTGTTCAGCGTGCCGATGCCGCTCATCGCGGGCTGGCTGTCCGACCGGCTCGGGCGCAAGCCGCTCATCATCGGCGCCTACATCGGCGGCGCCGTCGGGTTCGCGGTCTTCATCCTGGCGGGGTCGTCACTGGTCTGGCTGTGGGTCGGGATCGTGATCATGGGCCTGTTCTCGTTCGCGGAGTCCCCGCAACTCCAGGCGCTGCTCGCCGACATCGCGCCACCGGCGACACGCGACGCGTCGTATGCGCTGTATTTCACGCTCGCCTTCGGCGTCGGTTCGCTGTGGGTCGCGGTCTACGGTGTGATCATCGACACGCTGGGGGAGGCGACCGGCATCCCGGCCGTCTTCGCCCTCATGGGAGCCTCGTTTATCGCCGCGGCCCTCGCGACGCTGCCGATCCGGGCCGAACGGCGGACACCGGCGACCGGGGACGCGTCCGTCTAGGTCCGTGCCGGTTCCCCGGTCCGTGCCGGCCGCCGTTCCGGGGCGCCTTTGGTATCATCCGCAGGCTCTGTGAAACGAGCACCCTCGGTCGGGGCGTGGCGCAGCTTGGTAGCGCGCATCGTTCGGGACGATGAGGTCGGAGGTTCAAATCCTCTCGCCCCGACCAACCTACGACGTCGCGAGCACGCTCCGAGACGTTGCTGACCCGCCGACAACGGTGCTCGCCTCGTCTTGTGTGTGGCGGTCCCGGCGCGCGCACGACCGCTTTCGCTGTCGGCCTGGCACTGGCGGCTGCTGATGTGCGGGTGCACCGTGAGCACGTGGTATCAGTCGGTACCGACAACGTGACTGAGCACCGACAGACTCGGGCGATCACCGAGACGGTTCGACGACGGTCGAGCTGCCGGGCGACGGATGCGCGCGAGCGATCGACGCCGCGCGGTTGGTAGCGTCCTCGAGCCGCACGCCGCCGCCTTCGTGGAGCGCATCTCGCGGACAAGGAGGACGACATGGCGCTCACATTGGGGATCCTCGCCCTCGTCGAGGCGAAGCCCGGCAAGGAAGCGGACGTCGAGGCGTTCGTCAAGGGTGGTCAGGCGATCGTCGAGCAGGAGCCGGGCACGCGGGTCTGGTACGGCTTCAAGGTCAACGAAACGACGTTCGGGATCTTCGACGCCTTCGAGGATGAGGCGGCACGCCAGGCCCACCTTGCGGGTCAGATCCCGGCGGCGCTGGCCTCGGTAGGCCCGCAGCTGCTCGCGAAGGATCCGGATCTCCGGCTCGTCGACGTGCTCGCGGTGAAAGGCTAGGTACCGGCCCGTTCTCGCCGCTTCAAGGCGGGAAGCGTCGGGCAGACGGGATCCGGCGCCAACGCGGGTACCTCGTCCCTGATGCGCTAGGTCGTCCTCGGACCGATTCCTCCCGCTCCGACCGTTTCCGAGCCCTTGCATTCTCCAATCTGATGGATAATACTGAACCATATGGTGCAGTATTTAGGCGGCCAGCTCGATGCCTCGTTCGCCGCGCTCTCGGATCCCACCCGACGCGGCGTGCTGCAGCAGCTCGGACGCGCCGACGCCTCGATCACGGATCTGGCCCAGGCGTTTCACATGACCCTCACAGGCATGCGCAAGCACGTCGCCGTCCTGGAGGGGGCCGAGCTCGTCACCACGGAGAAGGTCGGGCGCGTGCGGACATGCCGGCTCGGCCCGCGCCAGCTCGATGAAGTGACGGCGTGGCTCGAGCAGTACCGCCAGCTCTGGGACGCACGCTTCCACGAGCTGGACAAGGTCGTCGCAGAGCTGCAATGGAAGGAGAAGGTCGATGGACGCAACGAAGGCTAGTCAGCCCACCGGCATGGAGAACCGAACGTCACTGGAACGGACAACCGAGCGTGAGCTCGTCGTCACGCGGACCGTCAACGGCCCGGCGCGCCTGGTGTTCGAGGCGTGGACCAAGCCCGAGCTCTTCCAGCGATGGTGGGTCCCGAAGTCGTTCGGGTTGAACTTGCTTTCGTGCGAGATCGATGCTCGCGTCGGCGGCAAGTACCGACTCGTGTTCGAGCATCCGGCCGCCCCGGAGCCCATGGCCTTCTTCGGGACGTACCTCGACGTGGTCCCGAACGCACGCCTGGTCTGGACCAACGAAGAGGGCGACGACGAGGGGCAGGTCTCCACGGTGACCTTCGAGGAGCGGGCTGGCAAGACCCTGGTGGTCATGCGCGAGCTCTATCCGTCGAAGGAGGCACTCGACGCTGCCATCGAGTCCGGGAGCACTGGCACCGGCGCCATGCCCGAGGCGTTCGATCAACTGGACGAGCTGCTCGTCACCCTGGGCGCGACCGCCTGACCGCCCCGGTGGCGGCGGATGATCCGCGTGCCATCCTTGCGCGCGTGACAGATCTACCGGCTCCCGACGAGACGCGCATCGATCGCTGGCTCTGCGCGGTGCGCCTGGTGAAGACCCGCCCGCTCGCGACGCAGTTGTGCGTCGGCGGTCACGTCCTCGTCAACGGCGCGCCGGCGAAGCCGTCGACGAAGGTTCGCGCGGGCGATCGGGTGGAGGCGCTCATCGCCGATCGCCAACGGATCGTGGAGGTCACGCGGCCGATCGAGTCGCGCGTCGGCGCAGCGGTCGCCGCGACCTGCTACGTCGACCACAGCCCCGCGCCGATCGTGGCCGAAGTCCGTCCCGGGATCAGCGCAGTCCGCGGGGAGGGTCGGCCAAGCAAACGCCTGCGGCGAGAGCTGGAGCGCCTGCGCCGGGCCGCCAACGGCTGATCGGGGACGTGAACGTCGACGGAACAGCATCTCGACGACGGTCGGCCCCCCAACCTATCCTGCGCGGGTGCGACGCGGAACGCGTCGACTCCAGAGGTGTTCGAATGACCGAGCCCAGCGGAGACCCCGTGGCCCCGGAGCCGACAGCTCCACAAACCGGTTGGACGCGACCGGAACCCGAGCGACTCGTCGAGCCCGTGCCGGCCGGGGGCGTCGTCTACGCGACCGTCGGGGCGCGGATCGTCGCGATCATCATCGACGTGATCCTGGTCGGGTTCGTCTATGGCGTCGTGGTCGCGGCTCTTGGGGCCATCGGCGGATGGGGCGCCCTGCTCATCGGTGGCGTCGTCTACGTGGCCATGAACCTTGCCTACTTCGTCTACTTCTGGACCCGCCAGCGCGCGACGCTCGGCCAGCGGTTCCTGGGCATCGAGACCGTGAATGCCGGCGACGGCGCCACGCTGACCCAGGATCAGGCCCTGCGCCGGTGGGCGTTCATGCTGGGGCCAGGCGCCGTGGCGCAGATCCTGGCCTACGGTGGCGGAACGATCGTCGGCCTGATCGGGTGGATCGCGGCCGTCGCGGCCGTGGTCTACGAGCTCTACCTGCTGTACTCGGTCACCCAGAGTCCGACGCAGCAGGGCTACCACGACGTCCAGGCGGGAAGCGTGGTCGTCAAGCGCGCGGGCTGATCGCTTCTCCTTCGACGCGGAACGCGGTCGCCGCATCCGCCGTGTCGATCAGCGCTCCGGCATCGCCGCTGGTCGCGTAGCGGTAGAGCGACGCCTGAAAGACACCATTCACGGCGCCACTGAGCAGCGCCAGGGCAGCGAACAGGACGATGGCGCCGACGATCCCGAGGACGATGAGGGCCGGGATCGCCTGGGCCACGCCGAGACCGATGAGGGCGCCCGCGCCGAGGATGACCAAGAGATACGCCAGGCACGAGATGCCGCCGATGACCG
>CAYVJP010000037.1:0-10383 GCA_964451745.1 uncultured Anaerolineaceae bacterium | reverse complement strand
CGATGACCGGGATGGCGAAGAACACGACGAGCGTCCAGGCGCCCTGGACGAGTGCTCCAACCAGCGCGGCGACGATGGCGACGAGGATGTTGTTCGAGCTGCGCCCGGACTGCGCGATTCCCCGCGCAAGCAGGCCGATCGTGGCGGAGATCAGCGCGTAGACGACGATCGTCGGCAGCCGCCGGACGGCGACGCGGAACCCGTCGCCCACCGTCGCCGACTGACCGTCGGCCAAGCGCAGCACCGCCCCAACGAGGGCCGTGTTGGAGAAGATGACGACGGTGTAGCAGACCAGGTAGAAGATGAAGAGTTCGATGAGGCCCAGGATCGTGGAGCCGGACCTCCCCGCTTCGTCCGCGCCGGTCACGCCCTCGACCACGCCGGTGCCCAGGAGCGATGCCACGAAGACCGTCGTGACCACGGTCAAGACCAACCCCGACACGAGCGGGAACACGAGCAGCTGACGGTGCTCACGGAGCGCCTTCCACGACTGCGCCGTGAGTCGTGCTCCGTTGCCGATCTTGTCCGCCACGATCGAAACCTCCCCTTCCCGCGGTGGCCCGCCCAGGTCGAAGGATACGGGTCCCGGACACCGCTCCGATGCCGCAAACCCGCCGATGTCGGCGTGGTCAGCCCAGGAGACCTCCGTGTCGATCCAGCGTCTTGCCGGCAGTCACGCCGACGCCGCGGCCCCCACATTGGCGAAGCCTTCTTCGACGACCCCCGGATCAATGAGATCGCCCCCGACCGAGGTCGGGGGCGATCCGATTCGCGGCGCGGAGCGGGACGACGTCAGTCGCCGATCCCACCGTCGGGTTCCACGGGGAGGACGACGACGCCGTCGCCGCCGATGCCGCCGTCGGGCTCGACGGGCAGGACGACGTCACCGCCGATGCCGCCGTCGGGCTCGACCGGGATGGGTGCGGGCGACCCCGCGTTGGCGAACGCGACCGAGGCCAGGAGGGCGATGGTCAGGATCGAGAGCCCGAGGAAGGCCCGGATCGCGCGTCGATCGAGGATCGAAGAGAGTTGCATGTCAGGTTCCTTGTCGAAGCGGGTGGTTGCGTTGGGAACCGGCGCCGGTTCTGGCCACACGACGAGCCCGCTCGAAACCGGGTTCCTGATTCGGCAGGCCCTCGACCCACTTCTCGACGCTTATCGGCAGAGCACCTTGGCGTCCGTCCATGGGGTGGCCCCACGAACGTCCATCGTCGCTACCAGCGGCCGTTGCCCGGGCGCATGTCGGCTGGGTCGAGGCGGATGGGGAACCGCTCGCGGATCCGCGCGTCGACCGCGGGGTCGAGGTACTCGGGGTAGTGGGTGGACAGGATCTCCCCGACGCGCGCGTGGGCCTGGTCGTAGATGGTCCGACTGCCACCTTCCTGCCATTCGCCCGGGCTCGTGCGATCGGCGATGTCCGGATACTGGAATTCGCTGCGCATGAGCGCGAGGGTCTGCTCGGCTCCCAGGAAGTGACCGGGGCCTTTCACGGCGGTCGCGATCGTCTCGTACGAGAGCGTCTCGTCGGTGACCTGGATCCCGCGCAGCAATCGCTGGGTATTCCCGAGCAGGTCGTTGTCGATCACCAGCCCCTCGAAGGACTGGCCCATCAGGCTGCCGACGATCCCGGGGTACGCCGAGACCAGGTTCCCGCCGGCGAGTGCGGCGGCCGTGATCGTGATGCCCTTCTCGTAGCCCGCCTGGGCGTCCATGGTCTTGGCATCGGTCATGCCGGAGGCCACGGATGAGACGAGCCCGTAGTGATTCGCGATCTGGGCGCTCGCCGCCATCAACAGCGCTTCCTCGCCGCTGCCGCCGGTGAAGCCGCCCGTCCGCAGGTCCGAGACGAACGGCCACATCCCGAAATCGAAGGGATTGCCGGGCCGGATGATGTTGACGATGACCAGACAGGCCAGCGTCTCGGCGAAGCTCTGGACGAGGGCACCAGCAAGCGCCGCAGGCGCCGTCGCCCCGGCCTGCGGCGCGATGGCGATATCCGTGGCGAGTCCCAGTTCCGCCGTCCGGACGAGCACCTCAGCGTTGTCCTTGCCGAATCGGAGCGGGGAGACGATGGGGCAGCCGCCGATACTGCAGAAGGGACGCTTCAGGAACTCGCCTTCCCCGCCGGCGACGATGTCGAACATCGCGACGAGGTCGTCGACGAACGCCACCGTCGCGCTGCTGAAGGCGAACGGCTTGTTCGTACCGGCCAGCGCCGCATACGCGACATTGATGTCGTGGACGTAGACGTCCTCGCTGTATTCGGCCGCGATGAACGGCTGCCCGTAGCAGTGGATGTTCGTCAGGCGATCGACCAGGCGGGCGGCATCGTAGAGATCGACGAGCCGCGTCGGCCGGTAGGTCTGCGTGTCGTAGTCGAGGACCGACACCGCCTCTCCCGAGGTGCTGAAGTAGACGCGTTCCCCGCTGATCTCGATGTCGTATGCGGGATCCACCCCGTAGCGCACGTAGCTTCGCGCGGCGACGCCGATCATCTCCTCGACGAGGCCGCGCGGGAAGAGCAGTCGCCCATCGGGATCGAGCGTGCAGCCGCGGGGGAGGGCGTAGTGGAGGATCTCGGGGATGGGATCGCCGATGCCGATATTCGCGAGCACGTCCAGCGCGGTGTCGTAGATGCGTTCGATATCGCGCGTCGACAGGGGTCGGTACAGGCCGCCGGTCATCCCGGGACGGATCGCCGCGGCCGGGGCGACCGTGGTCCCACGCGAGCGTCGGCCGGTCTTGGCTCGAGGTTCGTCCGACGCCGGTGGTTCGATCCGGTCTTCCGCGATCTCCATCGCCGCATTCTCCGTGCCCCCGACACTCGGGGCAATGCGGTGGACCGCGGGACGCGATGGATCGGCCTTGGATCTCCGGGACGGACAAGCTGCCCTACGCTAGGAGGGTGAAGCCTCCGCAACGCGCCGAGCCCTCCGATTTCCGACCATGGCGGTATCGCGAGACGGGCCGCCTGGAGGCGCGACGCCGCGAGCTGTTCGCGTTGGCGGCCCCGGTCTTCCGCCGCGATGGGTACCGCGGAGCGACGATCAAGGCCCTCGCCCACGCGTGCAGTCTCAGCCCGGCGAGTCTGTATCACTACTTCGGCTCGAAGGAGGAGATGGCGACCTACCTCGTGCGCCGTCCGCGGATGGACTGGGACAGCACCTGGGTCGATCCGATGACCGACCCGCTCGTGCAACTGGCACAACTGGTCGATCTGTCGATCACCGAGCTGCCGAACTACCTGCTCGCCCTGCGGCTTGCCGACGAGATCGCCGGTCGTGGGTCGGACATCGGCGCGCACGCGCGCACGTTCCGCGAGGGCGAGGCGGTCTTCGCCCGGCTCGTGGCGGCGTCGGCCCCGACGATGACGCGAACGGCGGCAACGAGCGTCGCCCGCGACGCGCTGTCCGCCATGGTCGGCTCGGCCGTGCTGGGACTGGATCCCGAACCCGAGTCCGCCGTCCGGGAGCGAGTGGCCTCGGTCCTGCGGGTCGCGCTGGTGCCGACACACGTCGATGCGCGACGGTTCGACGAGGCGATATCGCGATCCGAACAGACCACCTGATCGATTCGGGAGGCGCGACCGTAGGGTCGGTGCAACGAACGATGCACCCGCCCGAGGAGTCGCTCATGCATCCTGTGTCCCGCGTCGCGATGGCAGCGGCGCTCGCTCTGTCGGCGCTTTCGATGCTGGCCCACAACCTGTATGAGCTCCCGCTGAGCCCGATCGATCCGGAGAACGCTGGCCCGATCGCATTCGCGACGATCCTGGGTGTCGCGTATGCCCTTCGACCCCGAGCCAAGGCCGTGGCCGCCGCGATCCTTGGCTGGGGCGTCCTGAACCTCGTGATCGGTGGGATCGTCACCGTGCTACCGCTCCCGGTCCTCCCCTTCGTCCCCGAGCAGTCGATCACCCACTACCTTTCCCACGTCGTCTACACCGTCGGGCAGATCCCACTGGTCGTGCTCGGCTATCGAGCCATGCGGGTGCCTGCTGCCGCTCCGTCCGTTCCGCATGGATAGTCGACACCGGATCTCGACGCGCGTCGGCTCGCTGGCCGTTCGCGTGCTGGGCGAGGGACCGCCGGCGGTGCTGTGGCACAGCCTGTTCGTCGATGATCGGTCCTGGGGCCGCGTCGAGGACGGACTTGCTCGAGACCGCCGCCTGGTCATCATCACCGGGCCCGGCCACGGTGCGAGCCCGGACCCGGGGCATGGATACTCCCTCGACGATTGCGCCGCGGCGGCAAGCGAGGTCCTCGACGCCCTGGACATCCGAGGGTCCGTCGATTGGGTCGGCAACGCGTGGGGCGGGCACGTGGGGGTGGTGTTCGCCGCGACCTGGCCCGACCGGTGTCGGAGCCTCGTCACGCTCGGGACGCCCATCGAGCCATACGGCCGATCCGAGCGCCTCGCGTTCCGGGCCTTGCTCGCCGTCTACCGCGTGGTCGGGATGATCGACTACCTCTCGGGCGGCATCATCGATGCGCTGCTGGCACCCAGGACCCGCGAGGGCGATGCCGAGGCGGTCGCGCTCGTGCGCAATAGCCTTCGTTCCATCGAGCGTCGGGCACTCGCCAACGCGATGGTGTCGATCTCGCTGCGTCGCCCGGACCTGACGCCCCGACTCGCGTCCATCCGATGTCCCACGGTCTTCGTCACCGGCAGCGACCACCCTGAATGGACGCCCGACCAGGCGGAGGCCAAGAGTCGGCTGCTCGTGGCCGGTTCCGCGGCCGTCGTTCCGGATACCGCGTACCTGACCCCGCTCGAAGCGCCCGAGGAGACGATCCGCATCGTCCGTGATCTCTGGGGCACGACGTAGCGTTCCGGCACCCGATTCGTGCTTGTGGCGGCCTCGGCTACCGCCTACCGTAGCAGGGCTTCTCACCACCGACCGCCGGAGCCTGCCCGTGTCCCTCGACGATTTCCCCAAGACCCCGCTGCTGTTCGGCCCGTCGCCGATCCAGCGGCTGGATCGCCTCTCGAAGCACCTCGGTGGCGCCACGGTCTGGGCCAAGCGCGAGGACTGCAACAGCGGCCTGGCCTTCGGCGGCAACAAGGTCCGCAAGCTGGAGTACCTGCTCGCGGACGCCCTCGCCCAGGGCTGCGACACGCTCGTCTCCATCGGCGGGGTCCAATCGAATCACACCCGCCAGGTCGCGGCGGTCGCCGCGCACGCGGGCCTGCAGTGCGTCCTCGTCCAGGAGCACTGGGTGGAGTGGCCGGACGTCACGTACGACCGAAACGGCAACATCCTGATGAGCCGGCTCATGGGCGCGGACGTCCGCCTGGATCCGGCCGGCTTCGGGATCGGGTTCAAGGAGAGCTGGGAGCGGGCGCTCGCCGACGTGGTCGCTGCCGGGGGCAAGCCGTATGCGATCCCGGCCGGCGCCTCGGACCATCCGCTCGGCGGGCACGGCTTCGCCGGTTGGGCGATGGAAGTCGCGGAGCAGGAGCGGGAGCTCGGCGTCTTCTTCGACACCATCGTCGTGTGCTCGGTCACCGGGTCCACCCAGGCTGGGATGATCGCCGGGTTCGCCGTCCTGGAGGACGCGGGCGGCCGCCGGCGCCGGGTCATCGGCATCGATGGCTCCGCCACCCCAGTCGAGACCCGCGACCAGGTCGCACGGATCGCCCGGCGGACCGCGGCCGCCATCGGGCTCGACCGCGACCTCCGCGAGGACGAGATCGTGCTGGACGATCGATATCACGGCGGTATCTACGGCATCCCGGATGACGCCACGCTCGACGCGATGCGCCTCGCGGCGCGCCTCGAGGGCATGATCAACGACCCTGTCTACGAGGGGAAATCGATGGCCGCCTTGATCGACATGGTGGGGCGCGGCGAGATCGCGAAGGACGCCAATGTCCTGTACGCGCACCTCGGCGGCCAGCCGGCCCTCAACGCCTACGCCAGCCTGTTCACGAACGGGTGACCCGGGCATGGCCCTCGTCGCGCCGGCGCCGTCCATCGTTCGGCTCTCGGGTGAGCTCACTGGTCGCGACGTCGGCGACCCCTTCACGGACGAACTGACGGCCTGGTTGTCATCCACCCCTCGCTTCCGGGCGTTTGCGACGACCTACAACCAGAAGATCCGCAAGAAGGTCCACCACGCGGTGGACGCCGAGGCGCTGCGTGACGTCCGGGCGGAGTTGTTGACGGCCCGTCGGTTGCTTGCCGACAAGCGGTTCGCCGTCGCCTACGAGGCCTACGGCTCGGGCCGGAGCGGGCCGGACCTCACGGTGACCTATCGAACGACCACGGCCTTCAACGTGGAGGTGACGCGGCTCCGGAAGCCGCCCGATCCGGCACCTCTCGGCTCGACGATCCTGGTGAAGTTGCGCCAGCTCCCGCCGAGCGTCCCGAACGTCATACTCGTGGCGTCCGACACTCCCGCATCCGTCGAGGACGTCGCTGGCGCGGTCGGGGCATTGCGGGCTCGAGCCGATCCCAGGGAGACGCGTTCTTCGAGCGGCGCGGACTGGAGAGCGGGCGCGGCTTCTATGAGCGCTTCCTGCGGCTCAGCGCCGTCCTCACCTCGTGCGACCACGGGTCCGACGGAGACCGGGCCGAGCTCTGGGTCAATCGGTCGGCACGGATCGCCCTTCCACAGCGTGTGGGACGGGCGTGCCTGGAGCGCTTGCAGGACACGTCCGGCGACTCGTAGCCGCCGCACCCTTGACGTCGCTGATACCGTGATGTAACCGGTCTCATGTAACCGGTTTCATGCGAGGTTGCGGTGAAGCGTAAGGCCGTTACCATCCGGGACGTCGCCAAGCGGGCCGGCGTCAGCGTTGCGACCGCCTCTCGAGCCCTCAATGGGAAAGACGTCGTCAACCCCGAGACGCGCGATCGGATCCTTGCCGTCATGGAGGAGCTCGGGTTCACACCGAGCCCGGCGGCCCGGCGGCTCAGCCTCGGGCGGACGCTCACGGTCGGCGTCATCGTGTCATTCCTGACCCGGCCGCAGGCCGCCGAGCGCCTGCGTGGCGTCGACGCGGTCCTGACGGATAGCGAGTTCGACCTCGTCATCTACAACGTCGAGTCCGTCCAGAAGCGCGATCACTACCTGGGGACGCTCGCGCAGTCCCAGCGTACCGACGGCCTGCTCGTCATGTCGCTGCCGCCCCCGGACGCGGCGATCCCGTCATTGAGCCGGAGTCCGGTGCCGGTGGTGTTCATCGACGTCCACACGCCGGCCATCGCCGGGATGCCACGGGTCGTTGGGGACGATGCTGCGGGCGGAGCACTTGCCGCGCAGCACCTGCTCCACCTCGGACATAGCGAGATCGGGTTCGTCGGCGATGCGGTCGCGGATCCGTTCGGGTTCACGTCGAGTCGCGACCGCGAGGCGGGCGTCTCCATGGAGCTCGCGCGGGCCGGCATCTCGATCCCACCCCAGTGGGTCGGGCACGGGGCCCATGGTCGGTACGAGGCTCGGGACCTCGCACGCCGGATGCTCACCGGCGATCGGCGCCCGACGGCCATCGTGACGGCGAGTGACACCCAGGCGCTCGGCGTCATCGCGGCGGCGCGCGACCTTGGCCTGCGCGTTCCCGATGACCTGTCGGTCATCGGCTACGACGACATCGAGGCGGCTGACTACGTGGGGCTGACGACGGTCCGTCAGCAATTGATCGAGTCCGGACGACGCGGCGCCGAGGTCCTCCTCGCGGAGATCGAGGCCCGCTCGGAGCGACCACCGGTCGCCTATCTCGCCCCGGAGCTCGTGGTCCGTGCGACCACGGCGCCACCAAAGGAGGGCCGTGGATGAGGACCACTGGCCATCCACGCCCCACCAGGGATCTCGACGAGGAGGAGGATTCATGATCAGCGATCGATTCCAGCGCATGGGCGCTGGTTTGACCTTCACACGGATCGCGGCGATCGCCGTCGCGACGATCCTGGTCGCGGCATGCGCTGCGCCGGGAGCGGTCACCTCACCATCGGCGGCGCCAAGCGTCGCGCCGTCGACCGCGCCGTCCGCAACGGTCGCGAGCGAAGCCCCGTCCGCGAGCGCGGCCGCGGGTCCGTCGTGTGGCACCGATCCGGTGACCTTGAACGCGTACTTCGAGACCGGGTTCGATATCCCGTTCAAGCTTGCCGATGAATTCACCAAGCAGTACCCCAACGTCACCTGGGACATCAAGCAGGACCAGTTCACGAACCTGATGACGGCGACGCCGCGCCTGCTGTCCGGTGACAATCCGCCCGACCTGATCCGACTGCCCTCGATGGTCTCGCTGGTGAAGGACGGGCTCCTCAAGAACCTGGACGAGTACGCGACGGCGTTCGGCTGGGACCAGTGGTCGGCCGCACAGCTGGCGCAGAATCGCGTCGCGGAAGATGGGACCCGAGGATCGGGCTCGCTCTACGCGATGGGACTCAACTACAGCATGACCGGGGTCTTCTACAACAAGGAACTGGCCACCCAGATCGGCATGACGGCGCCGCCCGCCAGCGTGGCCGAATTCGACGCGCTCCTCGCGGCGGCCAAGGAAGCCGACCTGCAGCCGATCATGCAGTGGAATGCCACCGCCAGCGGCGGCGGCCTCGCCTTCCCGCTCCAGAACCTCATGGCGGCCTATGGCCCGACCCAGCCGATCAACGACTGGATCTTCCAGAAGCCGGGGGCGACGATCGACACACCAAGCAACCTGACCGCGGCCGAGCATCTCCAGGGCTGGGTCGAGGCCGGGTACTTCCCCGAGGACGCGAACGCGATCGAGTACACCGATGCCAACGCGCGGTTCGGTGATGGCGAGGGCGTGTTCATGTTCAACGGCGACTGGCAGAACGCTGTCTATGACACCGACCTGCCGGGCAACGTCGGGTTCTTCGTCTTCCCGTCCGCGGAAGCGGGTGGTGCCGTCGCGGCGATGTCGGCTCCATTGACCTATGGCATCGCCACCAATGCCGCGAATGCGGATTGCGCCGCGTTCTTCTTCGACTGGGTCGCGACCGACGAAACGGCCCGTCAGATCAACGTGGATATCGGCGGCTCGAACCCCGGTGGACCGACGGATCTGCCGGTGCCGGCGGCCGCCGAGGGTTCGGTGACGAACGAGACGCTGGCCGCCGGCAACGTGGTGGCCAAGGACGACGGGGGGATGGACTTCATCGCCAACGCGACGGGCTCCATCTTTGCCCAGGGCTGGACGCCCGAGCTGCAGAAGCTCGTCGGCGGACGTCAGGACGCCGCCGGGATGCTGGAGGCGGTCCAGACCCAGTACGAGACGGAACTCGGCCGGTGAATCCCGCCGCCGACGAGGCGACGCCGAGGCAGGGGACCCCCCTACCCACGGCCTCGGCGGCTCGTCGGCGGATCGGCCGGCGGGTCCCCACGAGGGTGGGGATCCGCCGGTCGACATTGATCGGTTGGCTGTTCGTCGTGACCGCGCTCGCGATGTACGGGCTCTTCGTGCTGCAACCACTCGCTCTGACCGTCCAGTACTCCCTGTACCGGTGGGACGGCGTCGGGCCGGCGACATGGGTCGGTCTGTCGAACTACGCCGCGGTCCTGAGCGAGCCGAGGCTCGTCGAGACGTTGTTCAACGCCTTTCGCCTGGTCCTCTTCTACAGCCTGATCCCGGTCACCCTGGGGCTGGTCACGGCAAGCATCATCCACAGGGTCGCAGGAGGACCGCTGGGGACGGTGTCACGCACCATCCTCTTCCTCCCGCAGGTCATCCCGCTCGTGGCTGCCGGCATCATCTGGGGACGACTCTTCTCGCTGCATGGGCTCGTCAACCAGGGCCTGACGGCCATCGGCCTTGGCGACATCACCAGGGCCTGGCTGGGTGACTTCGACACCGCGTTGCCAGCCGTGGGGATCGTCGGGATCTGGGTCCTGCTCGGGTTCTGCACCGTCCTGTTGCTGACCGGCATGGCGCGGATCGATCCCGCCCTGTTCGAGTCCGCGCGGCTCGATGGTGCCGGATGGTTCCGCGAGTTCCGCTCGATCACGGTGCCCAGCCTTCGGGCCGAGATCGGCGTCTGCATCACGGTCACGGTCATCGCCGCGCTCGCGGCCTTCGACATCGTCTACGTGACGACCGGCGGGGGACCAGGCAACGCGACCGCCGTACCGGGGATCCAGATCTACATCCTCGCCTTCCTCGAGCGACAGGTCGGACTCGCATCGGCCCTGGCCGTCGTCCTGGTCGGCCTCGTCCTGCTCGTGATCCTCCCCGTCCAGCGATTCACCCGAGGGACCGGACAATGAGGGTCGCGCGGACGGAGCTGTACACCGGTCGGGCGTTCCTCATCGCACTCGTCGCCATCACGGTGCTGCCGTTCATCAGCATCTTCACGACGGCCCTCCACCCGTCGGGATCGGTCCCCGATGGACTCTCGATCCCTGCGGATCCGCAGTG
>CAYVJP010000036.1:0-16631 GCA_964451745.1 uncultured Anaerolineaceae bacterium | reverse complement strand
GATCCCCTTGGTCTTGGCCGCCTGGTAGAACGCGACGGCGCCGTACAGGGCGCCGTGGTCGGTGATGGCCAGGGAATCCATGCCCTGCTGGGCCGCCGCATCCACGAGTTCCGTGATCCGGCCGAGGCCGTCGAGAAGGCTGAATTCGGAATGGACGTGGAGGTGCGTGAAGTCGTTCGGAGCGATCGTCATCGGGAGGCTAATGGTAGTCGGCGGCGGACCCGGCCGCCGCTGGACCGGCGCCGGGACCGTCGCGGCCCGTGCGGACCGATTAGGTGCACTCGGATATGGTTCGGCGATGCACCGATCCGACGAGGCCCCGCCGACCGCGCCCGACGCCAACCCGGCATCCGATGACCTTGAATCGATCGTGATCGCCGCGCTGGAGCGGTTGCCCGCCGAGTTCCGGGACCGGCTGGGTTCGGTGGCGATCGTCATCGAGGAGGAGCCCTCGGCCGCGCAGCTGGCGTCGGTCGGCGTCCGCGGTCTGTTCGGGCTGTACCAGGGCGTGCCACGCACGGCGTACGGCGCGGACCAGGCCGCCGTCCCCAGCAAGATCACCCTGTTCCGCGGGCCGCTGACGCGCGCGGCCCGGACACCGGAGGCGCTCGTGGAGCGGGTCACCGAGACGGTCTATCACGAGATCGCCCACCACTTCGGGATCAGCGACGCCCGGCTCCACGAACTCCAGGGCGGCCACTGACGTACGCTTCGGCGCATGGCCGATCGACCCGTACGCGCCCCACGCGGCGCCGATGTCTACCTGCGACCCCTGGAGCCCGACGACGCGGACGTCGTGCACGGCTGGTACTCCGACGATCGATTCCGGGTCACGATGGGCGAACTGCCCATGAGCCTGGCGCGGCGCCGGCGCCGGTACGAAGCCGTCGCCGCGGAGCCCGAGGACGACGTGGTGCGGTTCGTGATCTGCCGGATCGAGGACGACGTTCCGATCGGGCGCGCGGACATCTTCATGATCGACCGGACCAACGGCTCGTGTGGGTTCGGCATCGGGATCGGCGCCGCATCGCTGCGCGGCAAGGGCCTGGGGACGGACGCGGTCGGCGCTCTCGTGGACTACGCCTTCGGCGAGCTCCGCATGGAGCGCGTCTGGCTCGATACCGAGGCCAGCAACACCCGGGCCCAGGCGAGCTACCGGAAGGCGGGCTTCAGTGAGGAAGGGCGGCTGCGCCACGCCTGGTTCGTGGACGGCGTCCACGTCGATGGCGTGCGCATGTCGCTGCTGCGCGACGAGTGGCTCGCGCTCGACCGGCCGCGCAGCTGGGACCGCACGATCGAGGCCTCAGGGACCGAGTAGGTCGCGCACCACCGTGGCGAGGCGCTCCGCCCAGCGCGCGTACTGGGCACCGCTCGGGTGCAGACCGTCCGAGGCCACGAGCGACGCGTCCGATGCCGCCTCGAGCGAGATGTCGAAGATGTCCACGAACGCGATCCCGCGGGCCGCGGCGAGCCGCGCCATCGTGGCGTTGTTGGCGACGATGCCGTCGTGCCGGCTGCGTGGATCGCCGTAGTCCGACCCGGCCGGCGTGACCGTGTAGTCCGGGATCGCGACCGCCACGATGCGGTCCGCAGTGAGCCGGGCGAGGAGCTCGTCGAGGATCGTCTCGACGTTCGCCTCGTACGTCAGCGGCGGTACGCCCTGCACGACGTCGTTCACGCCGATGAGGATGGTCACGAACTCGGGTTCGAGCCCGGCCAACGCAGGCAGCTCATCTCGGATGAGGTCCGCCGACGTGTAGCCGTTCACGCCCAGGTTCGCGACGAGCCGGAGGGCGGGCGGAGCCGGTTCGGCGAGGAGCTCGACGAGCTGGTCGGGGAATCGGTCTCCGGCCGCCACGGACGTCCCGATCGTGTAGGAGTCGCCCAGAGCCACGTAGCGCAGCCCACCGGCCGCTGACGCCTCCGGGAGGGCCGCCGAGGCGGTCGTTCCAGGCAGCGTCGTCGCACAGCCCACGAGACCGATCACGACCGCTGACAGGGCCAACAAGCGCGCGATCCGACTCAGATCCGCACCCGGAGCGACTCGACGCCGCGCAGGACGTAGGTCGGCTTCCACCGTGGGGTCTCCAGAAGCTGGATCGTCGGGCATCGGCGCAGGAGGGTCGTGAACGCGATCTGGAGCTCCATCCGGGCGAGCGGCGCTCCCAGGCAGTAGTGGATCCCCGCTCCGAACGACACGTGCGGGTTCGGGTCGCGCCCGAGATCCAGGGTGTCGGGGCCGTCGAACGCCGCTGGGTCGCGGTTCGCCGACGCGAACTGGAGGGCGACTTCCGTCCCGCGCGGCAGCGGGACCCCGGCGACCTCGATCTCTTCGAGGACGAAGCGCTCGAACAGCGCAAGCGGCGTATCGAAACGCAGGAGCTCATCGATCGCGGTCACGGCGATCGCCGGATCGGCGCGGAACCGGGCGAGCTGGTCGGGGTGGCGGAAGAGGCTCCACCAGCCATTCGCGGCCCCGTTCACGGACGCCTCGTGCCCCGCGTTGAGCAACAGCACGCACGTCCCGATGAGTTCGTCCTCGGTGAGTCGGTCGCCGTCCGCGCTGGCGATGGCGAGCGCGCTGATGAGGTCGTCGCCGGGGGCGGCACGCCGAGCGCGGGCCAGATCGCGCAGATACGACGAAAACGCCACGCTGGCCGCCACGGCCTTGCGGGCGGACGCCTCCGGCGGCGCGAGCTCGTACATCAGGCAGATATCGCGCGACCACGGGCGCAGTCGATGGCGATCGGCCTCGGGGATGCCCAGCAGTTCGGCGATGACCGTGACCGGCAGCGGCTCGATGTACTCGGCCACGAGATCGACGTCACCGGCGCCCGCCAGGGCGTCGATGAGCCCGTCCACGATGGCCTGGACGCGGGGACGCAGCCGCTCGACGGTACGTGGCGTGAAGGCTTCCAGCACCAGCCGACGCAGCCTGGTGTGGTCGGGAGGCTCACGGTCGAGCATGCCGTTGCCGTTGAGCGTCGTGAACGGCTCGTGCCAGTCCGGCGGTTCCGGCCGGCCCATCTCGGCGTGCGTGGCGACGTGCAGATAGCTCCGGCCCAATCGTCGATCGCGCAGGAGGCGGTTCACGTCCTCGTGCCGCGTCACGATCCATTGCCGGGTCCGCTCGTCGTACAGGATCGGGTGGCGTTCGCGCAGCTCACGCAGGACCGGGTACGGGTCGGCGATGAACGCCGGATCCCATGGATCGAAGCCGAGATCGCGGGGGGAGGGTGCCGGGCGGGTCTGCACGCGCCCGATGCTATGGGAGCCGGCCGAAGGCGTCGATGAGCAGGGCTTCGAAGCGCTGGCGATCGATCACGATCCCGACGTCGGCGTTCGGGGTCCGCGCATCGCGGCGCAGACGGTAGGGCAGGCCGTCGCACACGGTCCGGCCGCGGGCCGGGCCATCGGTGGTATCCACGACCACGTGATACGGCGCCACGGCGACGAGATCCGGCACCGCCAGGTGCGCGACCGCCACGGCGTCGTGGATGGCCGTCGTCGTGGCACCGGACCACTCCAGGTTGCGATCGAGGGCGTATTCCGTCAGCTCGGCGGCGATCCGGGCGGAGGTCGTCCCGAGATTCCTGAGCGCGGTGGCGGATGCGCGATCCAGCAGCGCCTGGTGCGTGACGTCGAGACCGATCATCGTGATCGGGATGCCGGAGCGGAAGACGACATCCGCGGCCTCGGGGTCGGCGTAGATGTTGAACTCGGCCGAGACCGTCGTGTTCCCCTCCCCGATCGACCCGCCCATGATCGACAGGTGCGCGATGCGATGCGCCAGCTCGGGATGGAGGCGGAGCAACAGGGCGATGTTGGTCAGCGGGCCGACCGGCGCGATGGCGACCGGTTCGGGGTGCTCGGCGAGGATGCGCGCCATGAGCGCGACGGCGCCCTCGGGTCGCTTGACGGCCGGTGATGGATCGAGCGTCGTGGTGCCGATCCCCGATGCGCCGTGGACCTCAGTGGCGCGGACGACCGACCCGATCAACGGACCAGCCGCTCCCTCCCCGACCGGGATGTCGGCACGGCCGTAGGCGTGCAGCAGCCGCAACGCGTTCTCCGTGCAGTGGGTCACATCGGCGTTGCCACCCACCGTGGTGACCGCCAGGAGGTCGAGTTCCGGTCGCGCGACCGCAAGGCCGATGGCGAGGGCGTCGTCCAGCCCCGGGTCGCTATCGATGATCAGCGGCAGCGGCCGCGATCCGGTGCCGTACGGCGCCGTTCGTTCCGAGGCCCCGACCTTGTGCGCGGTCGGGATGGAGTGGATCGGTCCCCACTCCTCGGTCCAGCCGGCGCTCACGCGCGGTCAGCCCTGGTTGTACGGCTGCCCGGCCGCCGCCGGCCCGCGGACACGCCCGACCACGCCCGCGACCACGATGATCGTGACGATGTACGGGACGCTGTTGAGCAGCTGCGGCGGGACGTCCACGCCCAGGATGGACAGCAGCGACTGGGCGGAGTCGGAGAAGCCGAACACCAGGGCGGCGCCGAAGGCATAGACCGGGTGCCAGGCACCGAAGATCACGGCCGCGAGGGCGATGAAGCCGCGACCGGCGCTCATGTTCATCTGGAAGCTGCCCGCTGACACCAGGCTCAGGTACGAACCGGCGATGCCGGCCACCATCCCGGCCATGATCATCGCCCGGTACCGGATGCGCAGGACATCGATGCCGACCGTGCCGGCGGCCGACGGCTTCTCTCCCGACGCCCGCAGGCGCAGGCCCCAGCGGGTCCGGAACAGCATGTACCAGAAGAACGCCATCAAGGCCAGCGTGAAGTACAGATACGGCGTCCCGGAGAACAGCATCGGGCCGAGCACCGGGATGTCCGCCAGGATCGGGATCCGGATCGCCTCGATCGTCGCCGGCGTGTTGAGCTCGGTGTTCTTCGAGAGCACGCGCAGGAACAGGAAGTTCGTGATCCCCAGCGCCCCGATGTTGATGACGACGCCGGCGATGATCTGGTCGACGTTGTGGCGGATGCCCAGCCACGCCAGGATGTAACCGACGACCGCGCAGGCGGCGACGGCGGCGAGGACGCCGGCGATGGGCACCTGGGTGACGCTCGACACGATCGCGGCGACGCAGGCGCCGATGAGGAACTTGCCCTCGATCGCGATGTTGAGCATGCCGCTGCGCTCGGCGAGGATGCCGGCGAAGGCGCCCAGGGTGATCGGCGTGGCGTATTCCAGCGTGCCGCGGAAGACCCCGGTCATGTTCGCGATCTTGCCGGTCAGCAACGTGCCGAGGACCGCGGCGATGAGGAGCGGGAGCAGGATCACCAGCGAGCGGCGCCAGGGGAAGGAGGTGCCGCGAACCAGCTGGAGCATCCCCACCACGCCGAACGCGATCCCGGTGAGGATCCACAGGACGCCGGCCGTGGTTTCGATCACGAACGGCGTGCCGCCCTGCTTGTCGATCCAGAAGGAGAACGTCGCCGGCGCTTCCATGAGGCCACTCGCCGCCCCGAAGGAGAGCAGGCCGACGGCCGCGATGATCGCACCGCGGATCCGCGCGTTGCGCAGCGCCTTGCGCTCGGCGACGCCGAGTTCTGGCCCGACGTTCGTGAAGGTCGGATTGGCGGCGGTCATATCGGTGACTCCTGGGCGACCGGCCGCGCCGGCATCCGATAGATCGACCGGATCAGCAGCGGTGCAGCCACGAAGATGATCACGAGCGCCTGGATGAACTCCAGCAGGGCGAGCGGGATGCCCGTCTGGACTTGCATCAATCCGCCACCGGTCTTGAGCGCCCCGAACAGCAAGGCTGCGGCCACGACCCCGGACGGCCGGTTGCCCGCGAGGAGGGCGAGGGCGATCGCGTTGAACCCGAATCCGGCGGAGATGTCATTGGACATCTGGCCCACCGTACCGAGGACCTCCATCGAGCCGCCGAGGGCGGCCAGGCCACCGGAGATGGTCATGGCCAGGATGATCGAGCCCCCTGCGCTGATGCCCGCATAACGGGCCGCGGTCATGTTGAAACCGGCCGCCCGCAGTTCGTAGCCCTTGGTGGTCCGGAACAGGAACCAGGACACGAGCGCGGCCGCGATGAGGGCGAGGAAGAAGCCGTAGTGCAAGCGGATGGCGGGCAGGTCCGGGAAGACCAGCGGCATCCGCACGAACGGGGTCAGGACCTTCGAGATCGGCTGCGAACTCCCCGCCTGGCGGAGGAAGTCCGAGCGCAGGCCGAACAGCACGATCTGGGCGGCGACGTAGTTGAGCATGATCGTGGTGATCACCTCGTGGGCACCCGTCCGTGCCTTGAGGAAGCCAGGGATGAAGCCCCAGAACGCCCCCGTCAGGACGCCGGCGATGATGGACACGATCAGGATGACCCAGAAGTTCTGGTCCTGGAGCACGATCGCGGCCGTGGTCGCCCCGAACGCGCCGAGGACGAACTGCCCTTCGACGCCGATGTTGAACACGCTCGTCCGGAACGCGACGGCGACGGCCAGCCCGGTGAAGATGAGCGGCGTCGCGGACACCAGCGTCTCGGTGATCGGCCGGATGGCGGTCGCGATGGCCTTGGGGTCGCCCCCGCTCTGGATCGCCGCCAGGTACGCCTCGGGGTTGCCGAACGCACCCACGATGAGGGCCCCATACGCGGCCACGACCGTGCCCAGCGCCCCGCTGATCGCCGCCGCCGGATCGGTGGGCAGCAGGGTCAGGTTCGCGAAGTCGGTCAGGACGATGAAGATCGATCCGACGATGAAGGCGGTGAAGACCGCGAGGATCGGGATGACCGCTGGCTGGAGCGTGCGCCGGAGTCGCTTCATCCGACGTGACCTCCCATCAGCATGCCGACGTTCTCGAACGTCTGCTCCGCTCCTTCCACCACGCCGACGATCTCGCCGGCGAACATCACCGCCACGCGATCGCCGACCGCGAGGACCTCCTCGAGCTCCGTGCTCACGAGCAGGATGGCCGCGCCGGCGTCGCGCTGTTCGACGATGCGCCGGTGGATGTACTCGATGGAGCCCACGTCGAGGCCGCGGGTCGGCTGGGCGGCGATCACGAGCCTGACTGGGAACGAGAACTCGCGCGCCACGATCACCTTCTGCTGGTTGCCGCCCGACAGGGAGCCAGCGGTCGTATCGATCGATGGCGTCCGGATGTCGAAGTCCCGGACGCCGTTCTCGGCGCGTTCGCGCACCGCGGTCGCGTTGAGGACCATCCGCTTGCTGTACGGCGGGTGGTGGTAGGAGTCGAGGATGTAGTTCTCCGCCACGGACATCTGGCTGATCAGCCCGTCGCGGTTGCGGTCCTCGGGGATGTGGGCCACGCCGAGATCCGAGACCTGGCGCGGGGAGGAGCGGACCACGCTCTCGCCGCCGATCGTGATCTCCCCGGAATCCACGGTCCGCAGACCGGTGATGGCTTCGACGAGTTCGGTCTGACCGTTGCCCTGGACCCCGGCGATGGCGACGGTCTCGCCGGCGCGCACGTCGAGGGAGACGCCCTTGACCGCCATGTGCCCGCGGTCGTCGCGGATGAAGACGTTCTGGAGGCTCAGGACCACATCGCCCGGCGCGGATGGTCCCTTGACGACCTTGAGCTCCACGTCACGCCCGACCATGAGGTTGGCCAGCTGCTCGCGGGACGTCGTCGCGGGGTCCGCCGTGCCGGCGACCTTCCCTCGGCGCAGGACGGTGATGCTGTCCGCGACCTCGAGGACCTCGTTGAGCTTGTGGGTGATGAAGATGACCGTCGTCCCGCGCTCGGCAAGACCACGGATGATGCCGAAGAGCTCCTCCGTCTCGAACGGCGTGAGGACCGCGGACGGTTCGTCGAGGACCAGGATGTCGCTCTGCCGGTAGAGCGCCTTGAGGATCTCCACCCGCTGGCGGACCCCGACGGGGAGGTCCTCGATGATGGCATCCGGGTTGACGTGGAGGTTGTACTGCTCGGACAGCTCGACCACGCGCTTGCGTGCCGCGCCGCGGTCGAAGGTCGCCAGGGGCCCAGTGATGCTCTCGGCGCCCAGGGCAACCGCCTCGACCACGTCGAAGACGGGCACGAGCTGGAAATGCTGATGGACCATGCCGATCCCGGCGGCGATCGCCTCCGCCGGATCGTTGAAGGTCCGTTCCGTGCCGTCGATCAGGATCTGCCCGGAATCGGGCCGATACAGACCGGACAGGATGTTCATGAGCGTGGTCTTGCCGGCGCCGTTCTCGCCCAGCAGGCCGAGGACCTTGCCCCGGTCTGCGGAGATCGAGATCCGGTCGTTGGCGAGCACGCCCGGGAACTGTTTCGTGATGTCCTTCAGTTCGAGACGCATCGACGATCGGCCTCGGATACTGAGCCGCCCGCCCTCGGGGACCGAGAGCGGGCGGCCGTTACGACGGTCGGTGGGTGCCGGCTACTTGAGGTAGTCGGCGATCTTGACGGTGCCAGCCGCGATCTCGGCCGAAAGGGCCTCGACCTCGGTCTTGAGCTCCGCCGGGATCACGTCCTCGAACTCGTGGTACGGCGAGATCCGGACCCCGCCGTTGGCGAGGGTGCCGATGTAGTTCTCGCCGCCGGCGTCGCCGCCGGCGTTCTTCTTGAACGCGTCGAGGACCGCGACGTCGATGACCTTCTCGGCCGACGTCAGGATCGCCCCCGCGTACTCCGCGAGCGAGATCGCCTGGTCGGTGTCGACGCCGATGGCGTACTTGCCGGCCGCGAGCATCGCCTTGATGGAGCCGTTGCCCGTGGCGCCGGCGACCGGATGGACGATGTCGACGCCCTGGTCGAGGAACTGGCCAGCGAGCTGCTCGCCCTTGGCCGGGTCACCCCACGGGTTGTCGCCACCGACGAACGTGCCGGTCTGCTCTGCGGCATTCCAGCCGAGGAGCTCGACCGACGTGCCCTTGCGCTCGTTGTAGATCGCGATCCCGGCCGCCATGCCGTCCATGAACCGGGTCACGCCCGGGAACTGCTGGCCGCCGTAGGTGCCGATCTTGCCGGATTCGCTGAAGCCGGCCGCGAGGTACCCGGCGAGCGTCGCCGCCTCATCGATCTGGAAGTCCAGGCCGGTGAAGTTGGGCGGGAACGGCATGTCGTCCGCGGTGCCCGGCGTGAAGTCCGCGCCGGCCTCGTTCCAGGTCGCATCGACCTGCGAGAACGCGATCTCCGGGTTCGCGAGCGTGGCGTCGATCGTCGCCTGGCCCTGGAGGAACCCGACGGTGACGATGGACTGGCAGCCCTGGTCGATCAGGCGCTGGATGTTCGCCGCGTAGTCCGTGGCGCCCTGCGCCTCGCTGAAGAACGTGGTGAAGCCGGCCGCTTCCGCGTCCTCGAGGCCCTTCTTGGCCAGGTCGTTGAAGCCCTTGTCGCCAAGGCCACCGGTGTCGAATGCGACGCACGCGACCCAATCGACGGCAGCCGCGGACGGAGCCTCGGACGCCGGGGCCTCGGACGCGGGCGCTTCGGATGCGGGGGCCTCGGACGCCGGGGCCTCCGACGGCGCGGTCGATGCGCCGGAGCCGCTACAGGCGGCGAGCAGGATGGCCGACGTCGCGCCCAGCGCGAGCAGCCTGCGAGAGATCTGCAACGTGTCTTCCTCCTCTGATTCCCGGGCATCCCTCCCAGAGAGCCGGGCACGCCGTAGAGTACGCCACCGGGACGAGGTTCCGTCAATGGACTTTGCAACCTTTGTGCGATGGCTTCGAGGTGGGTGATGCGTGGCTGACGGGCGGGCGAGCTTCGATTCCGTGGCCGACCTGCTCGACCTGCACGAAGGCCGCTTCGACGTCCCGCTGCTCGACGATGAAGGCGTGCGGCGATTGCTCGCGTCCGGCCCGCGGATCGCCATCGTGGGCGCCTCGAGCGACCCCGGTCGGCCATCCAACGGCGTCCTCCGCGAGTTGCGCGCGGCGCGGTTCGATGTCGTCCCGGTGAACCCGAATGCGACCGAGGTCGCCGGGCTTCGCTGCTATCCGTCCGTCATGGAAGCCGTCTCGGCCACCGGCCCGATCGACATCGTGGACGTGTTCCGGCGCCCCGCGGCGTGCGTGGACGCGGCCCGTCAGGCGATCGAGGCGAACGCCCGGTGCCTGTGGCTGCAGCTGGGGATCGCCGACCGCGCGGCTGGCCGCCTGGCCCACGACGCGGGCCTGCTCGTGGTGATGGACCGGTGCACGATCATCGAAGCGCGGCGGGCCGGGCTCGCGTGATGCTCCCCGAGGGCCTGGCGACCGCGGTGCGCGATCGCGTGACCGGCGACGCCCGCGTGCCGGGTGGTGACGTGGCCGATCTCATCGAGACCTTCGGGCTCGACGCGGCAGACCCGGTGCTGTGCGCCGCCCTGCCGGCCGCCGCGCTGCTGGCCGATCCGCCGATCTCCGGGTATCGGGTCGGGGCGGTCGGACGCGAGATGCCGAGCGGCGACCTGCTGCTCGGCGGGAACCTCGAGTTCCCGGGGAGCGACCTGGGCCGGACCATCCACGCGGAAGGGTTCGTCGCGATCCGCACCTTCCTGCGCGGCACCGTCCTGGACACGCTGGCGATCGAGCGTGCACGACCGTGCGCGTTCTGCCGACAGACGCTCGTCGAGTACGCCTGGGCGCCCGAGCTGCGCCTGATCGACCCCGCTGGCCATCGCCGCTCGCTGGCCGAGCTGTACCCGTGGCCGTTCGTGCCGGCGGATCTCGGGGAGCCTGGCGTGGTGCCCGGAGCCACGCCCTGGCCCGGACTCGCGGTCGACGATCCCGCGGTGCCGGCGGATGTCGCATCCCTGCTCGCGTCGAGTGGCGCGCGGGCGCACGCCCCATACAGCAGGGCCCCCGCAGCCGTCGTCCTTCGCCTGCGCGATGGTCGCCTCGTTGCCGGCGCCACCATCGAGAGCGTCGCCTTCGACCCGACGGTGGGACCACTGGGTGTGGCGATCGTCGGATTGCGGACGGGTGGCGATGGCTATGCTGATATCGAGTCCGCCTGGCTCGCGACCCCGGCCGATGGCGTCGTCGACGATGTCGGACCGACGGCCGGCCTGCTGGCCGTGATCGCGCCCAGGGCTCGATTCGTCGCGACGACCTGGACGGGGTTCGCGCGCGCCTGACCGCCCGGCAAACGACCGCTCGCAGCACACATCCGGAGGCAACCGACCCATGGCCACCCAGATCCACCTGCATGCCGAGCCGGGCGCGTACGCCCCGGTCGTTCTGCTGCCCGGCGACCCGAACCGGGCGACTCGCATGGCCGCTCGGCTCGATGGCGGCCTGGACGCGACCGCGCTCGTCAACGCGAACCGCGGCCTGCTCGGTTACACGGGCACGCTCGATGGGGTTGCGGTCTCGATCCAGACGACCATGATGGGGACACCGACGACCTCGATCGTGATGGAGGAGCTGCTCAACCTCGGCGTGACGACGTTCATCCGCGTGGGCACGACCGGCGGCTACCGCGGGACGGCGCTCGGGGACGTGGTCGTCGCCCTCGCCGCGGCCGCACACACGGGCGTCGGCGCGATCCTCGGTGGCGGTGAGCCGACGGCCCCGACGGCCGACTACACGGTCGTCCAGGCCCTCGAAGCCGCGGCACGCGCTGCCGGCCTGACCACGCACGTGGGGCCGATCGTGACCTCGGACGTCTTCTACGACCCGAACCCGCTGGGTGCGAACCGCTGGGGAGCGCGCGGGTATCTGTCGGCGGAGATGGAATCGGCCGCGGTCTTCCTCCTCGCCATGCGCGAGCGAGCCAAGGGGCGGAACGTGCGGGCCGGGACCATCCTGACCGTGAGCGACGTGATCCTCGACGTGGGCGAGGTCAAGGACGGCGCGCCGGCCCAGCATGGCTGGGAGCGCCTTCCGGAGGACGAGCTCCAGCGACGGATCGATCTGACCATCGGCGCCGCGCTGACCGCGGCCGCGGAGCTGGGGCGCGGCTGACGTCGGGCGACGTCAGGCGACGTGCGAGAGACCCAGCTCGAAATCGGCGACGAGGTCGTCGATGTCCTCGCAGCCGATCGAGAGGCGGATGATCCCGCCGTCCTTGGGCCGCGGATAGACGAGCGTGTGGATGTCGCCGAGGCTGACCCCGATATCGCACAGGGCGAGGTGGTCGGTGAAGGCGGCCATCCCCGCCAGGCCGCCGCGCGGCTGGAACGTGACCATCGCTCCGGCGTGGTCGCCCAGGAGCCGCTGCACGACCGCATGGTCGGGGTGTGACGCGAGGCCGGGATAGCGGACCCAGTCCACCTTGGGACTCGCCTCCAGGAGCGCGGCCAGCCGCGCCGCGTTGTCCGAGGCGGCACGCGATCGGAGCGGGAGCGTCCGCACGCCGCGCATGACCAGGAAGCTCGCGAATGGGCTGGCGGCCTGACCCAGGGTGTCGGTCTGCTTGCGGATCGGGTCGATGAGCGCCTTGCGTCCGGAGACGACGCCGGCGACCGCGTCGCCGTGCCCGGACAGGAACTTCGTCGCCGCGTGCAGCACGAGGTCCGCGCCGTGCTCGATGGGACGGAGCAGCGCCGGCCCCAGGAACGTGTTGTCGGCGATGACTAGGCAGCCATGGGCATGTCCCAGCGCGGCCACCGCATCGAGGTCGGGGACGCGCAACCGCGGGTTCGTCGACGTCTCGAGGAACAGCGCTTTCGTCGCCGGCGTGATGGCGGCCTCGATCGCACCGAGATCGCTCATGTCCACGCGGGTCACGCCGATCCCCAGTCGCGGGAAGTCCTCGTCGAGCAGCACCTTCGTGATGGCGAACAGCTCGTCGCCCACGACCACGTGATCGCCGCTGCTGAGATGCGCGAGCAACGTGGACGCCACCGATGCCATCCCCGACGACGCGACCACGCAATCCTCGGCGCCCTCCAGCGAGGCGATCTTCTCCTCGAGCGCCCGGTTCGTCGGGTTGCCGGTGCGCGAGTAGAAGTACACGCCGGGCTCCCAGGCGAGGGCGCGATCGACCGCGTCCTCCTTCTCCGCCGCCGTGTCGAAGGTGTAGGTGGCGGTCGCATAGATCGGCGGCTTGTGGGCGTGGGTGACCGGGTCGGGCCGCTCGCCGGCATGGATCGCCCGGGTCGCGAAGCCCTGGCCGTGGGTCCGTTCCCGCATCGGTGGTGGTCTCCGTGGCGTGCTCGAGTCGTTCCGCGCAGTCTATGGGCGCGACAGGCCCGGCGTGGCGGGCGTGGCAGGCGGGGGCAGGTCCCGCGCCGTACCCTTGCGCGGGATGGATCGCACGGACTGGTGGGAGCACCTCCAACCCTCGCTGACGGCCCCGCTCGCGGACCTCTGGATCCCCGTCGGCGTGCCCGGATTCGCCGGCGCCGCCAAGACCCGCTGGCGTGAGGTGCTCGACGCGCGGTTCGGGCCTGAGGGCTGGCGGATCGGGCACGTGGTCCGGGGGGCCATCGTTTCGCGGGCCGCCGCGATCGCGGAGTACGAGGAGGCGTATCGGGTCTACGTGCGCGCGCGACCTGGACTGGTCCGCTTCCTCACGACCGTCTGCGGCAACGTCTACGACGACAACGTGGGCAACGTCCACGACGCCGATTACGAGCAGCCACACACCGCGATGAACCACTACCAGGACATCTCGGTCCGCCGGGTCATCGCCGAGCTCGTCGATGACCCCGCATGGCCGGAGGTCGTGGAGACGCCACCCGGCGACACCGACCTGACCGATCTCGGAACGGGTCAGGTCCACCGCGTTCCGAGGGCCCGCGGGTTCCGCGGCGCGTACCTGCTCCAGATCCGCGAACCGGATTCGCCCGGGTACCTGCTCAATCCGGCTGTCGTCCCGGTGCACGATCCCGCCCTCATCACCACCCTCCCCGACCGCCCGGCGTGGTATCACGCCGAGGGCTGCGGCCATCTGTCGGTGGAGGCGTTCTGGCAGGGCAGCAAGATCGTCGAGGTCAGGGTGGACCGGTTCCTCGCCGCCGGGGAGGCACGGCGCGACGCCCTCGCCGACCTGTGAGCGATCGGTCGGAGGGGTCGCCAGGTCCCGCTCCGGATGCCGGACTGCTCCTGGGCGCGCTGAGCCTCGACATCTACCGGCCCGACGGCCCGATCCTGCCCGGCGGCGGGGTCCTGAACATGGCCTGGCACCTGCGCCAGCTCGACGTCCCGTTCCGGTTGATCACCCGGATCGGGGACGACCGGCCGCGACTGGCGCTCGACTTCCTGGACCGCCACGGGATCCCCTATGTCCCCGGCTCGATCGTCGGCGCGGGTCCCAGCGCTTCGATCGACATCGAGATCCAGGATGACCGGCAGCCGTGGATGGACAACTTCGTCGAAGGGGTCTGGGCGGGTTTCCGCCTGACCGATGAGGAAGGCGCGATCCTGGCGAGCGCGTCGCGGCTGCATGCCGTCCTCGTGGAGGGCGTGATCGCCGAGGTCGAGCGCCTGGCAGCAGGTTCCGCCCTCACGCACCTCGACATCTCGGTGGACTTCCTCGGGTTCCGCCACTACACGGTGGAACGATTCGCCCGGACCATGGCCATGGTCGACCTCGGGTTCGTCGGCTGGCCCGGTGACCCGACCGATGCGGTCGTCCGCCAGCTGGTGAGCGTCGCCCGCGATCTTGGGCGGCGCCTGGTGGTGACATTCGGGTCACGCGGCGTGCTCGTCGTCGATGGCCGCACTGGCGCGCCCGACGCCTTCGTCGAGGTGACCCCGGTCGAGGTCCGGGGCACGACCGTGGGCTGTGGCGATGCCTATATCGCGTGGTTCCTGGCGGAGTACTGGCGATCGGGCGACCTGCTGGCCGCCGCCGAGCACGGACGCGTCGGCGGAGCCCTGACCACGGCGTGGGAGCGGCCCTTGCCCGACGATGCCTATCCGAGCGGACTCAGCGGATGAGAAACCCCAGGAAGACCAGGACGAAGCCCACGATCGCGATCGCGAACGCGACCTGGGCCTGACGGCGCAGGACCTCCATCGCCACCGACGCTCCCGTCTTGCCGCTGTCGTCGCCCCGGACGCCGCCACGCCACGCCTCGTAGCGAGCCACGTTCGCGTCCTGCTCCTTGAGGGCCTGGTAGCGGGACCACGGACCTTTCGCCCTGGTGTAGCCGACAGCGATGAGGACGATCCCGGCGGCCCACAGCAGCAGGTTGAGCGGACCCACGACGGACTCCCCTACTCCGCGTCGAGCCGCTCGCGGACGGCGGCTTGGACGAGTGCGGCGTTGGCTTGGCCGCGCGTCGCCTTCATGACCTGCCCCACGAGGAACCCGACGGCCTGTCCCTTGCCGGCACGGTAGTCCGCCACGGCTGCGGGGTTCGCCGCCAGCGCGGCCTCGACCGCCGCCGCGACGGCCCCGGCGTCGCTGATCTGGGCGAACCCACGTTCCGCGATGATCGCCGCGGCCTGACCGCCGCCGGTCACATGGTCCTCGAACACCTCCTTGGCGTTCGCGCGCGAGATGGAGCCCTCGTCCACGGCGCGGATGATGACCGCCAGCTCGATGGGCGACACCGTTGCGACGGCGCCGGCCTTGCGCAAGCGCAGGTACTCACCGGTGACCCAGTTCGCGGCGGCCTTCGCGGTGACGGCGCCATCGGCCGCCAAGGTCGCCTCGAACAGCGCCGTCGCATCGGGGTCGGCGGCCAGCACGCCCGCGTCGTAGGCGCCCAGACCCAACACGTCGCGATACCGTGCCCGGCGCGCTGCGGGCAGCTCCGGCAGCGCCGAACGCAGGTCGTCCAGCCAGGCTGCGTCCACGTGGAGCGGCGGCAGGTCGGGCTCCGGGAAGTACCGGTAGTCGTCCGAGGTCTCCTTCGATCGCATGTGGTAGGTCTCGCCGCGTTCGTCCGACCAGCCACGCGTCTCCTGGCGAAGCGTCTCGCCGGCGTCGAGGGCGGCCGCCTGGCGTTCGATCTCGAAACCGATCGCGCGCTCCACCGAACGGAACGAGTTCATGTTCTTGACTTCGACGCGGGTCCCGAACGCTTCGCTGCCACGGGCGCGCAGGGAGACGTTCGCCTCCACGCGCATCTGGCCGCGTTCCATGTCGGCGTCCGACGCACCGATCGTCCGCAGGAGGAGCTGGAGTTCCTCGGCGTAGCGGCGCGCCTGCTCGGCCGTGCGGATGTCGGGATCGGTGACGATCTCCATCAACGGGACACCGGAGCGGTTGAAGTCCACGAGGCTGACCTTGCGGCCATCGGGCGTCGTCGCATGGACGAGCTTCGCCGTGTCCTCCTCCAGGTGGGCGCGGGTGATCCCGACGGTGAACGGTCCGTCCGAGGTGTCGATGCTGAGCCGGCCCCCGGACGCCAGCGGCAGGTCGTACTGGCTGATCTGATAGCCCTTGGGCAGATCCGGATAGAAGTAGTTCTTGCGATCCCAGCGCGTGGCGGGCGGGCTGGCCGCATCGATCGCGAGCCCGGTCGCGAGGACATGCTCCACGGCGCGCCGATTGATGACCGGCAACGCCCCGGGAAGCCCAAGGCAGACGGGGCAGACATGCGTGTTCGGGGCGGCTCCGTCGTAGGCCGTCGAACACGAGCAGAACATCTTGGACGCCGTGCGCAGCTGGCAGTGGATCTCGATGCCGATGACGGCTTCGTACCGCGTCAGCGGCTCGGCAGGCGCGGTGGACGGCGTGGGCGCGGTCATCGCGAAGAGTCTCGCACAGGGATGCGGTCCTCGGGGCAACGCGGGGTCCCAGTGGGGCGGAG
>CAYVJP010000035.1:8225-16914 GCA_964451745.1 uncultured Anaerolineaceae bacterium | reverse complement strand
GAGCCGACCCCGGAGCCAACGCCCGAACCGACACCCGAACCCACGCCGGAGCCGACGCCGGAACCCACGCCGGAGCCGACGCCGGAACCCACGCCGACCCCGGAACCCACACCGACGCCTCCCGCTCCGTGACCGCAGGCCCTAGCATCGGGCCGTGATCATCGAGCTCGCCGACGTCGTCGTCCGTCGCGACCGGCGCACGATCCTGGGTCCGATCGACTGGGCCGTCGCCGACGGCGAGCGCTGGGTCGTCCTGGGTCGGAACGGCTGTGGCAAGACCACGCTGCTGTCCGTCGCCTCCATGAACCTGTGGCCCACCGGCGGGACGGTGGAGGTCCTCGGCGAGCGCTACGGCAGGACCGATTCGCGCGAATTGCGACGCCGCGTCGGGTACGCCGGAAGCTCCATCGAAGCCCAGATGCGGCCGGACCTGACGCCGCGGGTCCTCATCGAGACCGCGCGCCACGGCGCCTTCGAACCGTGGTGGCACGTGTACACCGACGATGACCACGTCCGTGCGACCGCCATCGGCGAGCGCCTGGGACTGGGCGAGCACCTCGACCAGCCGTTCGGCACCTTGTCGGCGGGCGAGCGACGACGGACATCGATCGCGCGTGCGCTGATGCCCGACCCGCAGATCCTCCTGCTCGATGAACCGACGGCCAGCCTGGACCTGGCCGCTCGCGAGTGGTTGCTCCACGACCTGGAGCGGTTGTCGGGGGAGCCGCGCCTGCGGGCCATCATCCTGGTGTCACATCACCTCGAGGAGATCCCGCTCGGGTTCGATCACGCGCTCGTGATGGCGGACGGTCGAGCCGTGGCCGCCGGCCCGATCGAGGAGGTGGTGCGCGACGACGTCCTGTCGGAGGCCTTCGGGCTGCCCCTCACCGTGTCGCAGCGCGGCGGTCGATGGGCCGCGCGGATGCGACGGTGAGGCCGACCGAATGGCCGGCGCCTGACACGCGAATGACACGGAACCGGTGCACCATGCGTCCATGTCCAGCCCGACGCTGACCGCCGATCCACCGCGTCCCACCGCCACGGCCGCTGCCGTCCCACGCTGGATGGGTGCCGCCGCAGGTGCCGCGTCCGCGGCCCTCGCCCTGGGCGTGGGCGAGCTCATCGCGGGGCTGCTGCCGGGGGCGTCATCCCTCGTCGCGGCCGTCGGCCAGGTCGTGATCGACCTCCAGCCACCCGGGGCGAAGGACCTCGTCGTGACCCTCTTCGGCACGAATGACAAGCTCGCCCTCGAAGTGGTCGTGATCCTGGCCTCGATCGCGTTCGGGGCCATGCTCGGGATCGTGGCCACCCGCCAGTTTGCGCTCGCGGCGGCCGGGTTCGCGGCCTTCGGTATCATCGGATTCGTGGCGGCCCTCGGCGATCCCCTCGCCGCGTCGGTGATCGTCGCGGTCCAGGTCGCGATCGCCGTGGGGGTCGGGATCCAAGCCCTTTCCTGGTTGCTGGCCCAGGCGGGCGGTGCGGTCCGCCAGGCGGGAGCCGACGCGCCCGCCATCTCCGACCCTGCCCGTCGGTCGTTCCTCATGCGGACCGGCGCCATCGGCCTGGGCGCGCTGGTGGCTGGCGTCGGCGGTCGTGCGCTCTTGGAGCGCACGCGGACCGCCCCTGCCGGCGTCGAGGTGCAGATCCCCCCGCCCGCCGAGGTCGTCGCGCCCCTGGCCGCGGGGATGGACCTCGCCCCGTCCACGCCCGGCCTCACGACGATCGTGACGCCCAACGACCGCTTCTACCGGATCGACACGGCCCTGCTGACGCCGACCGTGGACGTGACCCAGTGGACGTTGCGGATCCACGGCCTCGTGGACCGCGAGACCACCCTCACCTGGGACGAGCTCCTCGCGCTCCCCATGTTCGAGCAGTACGTGACGATCGCCTGCGTGAGCAACGAGGTCGGGGGGCGATTGGTCGGCAACGCCAAGTGGACCGGGGTGCGGCTGCGTGACGTGCTCGAACTCGCCGGCGTGCAGTCCGCGGCCACGCAGCTGGTGGGTCGATCCGTGGACGGGTTCACCGCGGGGATGCCGACGGCCTGGGTGATGGACCCGTCGCGCGAACCGATGATCGCGGTGCGCATGAACGATGCGCCGCTGCCGCCGGCACATGGCTTCCCGGCCCGGCTGATCATCCCCGGGCTGTACGGCTATGTGTCCGCCACGAAATGGCTTTCCGAGCTCGAGCTCACGACGCTCGAGGGCTTCGATGGCTACTGGGTCCCCCTGGGCTGGTCCAAGGAGGCTCCGATCCTGACCGCGTCGCGGATCGATACGCCCAAGGGCACCGTGCCGGCCGGTCGCACCGCGATCGCGGGCATCGCCTGGGCGCCGGATCGGGGCATCAGCCGGGTCGAGGTGAGCATCGACGACGAGTGGTTCGACGCCGAGCTGTCCACGCCGATCTCGGATGCGACGTGGGTCCAATGGGTGTACGCCTGGGACGCGACGCCCGGCCGCCACTCGATCCGGGTCCGTGCGACGGACGGCGATGGCGCCGTCCAGGACGAAGGCCCCTCGCCGCCGGCTCCCGATGGCGCCCGCGGCTACGACGTCGTGAGCCTCCAGGTCTCCTGACCCGCGCACCCGGCCGACCGCCGAATCGGTATAGAGTCCGGACATGCCCCGACGCCGCTACATCTTCGACCCACCCGAGCGCTTCGTGGCCGGCACCGTCGGTGAACCGGGCGACCGGACGTTCTTCCTGCAGGCCCGTGACGGCGCCAGGATCGTCTCCGTGGCCCTGGAGAAGGTCCAGGTCGCGGTCCTCGCCGAGCGCCTGGGCCAGCTCCTCAGCGAGCTCGACCGGCGCGGCGTCGCGGGCGCCCACGAAGCCGTGGACATGCGCCTCGGCGATGGCGATCTCGACCTCGAGCCGCTCGACGAGCCGCTGTCGGAGGCGTTCCGCGCCGGCTCGCTGACGCTGGGCTGGGACGGCGGATCCGATCGCGTCCTGGTGGAGGCCCGAGCCCAGGACGAGGACGGCGACGCCATCGACCCCGATGACGACGACGATGACGACGAGGACGGCCCCGACCTCCTGCGCGTCCGGATCAGCCTCGCCGACGCCCGCGCGTTCATCGATCGGGCGACCCGGATCGTCGCCTCGGGTCGGTCGCCCTGCCCGCTCTGTGGAGCGCCCCTCGATCCGCGCGGACACCTGTGTCCGCGGCGCAACGGCCACTACGTCAACTGACCCGTCCGGGACCGCAATGCTGGATCGCACTGTCGCGCTCGACGTCCTTCGCGAGGGAGACATCGATGTCGTCGGGCGGATCATCGGGTCCAGCAACAACGCGCTGCTGGTCACGGTCACCCGGACGTGTCCGGAGCCCGAGGGTACGCAGACCATGCACGCCGTCTACAAGCCGACCATCGGGGAGCGCCCGCTCGATGACTTCCCCGACGGCACGCTGACGCGACGCGAGGTCGCGGCCTGGCTCGTCTCCGAGGCGTCGGGCTGGGGGATCGTCCCGCCCACGGTCCTGCGGGATGGACCCTTCGGCGAAGGGATGGTCCAGGCGTTCGTGGAGGCCGATCCCGACGTGGATGTCGTGGCCATGGTGGTGGAGGACGACCCGCGACTGCGTCGGATGGCGGCGTTCGATGCTGCCGTGAACAACACGGACCGCAAGGGCGGGCACATCCTCCCGGTCGACGGCGGGCGGCACATCCTCGGCGTGGACCACGGGGTCTGCTTCTCGGCGGTCCCCAAGCTGCGGACCGTGCTCTGGGGCTGGCGTGGCGACCCGCTCGCGGATGACGAACTCGAGGGTCTTGCCCGCATCCGCGACGGCCTGGACCAGGACCTGGGCGCGGCGCTGCACGAGCTGCTGAGTGGCTCGGAGGTCGTGGCCACGAAACGGCGGCTGGACGGGCTCCTCGCGGACCGCCGCTTCCCGCTCCCCTCCCCGACCTGGCCGGCGATCCCCTGGCCGCCGTTCTGATGCCCGCTCGGCGCTGGAACGGCTGGGGCGATCCTGCCATCGATCACCCGCTCTCGGCGCATGCCCGCGACCTCCTGGCGCAGCTCGTCGGCGGGGCGGCCCCGCCAGCCGATGCGACCCTGGAGGAGGTCGTCGCGGCTGTGCCACCGAGTCGGATCGTGACCGAGGAGGCCCTCTCGCTGGACGCCGAGGACCGGGTCCGTCATGCCCGCGGGCAGAGCCTAGGCGACTGGATCGCGCTGCGCTCCGGTCGCCTCGGCGCCGTACCCGATGCCGTCGCCCATCCCACGAGCGCAGACGATGTCCGCACGCTCCTGGGGCGAGCGAGCACGCGCGGCTGGGAGCTGGTCCCGTTCGGGGGCGGCACGAGCGTCGTGGGGGGCGTGACCGTCCGGCCGTCCGACCGGCCGGTCGTGGCGGTGGACATGGCAGGGACCGCGGGCCTGCGCGACCTGGACCCGACCAGCGGCCTCGCCACCTTCGGGGCCGGGACCGCCGGGCCTGCCATCGAATCGGCGCTCGCGGAGCACGACCTGACCCTGGGACACTACCCGCAGTCCTTCGAGTACTCCACGCTCGGCGGGTGGGTGGCGGCCCGTTCAGCCGGGCAGGAATCGATCGGCTACGGGCGGATCGAGCGCCTCTTCGCCGGCGGCCACGTCGAGACCCCGTCCGGACCCCTGGACCTGCGCCCGTTCCCGGCGTCGGCTGCCGGCCCGGACCTGCGCGAGCTCGTGCTCGGTTCGGAGGGCCGGGCCGGCGTCATCACCGACGTGGTCGTTCGGGCCATCCGGCGGCCCCGGCGCGACCAGGTCCGCGCGTACGCCGTTCCCACCTGGCCGCATGCCCTGGACCTCGCGCGGGCCATCGCCCAGTCCGGTCTGGGCCTCTCGATGGTGCGCGTCTCCACGCCGCTCGAGACGGCCACGACCCTCGCCCTGGGCGCCGACGAGCGATCACGACGGTGGCTGCGCCGATATCTCGGCTGGCGGCGGCAGGGGCCGGAGCCGTGCCTGGTCCTGGTGGGCATCCACGGCCCCGACGACGTCGTCAGCGCCACCGAGAACGAGGTCATCCGTCTCGTGCGTCAGGCGCGCGGCGTCGGTGTCCCGGGCGTCGCGGCGACCTGGCGGCGCCAGCGCTTCACCGCGCCGTACCTGCGCAACGCGTTGTGGGACGCCGGGTACGCGGTGGATACCGTCGAAACGGCAACCGACTGGACGGCGCTGCCGGCTCTCGCCGCAGCCCTGGGTCCGGCGCTCCGCCACGGCCTGGAGGCCGACGGCGAGCGCGTGCACGCGTTCAGCCACCTCTCGCACGTCTACCCGTCGGGGTCGAGCGTGTACGCCACGTACGTCTTCCGCCGGGCGACGGATCCCGACGAGACCATGGACCGCTGGCGTCGCCTCAAGCGCGCCGCCAGCGAGACCATCGTGGCCCACGGTGGCACCATCAGCCACCAGCACGGGGTCGGCATGGACCACGCCCCGTATCTCGAGGCGGAGAAGGGCGTGCTCGCGATCGAGACCATCCGGGCCGCCATCGCGCGACTCGATCCCGAACGGATCATGCACCCGGGCATCCTGTTCGACGACGCGGACCCGGGTCACGCCACGCCGAGCGACCGGTGAGCGCCGACCACGTCGTCGCCATCGATGTCGGGACGCAGAGCGCCCGTGCGCTCGTCATCGCCCCCGACGGGTCGATCGTGGCCGGGGCGCGGGTCCCGTTCACGCCGTACGTGTCGCCCTCGCCGGGCTGGGCCGAGCAGGACCCCGAGGTCTATTGGGCCGCCGTCGGCGAGGCGTGCACCCGGGTGATGGCCGATCCGGCGGTCCGGCGCGATAGCCTCGCCGGCGTAGCGCTCACGACGCAGCGCGGGACCGTGGTCGTCACCGACGCGGACGGCGTCCCGCTGCGGCCCGCCATCACGTGGCTGGACGACCGCCGGACGGACGGACTGCCACCGCTGGGCGGCGTGCAGGGCATCACCGCGCTCGGCTTTCGGATGCTCGGCCTGCGGGACACCATCGAGACCTTCGCCGCGGCGTGCGAAGCGAACTGGCTCCGGGTCAATGAACCCGAGACCTGGAGCCGGACGCGGCACTACCTCTTCCTCTCGGGCTTCCTGACCCACCGCTTGACCAGCCGATTCATCGATGCCACCGCGGCCCAGGTCGGCTACGTGCCGTTCGACTATCGGGCGTTCCGCTGGGCGAAGCCCGGCGACTGGCGCTGGACGATCGCGCCGGTGGATCCGGACTGGCTGCCCGAGCTCGTGCCACCCACCGACCGCCTAGGCGAGCTGACGCCGGCGGCGGCGGCGGCGACGGGCCTCCCCGCCGGACTGCCCGTGATCGCCGCCGCCGCGGACAAGGCGTGCGAGATCCTGGGCTCGGGGGCCATCACTCCGGAGATCGCGGCCATCTCGTACGGGACCGCCGCGACCGTGAACACGACGATGCGCCGATACGTCGAGGCGATCCCGCTCATCCCGCCCTTCCCGTCAGCCGTCCCCGGTGCCTACTCGCTGGAGATCCAGGTCTACCGCGGCTATTGGATGGTCGAGTGGTTCAAGCGCGAATTCGCCGCGGCCGAGGTGGCCCGCGCGGCGACGCTCGGGGTCGCCCCCGAGGTGCTCTTCGACGAGTTCGTCGCGAGCGTCCCCCCTGGTTCCATGGGCCTCACGCTCCAGCCGTACTGGTCCCCCGGCGTGCGCATCCCGGGGCCCGAGGCGAAGGGTGCCATCATCGGATTCGGCGACGTCCATACCCGGGCCCACGTGTATCGGGCGATCCTCGAGGGCCTCGCCTACGCCCTGCGCGAGGGACTGGAACGGACCGCCAAGCGGACCGGGGTGACCGCCGCGTCCCTGCGGATCGCCGGAGGGGGCGCCCAGAGCCCGGCCGCGGTCCAGCTCACGGCCGATGTCTTCGGGCTGCCCGTCGCGCGCGGCGTGACCCACGAGGCGAGCGGCCTCGGGGCGGCCATCGACGCGGCCGTGGGACTGGGGATCCACCGCGACATCGAGTCCGCGGTGGCGGCGATGGTGCACGTCGGCGAGGTCCGGGACCCGAACCCCGCCGATCACGCGCGCTACGACGAGCTGTATCACGGCGTCTATCGCCGGATGTACGGACGGCTCAAGCCGCTGTACAAGGAAATCCGGCGGATCACAGGCTACCCACCGGGCGGTTGATCCCCGCCTAGCAGGGGCGTTCGCTAGACGGAGCGCGCGGCTTTGACGACCTGCGATCGCGCGAAGACGTCGTGGTAGCCCTGCTTGGTCGGACTGTCCGCGGTCGTCTTCAGGAGGAAGATGTACCAGGCCAGGACCGCGATCGACACCACGAGGCCCAGGGTCCAATTGAGGGAATACTGCAGGGCCGAGGCGAGGACCTGCGGGCCGAACAGGATGAGCCAGCGGCGAACGGCCTGATCCTGCTTGAGCGTCGCCCCGTCGCCGGCATTGCCGATCTGCATGCCGAGCACCTTCATCCCGATGGTGCCGCGCATCGCGGTCCAGGTGTAGGTGAAGTAGGCCGCGCTGATGGCCAGCCCGACGACGAGCGAAGCCAGGAAGCTGATGAGCCCGAGCCCGAGGATCCCGTTGATCACGCCGAAGATCACGATGTTGATGACCCCAAGGATGATGGAGTCGATGATCAGCGCGACGATGCGGTTCGGGACATCGGCATAGACGAGCCCGGCTGGGACGGTGGAGCCTGATGCTGCTGGCTCGGTCACTGGCGTTGGCCTCCCTCGCTGTCCGTGGCCGGCGTCGATCGACATCGGCTCACCGGTCATGCTAGTCCCTCGCCGGCGCCTGACAAGCACCTTTCACGGCGATTCCGGGGCGCGAACGCTCCGCTCAGGCGTCGAACAGCTCGCGGATGTTCGGCCTGGTGAGGTAGTAGAGCAGGGCGCCGTCGATGATGAGCCCGAGGACGTGCGAATCGATCGTCTCGCCATCGAGCACCTGGAGACCGGTGATCGCCAGTCCGACCAACGCCGCCACCATGCCCACGAGGCGGGCCCACGGCATCCGCTTCCAGATGCCGATGGCGAAGGCCGCGATCAAGCCGACGTAGAGGACGTACGCGACCGCGATCGCGATCGACACCGGCCGGCTGGTGTCGATCCCGTCACCGAGGGTCTCCACCCCCGCGTAGAACCCCTGGAGGGCGAAGATGACGGCCAGCAGGCCCAGGGCGAGTCGCGGATTGGGGCGGGGTCGCTCCGAGGGTTCGGACATGACGCTCCTTCAGCGAGAGGCACCGGTCGTGGCGGTCGCAGCCGATGGTCGCACCCGGGTACCGGTTGACGAACGTTCGTTCTAGTGGGATAGTAGATGGGTCACCGGTCCGCCGCGACGGCAACGGTCGAGCGCTTCCTCACAACGGACGCTCCCGAAACGCCGCCCGGACCACCAAGACCGCTCCGGCCCCCAATCCCGGGCTGTCCTGAGCGGAAGCAACCAGGACGCGGCCACGGCACGAACGCCGATGGCGCGCCAGAAAGTCAACGAGTACCAGCACCCATGATGACCCGATCCGCGACCACGACCTTTGCCGGTCGTGCCAGCAACATGCGCCGCCTGCGCCGTCGCGCGACGGCCGCTGCCGCGGCCTCCCGCACCTATTGCCGTACGAACGGCTGCCCCAGCTTCCTCGAGCTCGATCCCGTCACCGGCATCGAGTCCTGCTCGATCTGCGGGTACGTTCGCCGCACGCA
>CAYVJP010000035.1:1955-8215 GCA_964451745.1 uncultured Anaerolineaceae bacterium | reverse complement strand
AGCGATCTGACTTCGGATGCCATCCGGATGCAGGGATGGCCCGAAGAGGTGGGTGACCCGAGCCCAACACGACGGTCCGTCCCCGGACCGCGATGACGCAGGAGAGCCCACCAGATGCATCGCACCTCTCGACTCACCCGCTTCGCGAGCCTGAGCGCCGCCGCGGCCCTTGCCCTCGTGGCGGCCGGCCCGGTCGCCGCCGCTGAAGGCGACGCCCACGTCCGCGTCCTCCACGGTTCCCCGGACGCGCCGTCCGTGGACGTCTACGTCAACGACGCCAAGGTCGACGCCCTGTCCGGCCTCGAATTCGGCGACCTGTCCGCCTACGTCGCCGTCCCCGGCGGCACGTACGCCATCAAGGTCTGCGCGACCGCCGACGCCACGGTCTGCCCGATCGACGTCGCGGCCCTCGAGATCGCCGACGACACCAAGTACACGATCGCGGCCACGAACGTCCTCGCCTCGATCGAGGCCCAGGTCCTCGTGGACGATCCGTCGCCCGTCGCCGGCAAGGCCCAGGCGCGCGTCGTCCACTTCTCGGCGGACACCCCCGCCGTCGACGTCCTGACCCAGGACGGCTCGGCCAAGGTCGTCGAGAACCTCGCCTACCCCGATGCCACCGACTACCTGACCATCGATCCGGGTTCGTATGACCTCAAGGTCTGCGCGAACGCGGACAACACCGTCTGCCCGCTCGATCCGGGCGCCCTCGACCTCGCCTCGGGCACGTCGTACAGCGTCTTCGCGATCGGCTCGCTCGAGGGCGACACGCTCACCGCGGCCGTCGGCGTCGATGCGACCGCGGCCCCGGCCACGGACACCGTCTCCAGCTCGGACGAGGCTCCTGCCTCGGCCATCCCGGCACTGCTGCTCGCACTGGCCGGTATCGCGGCCTTCGTCGGCGGCCTCCGCTTCGTTGAGGCTCGAAACCGGCAGTAACCTCCCGCTCCCGCGCGGCGGTTCGCCCTCCCATTCGGGCCGCCGCACCACTCCTCCGACGACGCCGGTCCGAAGCCTCGGGCCGGCGTCGCCGCGTTGGTCAGTCCATGCGGCGGAGGACCTCGTCGAGGTCCAGGAGCCGGCGGTGCTGCCGGTCGGTCGGCGCTTCGGCGTTGAGGCGCTCGATCGCCTGGTTCGCGGCGACCACGAGCCTCGTCGCCTCGCGGCGGAGGCGCGACAGGGTGTTCGGATCCGTTCCGGGGTGCCGGGCTGCAGACACGACCGCGTCGATCTCGGCGAGGCGCGCGCGGGCCTCCTTGTCTGCCTCGATCCACGGCGGCGCCACACCCGCATCGCGGAGCATCCGATGCGCCATCGCCCACTCGCCCGCCGCGGTGTCGTCCTCGAGCGGCAGGGGCTCGCCCTGGTGCGGGAGCTGTGCGAAGGCACCCTCCTCCATGGCCTCACGGATCTGCCGCTCCACGAGGCTCTCCCAGGTCGGGCCGACCTGCCGGGTACCATCCGGTCGTCGATGTTCGGGGCTCACGCCCGCAAGCGTAGCGCGGCCGTGACAGGCAAGCTGACGCGGCTGGCCGCTAAGGTGGGGGCGTGCAGACGATCGACGGGCGGCCCGTCTATGCCGCCACGGACCTCGTCGCGTACCTCGCCTGCGAGCATCTGACCCAGCTGGATCGGGCAGCGCTGGCCGGTCTCGTCAAGCGGCCGATGCGCGACGATCCGGAGCTGGACATCATCCGCCAGCGCGGCTTCGAGCACGAGGCCCGCTACCGCTCCGACCTGTCTGCCGCGGGTCGGACCGTCGTGACCATCGAACCGGACGGGTCGATCGACGACTACGGCGAGCGCATCAAGGCCGCCGCTGCGACCACCATCGAGGCGATGGCCTCGGGCGCCGACGTCATCTACCAGGCCACCTTCTTCGATGGCACGTGGCGCGGCCATGCCGACTTCCTGCTGCGCGTGGACGACCCCGAGCGACCGTCGGTGTGGGGTCCCTATCACTACGAGGTCGCCGACACGAAGCTGGCGCGTCATGTCAAGGCCAGTGCGGTCCTGCAGATCTGTTCGTATATCGACCAGCTGGAGGCGATCCAGCGCGTGCGACCGGCATGGCTGTACGTGGCCCTCGGCGGGAGCGCTCGCGCGGTCGAACGCCTCCGTGTCGACGACTACATGGCGTACTACCGGAGCGTGCGCGATCGCTTCCTCGCGACCATGGCGGCGGAATCGCCCCCCGCCTATCCGCCCGCGGCGACCTACCCGGACCCCGTCGACCACTGCGATGTCTGTCGCTGGGCCGCGGAGTGCGCGAAACGTCGGCGCGACGACGATCACCTGAGTCTCGTCGCCGGGATCACGGCACGCCAGCGTCGCGCCCTCCAGCTGCGGGGCGTGGCGACGCTGGAGGCCCTCGGCGACCTGCCCCTGCCCATGGACCCGCCACTCGCCGACACCAGCGCCCAGGCCCTGGAGCGGGTCCGGGAGCAGGCCCGGCTGCAGCTCGGATATCGGCGCACCGGTGCGCTCCGCTACGAGCTGCTCCTCCCCGCGCCCGGCGCGGCGGTCGAGCTGGAGCGCGGGCTCGCCTCACTGCCAGCGCCATCGGCGGGCGACCTGTTCTTCGACATCGAAGGCGACCCGTTCGCTCTCGACGATGGCCTTGACTACCTGTTCGGCGTGCGGGAGATGGACGGCACCTTTCATGCCTTCTGGTCCCGGGACGACGACGGGGATTTCACGCACGAGGGCGAACGCCGGGCCTTCGAGGGATTCATGGATCTCGTCGCGGCGCGCCGGGCGGCGGACCCGGACCTCCATATCTACCACTACGCCCCCTACGAACCGACCGCGCTCAAGCGCCTGATGGGCCGCTACGGCACGCGCGAAGGGGAAGTCGATGATCTGCTTCGCCGCGGCGTGCTCGTCGACCTCCTGCGAGCGGTCCGCCAGGGCCTGCGCGCCTCCGTCGAGAGCTATTCCATCAAGCGGATGGAGGCGTTCTACGGGTTCGAACGCCAGATCGACCTGCGCGATGCGGGCAGCAGCATCGTCGCGTTCGAGCAATGGCTCCAGCTGGGCGACGGCGAGCGGCCGGCGGCCGATCATCTCGAGCGCATCGAGCGCTACAACGAGGACGACGTCGTCAGCAACCACCGACTTCGGGATTGGCTCGAAACGCTGCGTGACGAGCTGGCCGACCTGACCGGCCAGCCCGTGCCACGCCCCGAGCCGCGCGATCCGGGGATCAGCGAAGCCGGCACCGAGGCGCAGATCCGCGAACAGGCCCTCGCGGCGCGCCTTGCACCGGAGGGCGAGATCCCGGCAGAGGCCGCCGACCGGACCCCCGAACAGCACGGCCGCTGGTTGCTCGCCCAGCTCCTGGGCTGGCATCGCCGGGAGGAGAAGGCGACCTGGTGGGAGTTCTTCCATCGGATGAGCCTGGAGCCGGACGCGCTCGTCGAGGATGAGGGGGCGATCGGGTTCCTGGAGCCGGTCGAGGAGCTCGCCGTCACGAGCAAGGGGAGCCGGACGTGGCGCTACCGCTACCCGGACCAGGAGATCGACATCGGGAAGGATCTCTACGATCCCGGCCTGCAGCAGGACGATCCGGACGGAAACCCCGGCGATTTCCGGGTAGGTGACCTCGTGGCGCTCGACCTCGTGGCCCAGACGGTGGACATCAAGCTGCGCCCCGTAGCGCGCCACCCGCGCTCGGTCGTGGGACTGGACATCTACCGGACCGGCGAGCACCGGGCGCGCCTGGCCGAGCTTGGCGAGTGGGTCATCGAGCACGGGATCGACGCTCAGGGGCCGTGGCGGGCCGCGCGTGACCTGCTGATGGGTCGCCAGCCGCGCGCCGGTCAAGGGGACCGTGAGCCGCTCATCCGCCCCGGCGAGCCGTCGCTCGACGCCGCCAGACGCCTGGCCACGAGCCTCGATGAGACCGTGCTGGCCATCCAGGGTCCGCCCGGCTCGGGGAAGACGTACACGGGGGCGCGGATGATCTGCACCCTGCTGGCCGCCGGCAAGGTGGTCGGCATCACCGGCACGAGCCACAAGGTCATCGCCAACCTGCTGCGCGAAGTCCTCGCGGCCGCGACCGAGTCCGGCACGCCGGTCCGAGCCCTCCAGCGGACCGACGACGACGCGCTGATCGACGACCCTCGGGTCGCCCAGGTGGAGTCGGCGGACATCCCACGAGGCCTGGCGGAGGGTGCGAACCTCGTCGCGGGCACGTCGTGGGTGTGGGTCAGCCCGAAGCTCTCGGACAGCGTGGATGTCCTGTTCGTCGACGAGGCCGGACAGATCTCGCTGGCCAACGTCGTGGCGGTCTCGGCAGCGGCCAGGAACATCGTCCTGCTGGGCGACCCGCAGCAACTGGACCAGCCGCTCCAGGGCACCCATCCCCCGGGCGCAGAGCAGTCTGCGCTCGCTCATGTCCTCGACGGACGCGCCACGATCCCGTCGGACCGCGGCCTGTTCCTCGAGACGACGTGGCGGTTGCATCCGGAGCTCTGCCGGTTCACGTCGGAGGTCTTCTACGACGATCGCCTCGAAGCGGAACCGCATCTCGCGGGTCAGACGATCGCCGGCGGAGACCCGCTCATCACCGGGGTCGGCCCACGGATGATCGATCTGCCGACCGTCGGTGCGGACAACGAGAACCCCGAGGAAGCCGCCGCCGTCGCCTCGCTCGTCCTCGGACTGGTGGAGGCCGACACACGCTGGACTGACCAGAAGGGGCGGACCCGCCGGCTCGACCTGGAGGACATCCTGGTCGTCGCTCCGTACAACGCCCAGGTGGCGGCCATCAAGCGCCTCCTGCCCGTCGCGGCCAGGGTCGGGACCGTGGACAAGTTCCAGGGTCAGGAAGCGCCCATCAGCATCTACTCGCTCACGACGTCGTCACCGGAGCTCGCACCTCGCGGGATGGACTTCCTGTACAGCGGCCACCGCCTCAACGTCGCGACATCGCGGGCTCGCGGGATCGCCATCGTGGTGGCGTCCCCCGATCTCCTGCGGGTGCGGGCGAGGACGCCGGAGCAGATGCGGCTCGCCAACGCCTTCTGCCGGTTCGTGGAGCTGGCGGCCTCGTCGACCTGAGCCCCTCATCGCGATCGTGCCCTCGCGTACCATCCCCCCGGTGACCATGGAGACCGCCCACCCCCCGACGCGCGAACTGGCCCGACTCCGACGACGCACGCTCTGGTCGCTCGTCGCCGGTGTGGCGCTGGGCAGCACGGGACACATCGCCGCGGTGACCGTCGCGACGATCGTCGCGCAGGAGATCAGCGGGAGCACGACGTGGAGCGGGGCGCCGGGCGCCACCGTCGTGCTCGGCGCGGCACTCGGAGCGGTCGTCCTCTCGCAGGTGATGGTGCGATGGGGCCGCCGAACGGGACTCGCCACGGGCTACGCAATCGGGGTCGCCGGGGCGCTCATCGCGACGCTCGCCGTCGTCGTGGCCTCGCTGCCGATCCTGCTCCTCGGGACGGTCCTGATCGGGTTCGGGAATGCCTCCAACCAGCTGTCCCGGTACGTCGCCGCCGACCTCTATCCGCCGGATCGCCGGGCCTCGGCGCTGGGCACGGTGGTCTGGGGCGCGACGGTGGGAGCCGTCATCGGGCCGAATCTCGCGGCTCCGGCCGCGACATTCGCGGCGACCCTGGGGCTGCCCGGCCTCGCCGGTGCCTACCTCGTCCCGGTCGTCTTCGTCGGTGCCGCGACGATCCTCACGCTGGTCTCGCTCCGGCCGGATCCCTACGCCCTGGCGGACACGAGTTCCCGGCACGACCACCCCGAGGCCGAACGGACGACCGCGACCTCATTGCGCAGCGTGCTGCGACGCCCCAACGTTCCCGTCGCGATCGTGGCGCTCGTCACGGTGCAGGTCGTGATGGTGCTGATCATGACGATGACCCCGCTGCACATGACCGCCCACGGCCACGGCCTGGGCGCCGTCGGGATCGTCATCAGCGGGCACACGTTCGGGATGTTCGGCCTCTCGCCGATCTCCGGACGCCTGACCGATCGGTTCGGGAGCGTCCCCGTCATCCTCGCGGGACTGGCCACGACGGCCGCCGCGTCGGTCCTCGCGGCTGTCGCGCCGCCCGATGGCGGGGTCCTGCTGTTCATCGCCCTCTTCCTGCTCGGATACGGCTGGAACCTGGGCTACGTCGCGGGGTCGGCCCTGCTCACGACGGACCTCTCCCTCGCCGAGCGGACGCGGCTCCAGGGCCTGACCGACGCGCTCATCTGGAGTTCGGCGGCGGCCGCCAGCCTGGGTTCCGGGATCGTGG
>CAYVJP010000035.1:0-1945 GCA_964451745.1 uncultured Anaerolineaceae bacterium | reverse complement strand
TGGTCGCCGCCGCGAGCTACGCCGCGTTGGGCCTGCTCTGCGCCGCTCTCGTCGTGGTCCCGATGTGGCTCGTGATCGCGCGCCGTGGGGCGGTCAACGCGGGCCGATCTCCCGGATGACCCACGCCGCGAGGACCCGGGCGCAGGTCACGACCTCCTCGATCGGCACGTACTCGTCGGCGCTGTGGGCCACCTTGACATCCCCCGGCCCGAAGATCACGCACGGCGTCCGGCCCACATTCACGTACATCTGCATGTCGGCGCCGTAGGGCTCGCCCAGGAGCGCCGGCAGACGGCCGGTCACGGCCTCCGCGGTGGCGGCGAGCCCCGTGGCCAGGTCGTGATCCGACCGGACCCGGGCCGAACCGAATCGGCCTCCGGTGATCTCGACGGTCGCCGGGTGATCGCGCAGGAAGTCGTCGGCCGCGCAGGCGGCGGCGATACAGGCCCGCAGCTCGTCCTCGGCCCCGGCCGCCGACTGGCCGAGGCGCACGCCGTAGCGACCTTCAGCCGTCACGCGGTCGAGGACCGTGGATGCCCACTCCCCACCCGAGACCTTTCCCACGATCGTCGGGTACGGCAGCCCGAGCGCGGTCATCAGTGGATCGGTCTCGGCGGCGTTCCGGCGCGTCTCGTCGGCCTCGAGGGCGGCCACGAGGACGAACAGCTTGTCGAGCGCCGAGACGCCCTCGCGGCGCTGCGAGGCGTGCGCGGCACGTCCGGGGACCGTGAGCCGGAACGTGATGGCGCCGGCGTGGGCGACGACCACGTCGAGGTTGGACGGCTCGGTGATGACCGCCATGTCGCCGACCGCACCTTCCCGGATCGCGGCGAGCGTCCCCTGGCCCCCATCCTCCTCGGAGGGGACCAGCACGACCAGGAGCTCGCCGGCGAGGGCCTCGAGGGCGCCATCCGCGGCGAGCGCGCGAACCGCCGCCAGGATCGCGGCCACGCCGCCCTTCATGTCCACGGCTCCGCGGCCATACAGGCGCCCGTCGCGGATCTCGCCACCCCACGGGTCCACCGTCCACGTCGCCGGGTCACCCGGCGGCACCACGTCCAGGTGCCCGGACAGGACGAGTCGTCGTCCACCCGGCGTCCCCGCACGACCGATGACGATGGGCAGGGACGATCGCGGCATCTCCTCACCGGGCCAATCGGGATCGGCGCGGATGGCGGCCGGATCCGGCTGCGCGAGCTCGACATCGAGCCCGAGGTCGCGCAGGGCGTCCGCCGCCCGATCGGCCACGGCCTCTTCGCTCCCGGTGACGCTCGGGATCCGGACGAGGGCCTGCAGGTCCGCGACCAGGCGGTCGCGGTCGATCGCCTCAACCACGGAGGATCGGGCGCGTCATGCAGGTCGGCCCGCCGGAGCCGTTCACGCCGACCTGGGTCGCCGGGTACGTGTGGACCTCGCATCCGGAGGCCGCCAGCGCCGCCGCGGTCCGTGGGTTGCCCTCGGCCAGGATCACGACCCCCGGGCGAACCGCCAGCACGTTGCAGCCGAGCGTCGGGAACTCCTCGTCGGGCACCTCGATGAGCCGGATCCCGAGGTCGCCCAGCAGCTGCCACAGCCCGACCGGCAGGAGCGGGAGATAGACGACCGCGAGGTCGTCGGCCACGGGCGAGATCACGCTCATCAAGTGGATGAGTTCTCCTGGGCCTTTCCAGTACGGGACGTCGAAGATCCGAACGTCGCCACCAACGAGAGAGGCCAGCTGGTCCGCACCGGCCTGGTTGGTACGCAACGTGCGCCCGATGCAGAACAGGTCCGGCCGAAGCCACAGCGTGTCGCCGCCCTCGATGGTGCCGGGCGCCTCGATCCGACCGGCCGTCGGGATCCCGGCGGCCGTGGTCCAGGCCTCCAGGACGGCCGGTTCTGCGGCTCGGTTCGCCTTGCCGGGGCGCAGCGGGATCGCGCCGCGATCGGTGACCAGCAGCGGGTC
>CAYVJP010000034.1:0-16929 GCA_964451745.1 uncultured Anaerolineaceae bacterium | reverse complement strand
GGCGTCCGTACCCGTCGACGCCGACCACTGCCAGCCGCCGTTGTTGGCGGCGACGTCGCCATCCACGAGATGGCGCATGAAGTGGGCCTCGCCAACGCGCCAATCCACGAGCAGGTCCTTCGTCAGGAACGAGGCGGCGATCATCCGCGCCCGGTTATGCATCCAGCCAGAATTCGCGAGTTGGCGCATGGCGGCGTCCACGATCGGGACGCCGGTCCGGCCCGACTGCCAGGCGGCGAGCCCGGCGGCGTCATCGGACCAGGCCACGTGCTCGAACGCTGCATGGAACGCCTGTCGTCGCACCTCCGGCCGATGGAAGAGCACGTGCGCGTAGAACTCGCGCCAGGCGATCTCGTTCACGAAGGTCCGGCGGCCGTCACCGTCCCCCATCGCCCGCTCGACGACCTCCAGCGGCGACAGCGTTCCGAATCGCAGATCCGCCGAGAGGCGCGATGTCCCGGCCTCGAGGTCGAGCCGGTCGCGCGAGGCGCGGTAGCCGTCGACGCCGCGATCGAGCCAGCGCTCGAGGCGGTCGCGGGCGGCCAGCTCACCGGGCGTCGGCAGGGGTTCGACCGCCGCCGTCGGGCCGGCGTCGAACCCGAGCTCGGCGAGCGTGGGGATCGGCCCGGGATCCAGACCCGTCGGAACGCCGCCAAGCCGCGGCGGGGCGGGCAGGAGGGGGCGTCGCGGCAGGGCTTCCCAGGCCTTGCGGAACGGGGTGTAGACGCTGAAGGGTCGGCCATCGCGCGTCGCGACCTCTTCGGGCTCGTGGATCAGGTTGCCCCGACGCGCGCGCCAATCGACCCCGATCGTCGCGAGCCCGTCGGCCACCGCACGATCGCGACCGCGACCGTACGGGGCATGGTCGCGGGACACGTAGACCGCCTCCACGCCGTTCGCGCGCGCGACCCCGGGGACCACCTCTCGGGGATCTCCGGTCCGAACGACGAGATCGGATCCGCGGGCCTGCAGGGACGCCCGCAATGCCCGGACCGACTCGAGCATGAACCACGTCCGGCTGGCCGAGGCGAAGCGCCCGCCCAGGAGCACCGGGTCCACGACGAACAGCGGCACGATCCACGGGTGGCGGTCGATCGCGGCCAGCAGGGCCGGATGATCGTGCACGCGGAGGTCGCGGCGGAACCAGACGAGCGCGGCGCGGGCATCCATCACCCGTCCATTCGCACGAGCGGGTGGCCCGGACGGGTCCGGCGCGGCATCATCGCCGTCATGACGACCGTGACCGTCACCGATCCGAGCCTCGTCGTGCTCGTGGGGGCGGCCGGTTCGGGCAAGTCCACCCTGGCCCGTCGTCTGTTCGCGGGCGACGAGATCCTCTCCAGCGATGCGCTGCGAGCCGTCGTCTCGGGGGACGAAGCCGACCAGTCCGCCTCGCGGACCGCGTTCTCGATCCTCCATCGCGAACTCGCGCGCCGGTTGACGGCCGGCCGACTCACGGTCGTGGATGCCACCAATCTGCGGCGTGAGCATCGACGCCCGTTGCTGGACCGCGCGCAAGCGGCCGGCGTCCCGGCGACCGCCATCGTCCTGGACCTCCCCGCCGAGCTGGTTCGTGCCCAGAACGCCGGCCGCAAACGGGTCGTGGATGCCGACGTGATCGATCGGCACCTCGCGTGGCTGCGCCGGAGCGTCGACGGCGGCCAGCTGACCGCGGAAGGGTTCGCGCAGGTCGTCGTGCTGCGGACGCCCGAGGATGCAGCCGCGCTCCGCATCGAGCGCGTGCCGCTCCGTCCGGGGCCGCTCAGCCCGACGCGATGACCCGCCCGAACGGCCGCGCCCGGATCTCCACCCAGACGCCGTTGCGCAGGTAGACGTCGTCGCCGACGATCGCCAGCGCCTCGGCTTCGGTCGCGGCGCGGACCAGGACCACGGACGCCGAGACGTCCGAGAAGGCACCGACCTCGACGAAGACGCCGGCCTCCTTGAGGGCGAGGATCCGCGCGAGGTGCTCGGCGCGGTAGGGGGCGCGGGTCTCGGCGCCGTCCGGGGCGTAGGTCGCCTCGACGAACCACACGGGTTCGATCGTGGCTCCGGCAGGTACATCGCTCATGGTCGCGAGTCTACGTGGAGCCGAGTCCGATGCACACGATCGCAACGACCGCCAGCGCGATCCCGACGGCATGGTCCCGGGTCACCCGTTCCTTGAGGACCACCGTGGCCAGGACCACCGTCGTGACCGGGTACAGCGATGACAGGATCGCCGCGATCGCCAGCGCCCCGGTCTGGACGCCGAGCAGGTAGAAGCCGTTACCGGCCATGTCCAGGACGCCGACCAGGAGGATCGCCGGGAGCACGCCTCGCGTGGGGCGCCACGCGGCCCGTGCCACGACGACCACGATCGCGATGAGGACGGCCTGGACGCCGCGGATCAGGGTCAAGGCCCCGAATACGTGCCCATCGCCGATCTGCGAGAGAGCCACGCCGAACAGGCCGATCGTCACGCCGGCGAGGAGCGCCTCGTTCAGGCCGGCCCGCCCACCGCCCTCGTCCTCGACCCGGGAGACGAGGACCACCGCGACGATCGCGAGCGCGATCGCGGCCAGCACCAGGAGCGCCGGCAGGCCCTCGAGCACGATCCCCGCGGCCACGGGGATCACCGCCGCGAGGACCCCCGTGACCGGCGCCACGATCCCCATCCGTCCGACCGCCAGGGCGCGATAGAGCGCCGTGATGCCGACACCGCCGAGGACGCCGGCGATCCCGCACCAGACCAGATCGATGCCGGTCGGGATCGGTTCTCCACGGATCACGGCCAGGACCGCGGCGATCGCCATCCCGGTGAGCTGGGCGATCATCACCACGCCGAACACGGCCGTGCGTCGGCTCAGGAGTCCGCCACCGAAGTCCCCCGCGCCCCAGGCGAGGGCGGCGGCCAGACCGAACAGGATGGTCGCCGATCCCGCGGGCAACCCGTCGATCAGGCCGCGCCCTCCACGAGCGCGGACGCCGGATCGGTCAGCGCGGGATCCTCCACGCCCTCGTCCACGGCGGTGGGTCCGGGCAGCTCGACGACCGCATCCGCAGCCGCGTCGTACCGGTCGGACGTGGTGAGGTAGATGATCTGGAAGTCCGTCGCGACGCGCTTGAGGAGGGCGAGGGCGCGGGTGGCGCGCGTGTCATCGAGGGTGACGAACGGGTCATCGAAGACGAGCGGCGGCCGCCGATCGCCGGTCACCAGGCGGACGAGCCCGAGCCGCGCGGCGAGGTACACGAGGTCCAAGGTCCCCTGGCTGAGGCTCGACACCGGGACCCAGTCGTCGAGCTCCGGGGCGTGGACCTCGATGTCGAGCGATTTGTCGTCGACCCGGACCCGGCGGTATCGACCTCCGGTGACGGCGGCGACATCGCGGACCATGTGGCCCTCGAGGTAGCGGGTCGCGGTCTTCATCGTGGCGACCTCTGCCCGCTCGATCGATCGCAGCGTCGTGTCGAGGACACGCTGCCGTCGCTGCAATGCGCGGAGCTGCTCCCGCCAGCCGGCCAGCCGCTCGGCCTCGCCCGCGACCTGCTCCGCATCGACGGTGTTCGCCTCCACGCGGGCCCGCGCGTTCGCCTCGTCGTCGCGGGCGCGCTCGAGGGCGACCTCCTGGTCGCGGACCTCCACCTCGAGGCGCTCGCGCGCGCGCGGCTCCTTCGCGATGGGACCGAGGCCCTCGAGGGCGCTGGTCTTCTGCTCGATCTCGAGCGCGGCGGCGTCACGTTGCTCGGCCAGCGTCTCGCGCGGCTCCTTGCCGACCAGCCCGTCCAACTGGGCGGACAGCTCGTTGATGCGCGCCACGTGGAGCTCCTCGCGGGCGAGCAGATCCTCCGCGGCCCCCAGGTCGTCGAGCCCGAGCGCTCCGAGCTGTTGCGCCGTGTCGGCCTCGGCCTGGCGCAGCTCCGCCTCCATCTCCGATCGTCCGCGCAGCCGGCGGTCGATCTCCACGTCGCGGAGCTGACTCTCCATGGCGGCACCGCGGCGAAGCCACAGCGCGACGACCGCGAGGATGAGCCCGATCACCGCCGCCACGATCCCGATCAGCTGCGGCAGCGCGCCGAGATCGACCCCCGCCACGACTTCGAGCACCAGCCCGCCGACGGCCGAGATCAGGCCGATGATGACGAGCAGGATGCCCCAGCGGGAGAGCGGTCGCCACGTGGGCTCGGGGGCAACATCGAACTGGACGGCGACCTCGCCGGCGAGTGCCGCCCGAAGCTCGCGGATCGTCCCGTCCAGGCTGCGCAACCGGGTGACGGCGGCCTTGATGACGGGCAGTGGGTTCGGCGACGGGTGCGACTGCCCGAGGGCATCGAGCTCCGCGGCCACATCGACGGCTTCGCGGAATCGGTCGTAGCGGCCCTGCGCGGCCGTTCGCTCAGCGTCGAGGCGCTCGGCCTGCCGGGCCTTTTCGAGCATCGAGCGCCGCTCGGCGAGCGCGGACATGGCGTCCAGCCGGCGTTCGCGAGCGGACGACAGTGCGTCACGATCGCGTTCCAGCTGGGCGAGCGCGAGCTCACCCTGTTCCACGGACGCCGCCGTGGACGCGACGGCCGCCTCGGCGACCTTGAGGCGGCCCGGGTTCTTCTCTCCCTTGGTGGTCAGCTCGTGGAGCGCCCGCTCGAGCTTCTTGCGCGCCCGGCCGGTGCCCCGGTCCGCTCCGCTGATGCTGGCCTGCAACCGGTCCCGCAGGGCCGTTTCGTCACGGGCCAGATCGCTGAGCTCGTGGTGCCTGACGCTGGCGGTGGAGCGGAAGAACGGCTCGGTCGGGATCCCGGACAGTTCCGCCATCACCTGGTCCGCGAGCGCCGGGTCCGAGACGGTCTGACCGTCATACTCGAGCAGGACCGTGCCCTTCTGGCCGGCGAAGGACTTCTCGAGCGTCCCGGTCACCTTGCGCCCGTCTTCCTCGTCCTGCTCGAACTCGATGGCGATCCACGGGCGCGCGTCGCTTCCGGCGTCCCACGGCCGGAGCGTGTCCAGGTCCGCCGCAGCGCTGGTGACACGACGGGTGAGGGCCAACTCGATCGCCCGCTGGATCGTGGACTTGCCCGCCTCGTTAGGCCCGCGCACGACCGTGACGCCGGGGGCCAGATCGATGTCGAGCTCGCGGTAGCGGCGAAGGTCGCGCACCTGGAGACGGCGTAGCCTCACAGCGACACCTCGTGGCCGCCCAGCAGGAGGCGGCCGAGCCGCAGGGCATCGCGCAGCTCGCCGGCATCCTCGGCGCCGGTCGCGCCGCCGTCGGTCCCGGGGGCCGCCTCGAGTTCGGCGATCCGGGCCTCGAGGTCGCGGATGAACGCACCGGCGACGGTATCGGGTGGCGGCAGCGTCCCCTCGGTGAGGGCCGGGACGCTGACATCGCGGACGCGCACCTTGAGGAACGCGGGTGCGAGGGCCGCCTCGATCTCGTCGATCTGGAGGTCGAGGTCGTCCGGTCGCACGCCCACGATCCGGGCGTCGAGGACGAGATCGGGGTCGCGCCGCTTGGTCAGGGCGGCGACGAGGGCCGGCTGTGAGGCGACCGTGGACGCATCGATGTCCAGCTTGTCGAACGTGGTGCGACCCACCGCGTGCTCGGTGATCGTGACCGTCTTGCGCCCCGAGACCTCCTCGAGCTCGACGAGGAGGACCTTGCCCGCGCGGTCCTGGTCCAGCGCCACCGCCTCGGGGGCTCCGGCGTACGCGTACTTGACCTCGCCGGCTTTGGCCTGCTGGGCCGAATGCCAGTGGCCCAGCGCCAGGTAGTCGAGGTTGGTCGCGGCGATCTCGTCGGTCGTGATGACGACGTCGTCGCGATCGGTCTTGCCCGGGATCGCGATGGACCCGTGGACCATGCCCACGTGCCACGTGGCGGCGCGCTCGTCCGTGCTCGCGTCCAGATCGCGCAAGGGACTGTGCGGGGCGCGCTTGGTGGCGAACACCGGGCCGTGCACGACGACGTCGCAGGCGGTGAGATGGATGCTCCCCTGGTCCGGGGTCAGGACCGTCACGAGGTCGTCGTCGGCCGTGCTGCCGGCGAGGGCCTTGAGATCGTACGCGCGGTAGATCGATGCGCGGTCGTAGCAGTCATGCGTGCCCGGGATGATCACGGTCCGGATCCGGGATGCGGCGAGCCGCTTCAGCTGGGCGGCGACGCGGTCCACGGACCGTCGCGGCTGGACGTTGCTGTCGAACAGATCGCCGGCCACGAGGAAGAGATCGACCTTCTCCTTGAGGGCGAGGTCAACGCCCGCCACGAACGCCGCGAATTGGCGCTCGCGCTGGGCCGCGGCCTGTTCCCCGAGGTCGTCGTGACGCGCGCCAAGATGCACGTCCGCGGTGTGGATGATCCGTAGCATCCGTTCGGGAATCGCCTCCATGGTGCGTGTCGCGTCTGGACGCTGCCACCGGGACGATGCCCTGGACCCGAACCGCCGCCCCGGCGGCCGTTCGAGTCTGGCGCGAGCGAGGCGCCCCCATGACTCCTCGCCCGCCGCCCCGGATACTCGCCGGCCATTGTGACAGGTACGTTGTCACGGGTGCCAGTCCGGGCGACGACCGGCCACGATCCTGCGCGGCCGCCCGCCGAGGCCGTGACGGCCCGAATCCGGGACTCGTTGTATCCTTCGGGCCACACAACACCGGTGCGCCCGCAGACAGGGACTCCACATCGGCACCTGGGTTTCGCGCGGCCCCGGCTCATCACCCCAAGACCACGCCTATCCCGACCGTCGATGCGGCCGCCCTCCGCAGCGCACCTGGCGATACCGCGCCCCGGAGGAGCAACACTCGTGACCTACGTCGATCGGACCTTGAACTGCGTCGATTGCGGCGTGGAATTCATCCACTCGGCCGCCGACCAGGAGTACTACGCCCAGAAGGGCTTCGTGAGCGATCCGAAGCGCTGCACCAGTTGCCGGGCCAGCCGGCGTGCCGCCCGCGAAGGCGGCAGCGATGCCCGCGACATCGGGGGCCCGCGCGGCTACGAGCGCGGCGACGATCGCAGCGATCGCGAGTACTTCGCGGTGGTGTGCTCGTCGTGCGGCAATCAGGCCCAGGTGCCGTTCAAGCCGCGCATGGACCGCCCGGTGTACTGCTCGGACTGCTTCCGGACCGTCCGCCCGGACTGACCCGCCTCAGACGCGGAACGCCTCGCCGGCGCGGAATCGCTCGCGCCGGCGACCCCGCCAGACCGTGACGCGCGCGGCGCCGTGGACCTGCCACGAGCCGTCGCGGCCGACGACCGCCGTTTCCTCGTCGATCCCGAGCACCACGGAACCGCGTGGCGCCTGCAGCGCGATGAGTGCCGATAGCGGTTCCGGCCAGGCATCGTAGTGCGGCACGACCGAGACGCCGGTCGCGAAGCCGAGCCCCCGACCCCAGCGCAGCGGCCACGGCAATAGCCGGACCCGGAAGTCGAACGCGTGCCCGGCCAGGACCATGGCCCCGGCCGAGCAGCCGGCGAGGACAGCGCCGCGCTCGTGCGCCGCGACGAGCGCGCGCCCGACGTCGCTCCCCGCGAGGGTCCGCCGCAGGTGTCCAGGCTTGCCCCCGGACAGGTAGACGAGGTCGGCCTCGCCGATCGCCTGGACGGCGGCCCGATCGTCGGCGTCGGCCCGGTCACGGACGAGGACCGGCTCCACTTCCGCGCCGAGATCGCCGAAATGCGTGACGCCGAGCGCCGCCCAGCGCTGGAAGACCTCCTCGCCATCCGGGTAGGACGCGGTCGGCAGGATCACGACGCGCGGCCTCGCCCGGCCGGTCGAGGCAAGCAGATCGGCATCGAACGCGGACATCGCGGGAAGGAACTCGCCGGCACCGACGAGTGCCACAGGGCCTGGCATCGCAGGTGAGTCTATCTGCGACACTGCGACGATGACGCCACGACAACGCTGGACCCTCGTCGCCACCGTCATCGGCTCGGGCGCAGTGTTCCTCGATGGCACCGTCGTGAATGTCGCGCTGCCCCGGATCGGGCAGGAGCTGCCGGCGAGCGCCGTCGGCGTCCTCGAGGGCCAGACCTACATCGTCAGCGGCTACCTCGCCGTCCTGGCGGCCCTGCTGATCGTGTCCGGAGCCCTGTCCGACCACTACGGCCGGCGCCGGATCTATGCGATCGGCCTCGCGAGCTTCGCGGTCACCTCCGCGCTGTGCGGCCTCGCCCCGACCATGGAGTGGCTGATCCTGTTCCGGCTCCTCCAGGGCGCCTCCGGTGCGCTCCTCGTCCCGGGCTCGCTCGCCTTGATCTCGAGTGCGTTCGAGGGGGCCGAGCGCGGGCGCGCATTCGGGATGTGGGCGGCGGCCACGTCCGCCCTGACCCTCGTCGGCCCGCTCGTCGGCGGTCTCCTCGTCGATTCCATCGGCTGGCGGTTCGCGTTCCTCCTCAATGTCCCCGTCCTCGCCTTCGCCCTGTGGGTCACGCTGGCCCAGGTCGAGGAAGCCACCGACCTGGACGCCTCCGCCCATTTCGACTGGCTCGGGTCGCTGGTCGCAGCGCTCGCGGTGGGCGGCCTTTCGATCGGGCTGATCCGTGGGCAGCAGCTCGAATGGCAGGACCCCTTCGCCTGGGCGGCGCTGATCGTCGGTGTCGTCGCGCTCATCGCCTTCCCGATCCTCATGGCCACCCGGGAGCATCCGCTGGTCCCCCTGGACCTGTTCCGATCGCGGGCCTTTGCCACCGTGAACCTCGCGACGTTCTTCATCTACGGGGCGCTGTACGTGACCTTCGCCTACCAGGGGCTCGTCTTCCAGGGGATCCTGGGGTACACGGCACTGGCGGCGGGCGCGATCGGCCTGCCCATCAGTCTGTGCCTCACGCTGTTGTCGACCCGGTTCGGCACCATCGCCGGGCGGATCGGCGCCCGGCGCTTCCTCGTCATCGGCCCGCTCTCGATGGCGGCCGGATTGCTCTGGTATGCGCGTCTGCCGGTCGATTCGGAACCGTGGCGAGCGACGCTTGCCGACCCCCGGTCGCTGATCCCGCCGCTCGACACCATCGTTGACGTCCTGCCGGCGATCGTCCTGTTCGGGATCGGCATCTCGCTCGTGGTCGCGCCCCTCACGAACACGCTGATGGGATCCGTCCCCGGGAAGTACGCGGGCCTCGGCTCCGCGATCAACAACGCGATCTCGCGGGTGGGCCAGCCGTTGTTGGGTGCCCTCATCTTCATCGTGGTCTCGGCGACCTTCTATGCGGCACTCGGCGCGAGCTCGCCCGAACTGGACACGAGCTCGGCGGCCGTCCGCTCGGCGTTCCCGCCGCTCAACCCGCCAGCGGCGGGCGCGACGGCTGAGCAGATCGCCGCGGCGAACGCCGCGTCGATGACGGCCTTCCACCAGGCGATGCTGGCCGGCGTCGGCCTGCTGGTCACCGGGTCGGTCGTCGCGTGGTTCGGGCTGCGCGAGCGGGCGGGCGGCGCGGGCGTCCGGGCGCCGACCCCGGCGGACGCGACCCCTGCCACCGCGGACGGCGCCGGCGGCATGGGGTGAGCGCGGGACGGCGGGCTCCGCGCGACTGGGACGCCCGCACCTACGACCAGGTCGCCGACCCGATGACGCGCTGGGGCACCGCGGTCCTTGGTCGCCTCCCCCTCGCCGGCGACGAGACCGTGCTCGATGCGGGGTGTGGCAGCGGTCGGGTCACCGAGGTGTTGGCCGAACGGCTACCCCGTGGGCGGGTGATCGCCCTGGATGGATCGCCCGCGATGGTGGAGGCGGCGCGGGAGCGGTTGACCCGGTTCGGCGACCGCGTCGAGTACGTCGTGGCCGATCTCGGCGCTCCCTTGCCGATCCCCGATGCAGCGCTCGACGCCGTGCTGTCGACGGCGACCTTCCATTGGGTCCCGGACCACGACGCCCTGTTCCGCCGCCTCGCCGCCGCGACCCGGCCCGGTGGCTGGCTCGTGGCCCAGTGCGGCGGCGCCGGCAACATCGCCTCGATCCAGCGCGTACTGGCCACGATCGGCGACGGGTGGCAGGGCGCGGTCCACTTCGAGAACGTGCTGGACACCACGCGCCGGCTCGATGCCGCCGGATACGTGGACATCGAGTGCTGGCTGACCGACGAGCCCACTCGCTTCGAGGCCGGCGAGCCGTTCGAGACGTACCTGCGGACGGTCGTGCTGGGCGCCCACCTGGAGCGGATGCCGCCCGAGGACCACGACGCCTTCGTGCGCGCGGTCGCGACCGGCGTGGGCGAGCCCGTGATCGATTACGTGCGCCTCAACATCGTGGCCCGGCGCTCGGGCCGGCCGGTCAGCGAGTGACGTTCTCGATCGACTCGATCGTGATGGTGGGCGTGGCGCCGTCCCCGATGGACACCGTGCCCGTGATCGTCACGTCGCCCCAGCTCGCCTGGTTCAGCGATGGCTCGTCCTTCGTGGAGTCGAGGGCGTCGAGGACGGCCTGGGGGACCGCGCCGAGGACGCGGATCATGGCGCCACCGCACTGCGGAGGCAGCGACTCGAGGACCAGCGAGCATAGATTTGCCTGATCGCCGCTGATCAGCAGGAACCCAGTGACCGTGGCGGTGGTCCCATCGAGGGTCGCGATGGACCCGACGAAGCCGTCGACATCGACCGCGCTCGGCGCCGGCGTCGCGACGGGCGGCTCACCCGTCGCCGGCGGGGCGGACGACCCGTACGACCCGCAGGCAGCGAGGATCAGCGTGAGGATGGCGGTCAGCCCGGCGGCGGCCAGGCGACGCGCAGGCGGCATCTTGGTCATGGATGTGTCTCCCCGGTGGTTCGCGGCTGATCGGGCCGCACGACGCGGGGTACGGCGGCGTGGTTCCGCGCGGTCAGCCCCGAACCCGGAACGGGCCACCGTGCCCGGGGATGACGACGTCGGCCACCGCGAGGATCCGGGTGCGCGCCGCCTCGAGTGCCGCCTGGTCCGCGGCGACCGGATCCTCCGCCGGGGTCCGGTCCGCGTGCCACCAGGCGTGGGTCATGGCATACACGCCGTCGTCGGCCTCGACGATCAGCGAGGCGTCCTCCTCGGTATGCCCCGGGGTCAGCCACAGCTGGGCGTTCGGCGAGAGGTGGTAGCCATCGTTGTCGTGGTCCAGCCACAGGTCGTCCTTGTAGCGAGCCCAGAAGTCGACGACCTCGGCATCGGGGAAGAGCGCGATGTTCATCGTGTGGTCGGGGTGGTGGTGGCTCAGGAACACGTGCGTCACGGCGTCCGGTGCGACACCGAGCTCTGCGAGCGGGTCGAGGATCAGCGACCGGCGGGCCACCATCCCGGGATCCACGACGATCAGGGCGTCGCCATCGCGGACCAGGACGATGCTGCTGGCGACGCGGTCGCCGGTGTAGCCGGCGTGAAGCAAGTGGACGGTCGTCATGGCGGGCGATGCTACGCCGTCGCGGAGCGCGAGATTCCCCCGATGCGCATCGGCCCGCGGTGCGAGACTCGGGCGCATGACCGACCGACCCGCCGACCTCGTCCTGACCGGTGGCCGCATCGCGACGATGGATGCCGCCCGACGCTTCGTGAGCGCGATCGCCGTCCGCGACGGCCGGATCGTGGCCGTCGGGTCGGATGCGGCCATCGCACCGCACGTCGGACCGTCCACCCGGGTCGTCGCGCTGCGCGGCCGGACGGTCACGCCCGGATTCCAGGATGCCCACGTCCATCCGGTGGGTGGCGGGCTGGACATGCTCCGCTGCGACCTCCACGAGGATGCCCAGTCCGGTCCGCCCTACGACCTCATCACGGCCTATGTCGCGTCCCACCCGGATGAGACGTGGATCCGCGGCGGTGGCTGGTACATGGCGGCCTTCCCGGGCGGCACCCCGCGCCGCGAGGACCTGGACCGCATCGTCTCCGATCGACCGGCGTTCCTGACCAATCGCGACGGCCACGGAGCCTGGGTGAATACGAAGGCCCTCGAGTTGGCCGGCATCACCGCCGACACACCCGACCCGCACGATGGCCGCATCGAACGCGATCCGGACGGGATGCCGACCGGCACCCTGCACGAAGGGGCGATGGACCTCGTCGCCCGACACATGCCCGACGACACGCCATCCGAGCTCGAGGAGGCGCTCGGGCTCGGCCAGCGCCACCTGCACAGCTTCGGGATCACGGCGTGGCAGGACGCCATCGTCGAGCCGAACGTCGAGGAACGCGCCTACGTCAGCCTCGCGTCGAGCGGCGAGCTGACCGCGCGGGTGGTCGGGGCCATGTGGTGGGATCACGACCGCGGCGCCGACCAGATCGACGAGTTCGTCGAGCGGCGCGCCGCCACCTCGATCGGTCGCTACCAGGCGACCAGCATCAAGCTGATGATGGACGGCGTCCTCGAGAATCACACCGGCGCGATGCTCGAGCCGTACCTGGACGGTCATGGTCGCGCGACGGACGACCGTGGGCTGCTCCAGATCGACCCGGACGGTCTCGCCGAGTGGGTCCCGGCCCTGGACGCCCTCGGGTTCCAGGCCCATTTCCACGCCATCGGCGACCGGGCCGTCCGAACCTCGCTCGACGCAGTCGCTGCGGCTCGGCGCCGCAACGGCCCATCGGACACCCGACCGCATATCGCCCATATCCAGGTCATCCATCCGGACGACATCGCGCGTTTCGCGGCACTCGATGTCGCGGCCAACGCACAACCGCTGTGGGCCGCCCACGAGGACCAGATGGACGTCCTGACCATCCCGTTCCTGGGCGAGCGGTGGCGCTGGCAGTACCCGTTCCGTTCGCTGCGTGCCGCAGGAGCCGTCCTGGCGATGGGTTCCGACTGGAGCGTGTCCAGTCCCAACCCGTTGTGGGAGATGCACCTCGCCGTCCATCGCCTGGCACCGGCGTCGTATGGCGGCGAACGCGACGTGTTCCTCCCCGACGAGCGTCTGGACCTCATCGATGCGCTCGCGGCGTTCACCGCCGGCTCCGCGTACGTCAATCACCTCGATGAGGTCTCGGGGACGCTGGAGGTCGGCAAGTTCGCTGACCTTGCCGTGCTCGATCGGGACCTGTTCGATCGAGGCGCCGGGGCCATCGGCGAGGCGCATGTCGTCGCGACGTTCGTCGAGGGCCGTACGGTCTACGAGACGGGCGAACTGGACGGCTGACGACCGCCGACGATTGGCATGGACACATGACGATGTCGATTCGGCATCGGACGTCGGTGGTGGCTCGCACTGTGTGCGGCGATGCTCCTGTTGCGCACCGGAACGAACCGGAGACGCAGAAAGGAGACACCGAGCCATGTACGTCCAGTCGATCATCTACGCGAACGACCACATCGAGAGCCTGATCGCCGATGCGGCCAAGCGCCGGTCGATCGAGACGCTTCCGAGGACCACCATCCGCCAGCGCCTCGCGACCATCGCGCGCAACGTGCGGTCCGCCTTCGCGGATCCGACCACGACGCCGGGCTCGGTGATCCCCGCCGTCCACTGAACCTCCGCCCTCGGAGCTGAGCCTCCTCCCTCGGCTCCGATCGATCTCCCTCCCACGCGAAGGCCCCCGTCGCCTGACGGGGGCCTTCGTCTTCCGAACCAGGAGCGCCTTCGCCATGAACGCCTTCGCCATCTTCGCGGTCAACGAGCACCTGGAGTTCCTTCTCGACGAAGCCGCCGAACGGCGCGCTCGCGAGGCGCGCAAGCCGCGCGGTCGCGGTCGCATCGCGCGGTTCCTCGCGTCGCTGGGCCGATCCATCGACGACGCCGCCGAGAACGCTCCCCGATTGGTCCCGACCCTTACGGACTATCCGTACAAGAGCTGAGATCCGACGGTCGGTCGATATCGCGCAGGGTCCGTCCCTCCGGATCGACCGCCCGCCAGGTCGAGCCGGGGATCACGCTCGCAGCAAGCCGGTCCGGCAGCGCGCGGAGTCTCCGTTCCTCGTTCCCCAGGAGATCCCGCGCGGCACCGAGCGCGGCCGTTCGACGAACAGCCATCGGCAGGGGGCCGCCGGCGTCCAGCACGCCAGCCGTGACCCCCGGCTGTCCGGCAAGGACATCGAGCAGCAACCGCAGGACATCCGGCGCCAGCGTCGGCATGTCGCCGGCGACCACGATGACCCCGTCCACGTCGTCGGCGAGGGCCGCCAGCCCGAACGCCAGGCCGGCGAGCGGCCCTTCGAAGGCCACGTCGTCGTGCACGACTCGTACCCCGTCCGGGACCGGACGGTCGGCGCCGGGCTCCACGACCACCACGACATCGGAGGCGACGGCCAGCACCGCCGCGATCGCGTGGTCCAGGAGCGGCCGGCCGTCGATCGGCTCCACGAGCTTGTCGCGTCCGAACCGCGCTGACCGGCCCCCGGCGAGCACGACCGCGCCGACCCTTCGCGGAGCGACCTCGTCCCCGTTCATCGCGGCGCCTTCGGCCCGGGGACGTGCCCGGCCGGCGTTCGACGGAGGATCGCTCGCCGATCCAGGTCCTCGAGCATCGCCATCACGAACTTGCGGCTCGTTCCCGTCGCGTCACGGAACGCCGCCGGCGTGAGCGGCTCCTGGGCGGCGAGGCGCAGCGCGCGGTCCGCCAGCTCGCGGTAGGTCGCTGTCGCATAGGCGAGGTCCGGGGCGAGGACCTCGATCCGGCCCGTCCGCTCGAGTTCGCGGATGCCATCGGGTGGACAGTCCGCGATCCGGGCAGCGTCGGCGAGTGCCGGCGGGGCCGGCGTCGCCAGCAGCGCCTCGAGGCGGTCCATCGCTGCCAGGATGGCGGGCTCTGGGGCGGGCGCGAGGGCGGCCCCGGGCAGTCGGACCCGATCGCCGTCGCGGACGAGCGCACCTTCGGCTACGGCCCGGTCCACCACCGCGGACCCGGCCCTCGCCGCATCGTCCCGCCGCAGCGTGACGACCCGGCGAAGCGCCGTCGCCACGTCGTTGCGAACCGCGGTGACCGGGACACCGATCGCGGCGGACCGTGCCGCGTCGAGGGCGACAACGGCGACATCATCGGCGAGGTCGACCCGACCCATCGTGACGATGGCGCCGTGGAGGTCCCGGCGGGCATCGGCACGACCGTCCGCGAGCGCGTCGAGGCGCCCGGTCGTCTGGCGGCGACGTGAGATCCCACGGGGCGGGACCGGGTCGAGGACGACCCCGCCCACGGGTTCCTGGGTCGGGCCGCGACGAAGGACGAACCGGTCCCCGGTCCGGACGGCCACCGGGTCGGCCAGTCGGACGATCCCGGCCGGTCGGCCATCGGAGAGCGCCAGGGCATCGCGCCCGCTCCGGCCGACGGCCGCGTCCACCGCGGCCGTGCCGACGTGGAGCCGCCCTCGGGCACGGTCCGCGATGGGTCGTTCGAAGGCGACGAGGATCCGATCCGTCGCCACCACCAACGGATCCGCGGTCAGGACGACGCCACGATGCAGGACGCCCGGGTCGACACCGGCGAGGTTGAGCGCCGTTCTGCCACCACCCTCCACGCGATCCAGCGCCGCCCCGTGGACCTGGATCTCGCGGACCCGAACCTCGCTGGGGCCGGCACCGCCCGCCACGACACGGAGCCGGTCTCCCGTGGCCAGTGGGCCACCGCGAAGCGAACCGGTGACGACCATGCCCCGGCCCTTCACCGAGAAGATCCGGTCGATGGCAAGCGTGGACGGTCGAGCCACGACGCGGTGATCTCGGCCGATCCGCTCGAGGGCGGCGCGGACGGCCGGTACGCCGGCCCCGCTGGCACCCGATGCGGCCAGGACCGGTGCGCCGGCGAGGCTCGTGGTCACGAGCAGCCGCTCCACGGCCTCGGTGACCTCGCGCACCCGATCCGGCGCAACGGCATCGATCTTGGTGACGACCGCGAGCCCGCGGCGGAGCCCAAGGGCGTCCAGCAGGGCGACGTGCTCGAGGGTCTGCGCCCGCGGACCGTCGTCCGCCGCGACCACGAGCATGACCGCATCGATCTCACCGGCTCCCACGAGCATGTTGCCGACGAGCCGGTCGTGCCCGGGGACATCGACGAAGTCGATCGAACCGCCGTCGTCGAGGTCCAGGTGGGCGTACCCGACGTCGATGGTCATGCCGCGCCGTCGTTCCTCGGGCAGCCGGTCGGCATCGATCCCGGTCAGGGCGCGAAGGAGCGTGGTCTTGCCGTGGTCGATGTGCCCGGCGGTCCCGATCACGACGGTCACGGCGATCCGTCAGCCATCCGCGAGGGCGCGACCCACGGCATCGGCGAGGTCGACGTCACGCTCGGGCTCCACCGTGCGCAGGTCGAGGACGACGGCGTCATCCTGGATCCGGCCGATCACGATGGGCGTGCCGCGCCGAAGCGCCGCCAGCAGCCGGTCCGACGCGGCCGAGCCACGTGTACGCGGCGTGACCGCGATCCCCGCCGATGCCTGCGTCTCACCCGGCAGCGAGCCCCCACCGACCGTCGAACGCAGGTCGACCACCGCGGCGTCGGGACCGATCCGCCCCACGACCGCCGCGGCACGAGCCTGCAGATCGGAGAGTGGCATCGAGATCATCCGCCACACCGGGATCTCCGTCGTCGCCCGACCGGCGCGGTACAGCCCGAGCGTGAGCGCGACGCCGGCCATCGTGACCTTGTCCGGCCGCATGGCTCGGGCCAGCGGGTCGCGTCGGATCCGGGCGATCAGGTCGGCACGACCGACGATGAGCCCGGCCTGCGGGCCGCCCACGAGCTTGTCGCCACTGAACGTGACGATGTCGGCACCGGCAGCGAGTCGCTCGTGCGGCATCGGCTCGTGCGCGAGTCCATGGTCCGCCGTGTCGAGCAGGGCCCCACTGCCCAGGTCGTCGACGACGATGGCCCCGTGCTCGTGCGCCGTCCGGGCGACCTCTGCAGGGTCGGGCGCCTCGATGAATCCCGCCATCGTGAAGTTCGATGGATGGACGCGCAGGACCATCGATGCCCGTCCGTCCGCGAGCGGGCCGGCGAAATCGGAGGCGGGCGGGCGGTGCGTCGTCCCGACCGCGACCAGCCGGGCGCCGGCGCGCCGCACGTTGTCCGGGCGGCGGACA
>CAYVJP010000033.1:4143-17042 GCA_964451745.1 uncultured Anaerolineaceae bacterium | reverse complement strand
GGTAGACGCAGATCGCCGCCACGTGCGGGATCGTCGGGTCGCCCGGCATCGGGTGCATCGCCTTGACGCACAGCGCCCGGACCTTGCCGGGGGTGTCCTTCCCCTCGAGGGTGGTGAGGTCCATCATCCGGATCGCGAGGTCCAGCGCCCACATCTTCGACGCCTTCTTGATGGAGCGCCGCTTGAGCGCGTCCACGCGGGCCTCGACGCCGACCTGGTCCACGGTGCTGACCCGTCCCATCAAGCTCCCGAGCGGGTTGCCGATGCTCCCCGCGCGCCCGTCCCAGGCACGGATCAATTCGTTGGCGTGGTCGCGCGCTGGGCTATCCGGGCGCTTCACGGCAGTCATGGGACGGTGAGGATACCGCTATCGTGGGCGCATGCCTACGCTTCGACACGCCCGACGACCGGCACTCGGCCTTGCGCTGGGATCCCTCGTGTTCCTCCTGGTCCCGACGGCGACCGCCGCCGATCGCGACGTGCGGATCGCCGATTTCGCCTACGCACCCGCGCGGGTCACGATCCGGGTGGGCGACACCGTGACCTGGACCAACCGCGACCCGGTCGAGCACACCGCGACGGCCACCAACGGCTCCTTCGACACCGGCATGATCGCGCCCGACGGCTCGGCGCGGATCCGGTTCACGCGGGCCGGGACGTATGCGTACCTGTGCACTCCCCATCCCGACATGCGTGGGACGATCGTGGTCCGGGCGCGTTCGAGCCGGCCGCCCGACACCAGCACGGCGGGCCCGGCCAGGCCGGATGGCGGACCGGACGAGACGCCGTCCGGCCTCGGGGCGCTGGCCCTCGCCGGGCTCCTCGCGCTTCTCGTGGCCGACCGACGCCTGGCGCGACGGAACGAAACCGTGGAGCGACCCACCGCGTAACCCTCACCAGGCGACGGCGGGATGGCTCGCCGGGATGATCTGGAGGGTCGAGATGGGGACGAGGCGGCCTCGGCGACGTGCAGTCGCGGCGCTCAGCGCGGGACTGGCATCGGTGCTTGCCGTCGGTTCGGTGTCGGCGGCGGATCAGACGGTCGCGATGAGCGGCTTCGCGTTCGACCCGGCGACGGTCACGGTCGAGGTCGGCGACTCGGTCACCTGGGAGAACGGCGATGGCGTGGGCCACACCGCGACCGGTTCGGGCGGTGCCTTCGATACGGGAACGGTCAGTGGTGGGCAGTCGGCGACGGTGACCTTCGACACCGCCGGGACCTTCGCCTACGTGTGCACCATCCACCCGACCATGCAGGGCTCGGTGGTGGTCGAAGCGGCATCGACCGCGACGGACGCGCCGAACGTCACGCCCGCGGCAACGGATGCGCTGGCGCCCAGCGGCGATGGCGCGGCCGATCCGGTCGCGATGGTCGCGGGACTGCTGGCGATCCTTGGCGTCTCGATGGCCCTCGGGACGCTCGTCCTGGATCGCCGCGCGCACGCTCGCGAGCGCGATCGGCCCTAGCGGCCGCCGCGCACCCGCGGCAGCGGCGGCATCCGTCGCTTGCCGTCCACCAGGAAGTGGCGGAACCAGGCGAGCACGATCTCGAGGTTCTCCACCCGTCGGAACGGCGTCCCCGACCGCGTGAGTTCGTGGGTCTCCTCGGGGACGCGCAGGAGCCGGACCGGGCGGCGATAGGAACGCAGCACGGTGAACAGGGCCTCGGCCTGGCCGATCGTGGTCCGCAGGTCGCGCTCCGCATGCTGGATGAGCAACGGGGTGCGGATGCGTGCGGCGTACGAGATCGGTGAGATCTCGCGGTAGTAGGCGGGATCGCTCCAGGGCGTCGCCTCGAACTCGAGCTGCGCCCAATCACCGCCGCTGATGTCACCGGTCAGGAACAGCATCGACATGTCGCTGACCGATCGGCAGGTCATCGCCGCCGCGAATCGGTCGTCGTGCCCCACGATCCAGTTCGTGAGGTAGCCGCCGTAGGAGCCGCCGGTGACGCCCAGCCGCGCCGGGTCCGCAAGGCCGTCGGCCACGAGCGCATCCACCCCGGCGAGCACGTCGCGCATCGGGCCCGGGCCCCAGTCGCGATGATTCGCATCGTTGAACGCCTCGCCGTAGCCCTCCGACCCGCGCGGGTTGCAGGCGAAGACGCTCATGCCGTTCGCCGCAAGGATCTGGAACTCCCACATCGGGGATGCGCCATAGAGCGTGTGCGGACCGCCGTGGATCTGGGTCACGAGCGGGAGCGCGCCGTCGCCCGCGGCATAGAGCCAGCCCTGGATGGAGCGGCCATCCACCTCCGAGCGACGCTCGACGGGCTCGACGAGGGTGAGCTCACCGAGGACATCGGCATTGAATGCGGTCAGGCGACGCGGCGGGCCGGCGTCATCCTGCAGCCACACGTCCGGCGGCTCGGTCGGCGACGAGCGGAGGTACGCGAAGCGGGTCGTGCCACCGGCAACATCCGCTGCGTTCCAGCCGCTGATGTAGTGGTGCCCGCGCGTCAGCCGCTCCAGCGTCCCGTCACCCGTCGCGATCCGCCACAGCTCGTACGACCCATCGACCGGCGCGCTGAAGGCGATCGAGGCTCCGTCCGCGGATGGGTGGAGGACCGGGCCCTCGCCGCGGGTCACGTCGCTGTTCATGGCCGAGCCCGGCATCAGATCGTGCGCCGCGGAGAGGTTCCGCCCCCCGGTCGGGGTCGCGTCCGAGCCGTCCGCAGCGAACAGGTGGATGTCGTTGCGGCTCCCGGCGCCGCCCTCGAGCCGATGGCCGAGCGCCGCGATCGTCGCGCCGTCGGGCATCCACGTGGGACTGGTGAACATCGACCGCGGACCTGCCGTGACCGCGTGGACCGCGCCCGTCGCCACGTCCACCACGTGGATGTCGTCACGTGACGCGAGGTCCGGATCGCGTCGCCGGTTGGCGGTGAACGCGATCCGGCTGCCGTCGGGCGACCAGGCCGGCTGGCGGTCGTGCACCGGGCCATCGGTCAGGCGCGTCGCCGTCCCGGTCGCGATGTCCACGAGCCACAGGTGGTCCACCCGGTCGTACGTGAATCCGGTGCCGTTGAGCATGTAGTCGAGTCGGTCCACGAATCGGAAATCCGATGCCGGCGGCGTTCCGCGGGCCGGCGTCCGGGCGCGGCCACGACGTCGCGCGTCCTCCGCCTCGGTCGCGCCGATCGAGCAGCTGACCACGACGAGTCGCATGCCGTCGGGCGACCACGCGACGTCGGTGACGCCGCGTGGGAGATCGGTGACTCGGCGGGCCTCCCCTGGCCCATCCAAGGGCAGCAGGTAGACCTGCTTGATGTCCTCCCGCTGCTCGCCCGAGCCGTCGGACCCGCGTCGCGCGGGCTCGTCCTCCACGCGCATCCGCCGATCCGAGAGGAACGCCAGCGACCGACCGTCGGGGCTGTAGCGCGCGTGCCAGTCGTTGCGCGCGCCGAGCGTCAGCGGGCGCGGCGCTGGCGCGTCGTCGTCGGCAGCGGTCGAGACCAGCCACAACGCCTGGCGGTAGCCGTCGAACCCCGGCGCGACCGTCTGGACCGTGACGACCACCCAGCGCCCGTCCGGCGAGAGGCGCGGTTCGGTCGCGACGAGCAGGCGATACAGGTCGTCGGGTCGGGGTGGTCGGGGCACGTCCCGGAGTCTAGCCGCCGGCCTGGGCCGTCGCCGGGCGTACCATCGCGGGGCCATGGCCGACCAGCTCTCGCTCCCGCTCGACGGCACGGCGGATCGCCTGCCCGACCTGCCGGCCGTCCGGCCGATGCTGGCGCGCCCGCTGCCCGAGGCGTTCGATTCGGAGGAGCACCTCTTCGAACCGTGGTGGGGCGGCGCGCGGGCGCTCGTGTTCATCGGTCCGGCCGACGACCCCGGCGACGGCGAGGTGCGGATCGTGGACGCCGAGGATGTGGACCGGACCGCGACGCTCCCCGAACTCGCCGGCACGGCCGTCCGTGTCGCGGCGCGCTCCGCGATCCTCGACGGGGAGCTGGTCGTGGTGGACGAGAACGGCCGCGCGGACCCCGAGGCCCTCACGACCCGGCTGGGGGGCGGCGCAGGTCGGCCCGCTGCCTTCCTCGCGTTCGACCTGATCCACCTCGACGGGGTGTCGCTGCTGAACCAGCCGCTGGTGAAGCGGCGCGAGGCCCTGCGCCGGATCCTGCGCCCGGGCGACGAGGTGGTGGCGGTGCCGGCCATCGCCACGGAGGGGCGCGCGTTGTTCGAGGCGATCGTCGCCCAGGGCCTGGCCGGGATGATGGCCCGCCAGCGCCAGGGACCCTACCTGCCGGGAACCCGCAGCCGGCTCTGGCGGTTCATCCCGGCACGCGCCGGGGCGGTGACCGCGGCCGAGCTCGCGGCGGCGCCGGCGGAACCCGCGGCGACGGCCTCGGCGACGGCGCCGGTCCTCGCCCTGCTCAGTCGCCTGCCGCTCGACGACGGCGCCTAGCGGCGGACGGCTGCCCTTCGCCGACCGTCAGGCGCTGCGGGCCGCGGCGATGAATGCCCGCAGGCCGGGACGCTGGCCGTACAGCAACACGCCCGCGGCATACATGCGGACCGCGACCGCGGCGACGACGACGATCGCGCCCACGAGCAGCCCGATCGAGAGCACCAGCTCCCACGGCTGCACGCTCCCGACGAGGACGCGGGCGAGCATCACGAACGGGCTGAACGGCGGGAGGAACGACAGCAGGCGCACGAGCCCCGATGAGCCTCCCGACCCCAGCGCCATGATCGCCGAGAGGTAGCCGGCCATCGCGACGAGGCTGAGCGGGAGCGACAGGGTCTGCAGGTCGTCCGGTCGACTGACGAACGCCCCCATCGAGGCGTAGATCAGGGCGAACAACGTGAACCCGAGCAGGAAGAAGACACCGTACGCGAGCAGCAGCGGCGGCGTCAGTCCGACCAGTGGCGCGCTCGCGGCCCATGCGGGCCCCAGGACGGCCTCGGCGATCCGGTCCTGGAACGCCAGCACGGCGAGTGCCGGGATGGAGATCGCGGCGTACTGGGTGAGGCCCGCGAGGCCGATCCCGACGACCTTGCCCGTGAGCAGCTGCCGGGGCGACGCCGCACTGATCATCAGCTCCATGACGCGAGTGCTCTTCTCGGCTGCCACCCCGGTCGCGACCCACATCCCATAGATCACGACGGTGATGAAGATGAGGACCACGAAGACGATGCCCAGGAACGATCGGCTCGCGAGTTCCTGCTGACTGACGGGCTTGCCCGCATCCGTCGCGACGTTGATGGAGTCGACCGTGAACTGCGGCGTCTGGAAGGGCGGCAGGTCCGAATCGGCCGGCAACGCGGCCGTCCACTCCAGGATGCCGATGGCGATGGCGGCGAATCCCACGAGCTGGCTGCGGACGCTGTCGGCTGGACCGTTGGTCCGATAGCGCACGTCGAGCTTGCCGTCGTCGAGCCGGGAGACGAGCAGGATCCCACCGATCTCGCCGATCTCGAGACGTCGCTCGGCGGCAGCCGCGTCGGTGACCTGCTCGAGCAGGAACGGCTGCACCCACGTGGCGGGGTCGGCGCCTGCCGGGGGCACGTTGAGGAGGCTGCTCGCGACCGCCACGCTGGTCGCGGCGAGACGATCGTCGTCGGCGAGGACGACGATCTTCGTGACGACCTGGCGATCGAAGTAGCGGATCGCGATCGGGGCCAGGGCCACGCCGAGGGCGAGGCACATCAGGATCAGCGTGGAGAAGATGAACAGCGGGCTCCGCGTCCGGTCACGGTACTCGCGCCGCGCGACGATCCCGGCGTTGGGCAGGAGCGGATCCCGAGCGGCGGTCACGCCGCACCCTCGACCGCGGCACGGGCGTCCGAGTCGGCGACGACATCGGCACCGCCGCCGCTGGCATCCGCAGCGAGGGTCGCGTCGTCGTCCGACGGCCGACCGACGAGCTCGATGAAGATCGCCTCCAGCGAGGGCTCGGCGAGCTCATAGCGCGTGACGTGGACGCCGCGGGCGAGCACGGCGGCAAGGACCGTGGTCGGTTCCGTGCCCGGGGTGAGCTCGAGTTCCGCGAAGCCGGCACCCGGTCGCATGGCCGCGATACCCGGCAGCACCCCCAACCACGCCGGGAGCGACTCGCCCTCGACCCCCAGGCGGATGGTGCGGGTCCGACTGGAGCGCTTCAGTTCGGCGAGCGTGCCGCCGGCCACCAGCCGACCGCGGTCCACGATCGCCAGAGACTCGCAGAGCGCCTCGGCGGCCTCCATCTGGTGCGTGGAGAAGACGATCGTGCGACCGGCGTCACGCAGTTCTACCAGCGCTTCGCGCAGGAGCCCGAGGTTGACCGGATCCAGACCGGTGAACGGCTCATCCATCAACAGGATGTCCGGATCGTGCAGGATCGCGGCGAGGAACTGGACCTTCTGCTGGTTGCCCTTGCTGAGTTCCTCGGCACGACGACCGGCGTAGTCGGGGATCCGGAATCGGGCAAGCCAGTGCTTGGCCTCGCGCCGGGCGATGTCGGGCGGTCGGCCGTACAGCGACGCGAAGTAGACGAGCTGGTCGAGGACCGTCATGCGCGGGTAGAGGCCGCGCTCTTCGGGCAGGTAGCCCCACGTCCGGCGCGGCAGCTCGGTGGTGGGCATGCCGTTCCAGCGCACCTCTCCGGCATCCGCGCGAAGGATGCCCAGGCAGATCCGCATCGTGGTGGTCTTGCCGGCACCGTTGGCACCGAGGAAACCGAAGATGCGTCCGCGTGGAACGCTGAAGGCGATGTCGTCGAGCGCCACGGTCGCGGCGAACCGCTTCGTGACGTGGTCGATATCGAGGGTCACGCGGCGCAGGATAGTCCTGGATGCCCGGATGTGCCGCTGGGTCGATGGTCCGGGGTGGGCGTGTGCGACCATCCACGCATGACGTTTCCCAGCGACCCGGCCGCGGCGACCGACGCGACCACCCCATGCGCGATCCACGCCGACCGCGAGGCGGGGACGCTCGACATCGAATGGGCGGACGGCCACGCCACGCGCTACGACCTGGTCTCCATCCGATGGCTCTGTCCGTGCGCGTACTGCCGCGGCGAGGCAGGCTTGCCGGGATGGCTGGACAGCGCCCCCACGCTGACCGCGGAGCAGACGCGGCTGGTGGACCTCCAGCTCGTCGGCAACTACGCGGTCGCGCCCTCCTGGGGCGACGGCCACCACACCGGCTACTACACCTTCGGCTTGTTGCGTCACCATTGCCCGTGCGAGACCTGCACGGCACGACGAGCGGCCGGCGCCGGAACCTGAGGCGGACCGGAGAGGACCCGACAGGGACCTTCGAGCGGTGGCCCGGAAACGGGGCCGTGCTATCCTCGGCCGCCAGTCGGGCCGCGACCGTCACCGTCGACGGCTCGTTCGGAACACGCCCAGGAGCCGCTCGACCAGATGGCCGCCGTCGAACCCGGAGCACCCGCCCGTCCCGTGGTCCCGGCCCGCCCGCGTCGCGCCCCGAAGCACCACACCGATCTCCCCTACCTCAATCGCGAGCTCTCCTGGCTCGAGTTCAACGCGCGCGTCCTGCACGAGGCGGGTGACGAGCGCAATCCGCCGCTGGAACGGGCCAAGTTCCTGGCCATCTTCGCGGGGAACCTCGATGAGTTCTTCCAGGTGCGCATCGCCGGCCTGCGCCAGCAGGTGGAGGCCGGTGCGGTCGCCCGGGCCGCGGATGGCCGGACGCCGGCAGAGCAGCTGGCAGCCGCACGGACGCGCGTCCTCGAGCTCGTCGCCCAGCACTCCGCGATGTTCCTGGACTTGCGGCGGGCGCTCGAGGTGGACGGTGTCGAGATCCTCGACTACGCGGCCGTGCCGGAGCACCACGATGCGCTCCGCCAGCGGTTCCACGACGAGATCTTCCCGGTCCTGACGCCGCTGGCCGTGGACCCGGGGCATCCGTTCCCCTACATCTCCACGCTGAGCCTCTCGATCGCGGTCGGGCTGCGCGACCCGGAGACGAACGAGCGGGTGTTCGCCCGGGTCAAGGTCCCGCAGATCCTGCCGCGCCTGTTCGAAGTCGAGCCGTCGCGCTTCGTGCCGATCGATCAGGTCATCGAGGCCAACCTGCAGGACCTCTTCACCGGGATGGAGGTCGTGGACAGCCACCTGTTCCGGGTCACCCGCAACGCCGACTTCGAGATCGAGGAAGACGAGGCGGACGACCTGTTGCTGGCGATCGAGGAGGAGCTCCGCCGCCGGCGCTTCGGCGCGGCCGTGCGGCTGGAGGTCGAACGCTCGATGCCGGCCGCGACGCGGACCCTGCTCATGCGGGGCCTGGGCCTGGAGCCCGACGACGTCTACGAGGTCGCCGGCATGCTCGACCTGACGGCACTGTGGCGGATCGTGGACCTGGACCGCCCGGATCTCAAGACGGTGCCGTGGACGCCGGTGACTCCTCCACGGCTCGTCCCACCCGATGAGGACGAGCCGGTGGACGTGTTCGCCGCCGTCCGCGCCGGCGACATCCTCGTCCACCATCCCTACGAGTCGTTCGCGGCATCCGTGGAGCGGTTCATCACCCAGGCCGCGGACGACCCGGATGTCCTGACCATCAAGCAGACCCTGTACCGGACCTCCGGCGACTCCCCCATCGTCCAGTCGCTCATCCGCGCCGCGGAGCGCGGCAAGCAGGTGGTCGTCCTCGTCGAGATCAAGGCCCGCTTCGATGAGGAGGCCAACATCATCTGGGCGCGCAAGCTGGAACGAGCCGGAGCGCATGTCGTGTACGGCCTCGTCGGGCTCAAGACCCACTCCAAGACCGCGCTCGTCGTCCGACGCGAAGGGAGCGGGCTGCGCCGCTACGTGCACATCGGGACCGGGAACTACAACCCCAAGACCGCCCGGCTGTACGTGGATCTCGGGTTGCTCACCGTGCGCCCGGAGATCGGCGCGGACGTGACCGACCTGTTCAACGTCCTGACCGGCCTGTCCCGCCAGCGCACGTTCCGCCGCCTGCTCGTCGCGCCGCACAGCATGCGCAGCGGCTTCCTCGAGCTCCTCGACCGCGAGGTCGCGCACGCGGCGGCGGGCCGGCCGGCCCGAATCGTCGTCAAGACGAACGCCGTCGTGGACGGCCCGGTGATCGAGGCGCTCTATCGCGCATCGATGGCGGGGGTCGAGAGCGATCTCATCGTCCGTGGAGCCTGTTCGCTCCAGCCGGGCCTGCCGGGCATCTCCGAGCGAATCCGCGTTCGCTCGATCATCGGCGAGTTCCTGGAGCACTCGCGGATCTGGGGCTTCGAGAACGGTGGCGACGCGGAGTGGTACATCGGCTCGGCCGATCTCATGGACCGCAACCTCGATCGCCGCGTGGAGGCCGTCGTCCCGGTGGAGGACAGCGAAGCGCGGGCGCGGCTCGCGGAGATCATCGAACTCATGCTTGCCGATGACCGGCGGTCCTGGCAGCTCCAGCCCGACGCGACCTGGGTCCGGACCGAGACGCTGTTGGGCCGCCCCGGCACCATCGACACCTTCGAGACGCTCAAGGAGCGGGCGCTCGAGCAGGGGCACCTGGCCGCCGCTCCTCGCCGGCCGGGGATCGGGGCCGGTTCGCTGGATCCGCGCGCATGACCGAGGAGTCGACGCGGGATCCCGCCTCGAGCCCGCCCGTCGAGCTCGAGCTCAAATACCGCGTCGTGGACCTCGCGGCGGCCGAGCGCCTGATGGCGGCCGACCGCCTCGGGCCGTTCTCGGCGGGCAGCCGCGCCCGCACGATCCAGCTCGAGGATCGGTACGTGGACACGAGCGACGGCGCCCTGACCCGCGCCGGGTTCGCCGTGCGCCTGCGCCAGAAAGGCCCCGAGACCCTCGTGTCGGTGAAGTCGCTCGCGCGCTCGGACGGTCCCGGCGGCGCGGTCCGCCGCGACGAGCTGGAGGGACCTGCCCACCGTGTCGCTCCCGCGGTGGAGTGGCCGGCATCCGACGCGCGCTCGCTGGTCCTCGAGCATGCCGGTGACGCCCCGCTCGTGGAGCTCGTCACGATCCGGCAGCTCCGCCGCCAGCGACAGCTGAAGTCGACCGGCGCGCGCGTGGAACTGAGCCTGGACGAGGTCGATGTCGTGACCCGCGGCCGCGTCGTGGACCGGTTCATCGAGCTCGAGGCGGAACTCGTCCGTGGCGACGAGGCAGCCCTCGGCGCGCTGGCCGATCGGCTGGCCACGGAGCCGGGCTTGCGTCGCGTGGATTCGAGCAAGCTGGAGGCCGCGATGGCCGCCATCGGCGAGGCGCCCCACGAGCCGTCCGATCCTGCCGAGGATCCGGTCGCGGTCGGGCCGGGACCAGGGCCGGACGCCGACGCGACCGATGTCCCGGTCGCCGAGGCCCCCGCGGCCGGCACGACCGAGCCGGCGGACTCGGAGGACGCGGCGGACTCGGCCGAAGCCCTCGCGGCGAGCGTGGAGGGGCGCTCCAACGCCCACACCACCATCGAGCCCGAGACGGTGGAGGTCGCGAAGCTCGTCGTGGGCAAGGCGCCCGGCGTCGTCGCGGACGACCACATCGCCGAGGCCGGACGCAAGGTCATGCGCTTCCACCTCGCCCGGATGCTGGACTACGAGGCCGGCACGCGAACCGGCGTGGACCCGGAGGACCTGCACAAGATGCGGGTCGCGACCCGCCGACAGCGCGCGGCGTGGCGGATCTTCGGGGAGGCGTTCCGCGCGAATCGCACCCGTCGCTACCGGTCCGGCCTGCGCGAGACCGCGGCCCGCCTGGGCGCCGTCCGCGACCTCGACGTGCAGCTCGAAGCCGCCGACCAGTACCGGAGCGACCTGCCGGTCACGGAGCAGCGCGCCCTCGAACCGCTGCTCGCGTCCTGGCGGGCACATCGCGACGACGCCCGCGTCCTGCTGCTGCGGGAGCTGGACTCGGACCACTACCGGCGGTGGGTGGACGATTACCGCGACTTCGTCCGGACCGAGGGGGCGCTCGTCCTGCCGGTGGGACCGGTCCAGCCACACCGCGTCCGCGACACGGCGCCGTCCCGGATCTGGGCCGCGTATGAGGGCGTGCGCGGTTACGAGGCCGTCCTGCGCTGGGCGGATGTCGAGACGCTGCACGACCTGCGGATCGCCGCGAAATGGTTGCGCTACGCCCTCGAGTTCGTCCGCGAGGCCCTCGGCGACGAATCCGGGCCGCTGATCGCGCGGGTCACCGCCCTGCAGGATCACCTCGGGCTGATGCACGACGCGGACGTCACCGCGGCCATGGCGCGCACGTTCCTCGTGGAGCATGCCGGGGATCTCAGCGCCCTGGAGAGCGCGGCGATCGGGCGGTATCTGGTGGATCGCGAGCGCGAGGTCGCCCGGCTGCGACGAACCATCGGGCCGACGTGGCGCGGCGTCGCCGGGATCTCGTTCCGACGCGGGCTGGGCCGGGTCGTCGCCGGGTTGTAGGGCTCACACCGCCGAGACGACCGTCAGGAACGCCAGCCGTGCGCGAGTTCCGCCAGTCGGTCGCGCCACGCGCGCCCGGCGTGATCCGCGACCAGGATCGCTCCTTCGCGCATCCCGGCCTCGGACACGGTGACCCGCGCCACACCGTAGCGACGCATCAGTGCATCCACGATGACCGCCCCGGCCGGCAGCAGCCGGGCGCGCGTCGGATTGATGCCGTAGCGCTCCGATGCCATCGATGACGGCTGGCCGAGCAGGTTGACCATCGCCTCGGCGACCCGGACCCGCGTGATGACCGGATCGGTGATGCCGGCGGCCGTCACCTTCAGCAGATTGGACGCGGTCCCACCCACGATCACGAGCTCGCTCGGCGTCGATGGCAGCGAATCGCGCATCACCTCATCGGCGGCCGCCTGCATCGCCGCGATCTCGTCATCGGTGGGTGGATCGCCGGCATCGAAGCGCGACATCAGCCGATTCGATCCGATGCGCAGCCCCGCCGCGCGTGGCGAGCCCTTCGGGCCGACCGCGCAGAACTCCGAACTGCCGCCACCGATATCCACGACCAGGGTCTCGTGCGTGACGGGACGCCCGTGCGTGACGCCGATCAGCGTCAGGTAGGCCTCCTCCTCATGGCTCAGCACGTGAAGCGGCACGCCGCTCCCTGCCTGCACCTCGGCCACGATGCGTGCTCCGTCGGCGGCGCGGCGGATCGGCTCGGTTCCCATGAAGGTGACGTCGCGCGCGCCCAACTGGCGAGCCGTCGCGGCATAGCGGGTCAGGGTCTCGACGAGTTCCGCCCGAGCGGCGGTCCCCAGGTGGGCGCGCGCATCGATGGCGGCGCCCAAGCCGAGAAAGGCCGACTCGTCCACGAGCGGGCGCAATCGATGCCCGGTGATGACGGCAACGAGCAAGTGGACCGAATTCGAACCAAGGTCGACCGATGCACCGATCGCCGGTCGGGCGATCACCCGACGGAGCGCGACGGCGGGCTGCCCTGCCTCACGAGGAGCCGGGGTCGGGGGTGGTGTCGGGGTGAAGCGACCTCCGGGTTCGGGTCGTCGTCGGCGGCTTCGCGGCGGCCGGCTTGCGGGTCGTGGCGGGCTTGCGGCTCGATGTCGCCGTCGTCCGGGTGGCGGTCGCGGGCTTGCGGGTCGTGGCGGGCTTCGCGGCTGCCGGCTTGCGGGTCGTTGCGGCGGGCTTCGCGGCGACAGGCTTGCGGGTCGTTGCGGGCTTGCGGGTCGTGGCGGGCTTCGCGGTGGACGCGGCGCTGGCCGACTTGGCGGCCGGCTTGCGCGTGGTCGTCGGCTTGCGCGTCGTCGCCGGCTTGCGGGTCGTCGATGTCGTTCGCGTTCGTGCGGTCGTCGTCGCCGACTTGGCCTTGGGGGTCGTCTCCGAGGCGACACTGTTCGCCCGCGCGCGCTGCGCCGGTGTCTTCACGGGCGACACGGCTGCGGCCGCCGACGCCGCCGCCGATCCGGCCTTGCGAGCGGCCCCACCGGTCGCCCCGCTGACGGCGCCCGCGGCGGCACCGGCCGCACCGCTG
>CAYVJP010000033.1:0-4133 GCA_964451745.1 uncultured Anaerolineaceae bacterium | reverse complement strand
GTGCCGGCGGCATCGCGCGTCGCGCCCGCGATCTTCGCGACCAATCCCGCGACGTCACTCGCGGCATCGGCCGCCTGCTTGCTGCGCTTGGCGATCTCCTTGCGGCCCTTCTTCGCCTGCGCGGCCGCCAGTTGCTTGGCGCGCTTCGTTTCGGTGGCCTGGGCCTTCGCCAGCTTTGCCTGCAGACGCTTGAGTTCCTTGGTCGCCTTGCTGTCCCCGGACTTCGCCATCATCTGACCTCCGCAGTCGTGACGCCGACGCTCCGCGGCGCGCGGCGATCGGGTGTCGCGTGGATGGTGGCAGATGTCGGGCGTTCGAGCGAGCCCCACCATCGCGATGCGTCGTGCATGCTAGCCGCATGCCACTCCTGCTCATCGGGCTCGGCGGCTTCGCCGGCGCGATCGCGCGCTACGTGGTGGACGGCGCGGTCGCCGATCGGACCGGGGGCGCGTTCCCGTGGGGCACGCTCGCCGTGAACATCTCGGGATCGTTCGCCCTCGGGCTGCTGTTCGCCCTCACGACGGAGCGCGCGATCCTGCCCGCGGAGATCCGCGGGCCGGTCCTCATCGGGTTCATCGGGGCGTACACGACGTTCTCGACCTACATGCTGGAGTCGTGGCGCCTCGTCGAGACCGGGGAGATCGGGGCGGCGCTGGCCAACGTCGTCGGGTCGGTGGTCCTCGGCATCGTGGCGGTGGTCGCGGGCATGGCGATCGGGAGACAGATCTGATGCGCATCGACGGGCAGGCGATGCTCGTGCGGATCTACATCGGCGAAGCGGATCGCCACGACGGGCGCCCCCTCTATCAGGCCATCGTGGCGTTCCTGCGCGAGCGCGGCATCGCCGGTGCGACGGTCGTGCGCGGCATCGAGGGCTACGGGGCCAACGCCCGGATGCACACGACCCGGATCCTGCGCCTGTCCGAGGACCTGCCGATCCTGATCGAGGTCGTCGACCAGGAGGATCGCCTTCGCGCCATCCTGCCCGAGCTGGATGCCCTGATCACGGACGGGCTGATCACCCTCGAGAAGGTCGAGGTCATCGCCTACCGCGGGACCGCGCGTCAACACGACGTTAACGAGCCGCCGACACCGGGTTAGCGAACGCTGGCGAGTCTGGGCCGCATGACCGAGACCGCTCATCCAGCCTGGATCGCGATCGCGAACGGTGGACCCGTCTCGGCGATGCGTCCGGCGATCGAGGATGGCCGGCTGCGGGTGGTCCGCGATCCGCAAGCCTTCTGCGCGCTCCTGACGTCGTCCCGACCCCACGTCGCCGTGGTCGCCGTGCCTCCGGCGACGCCCGACGTCGAGAACACGGTCCTCCAGGTACGGCGACGACGGACCGGCCTGCGCATCGTCCACCTCACCACCCCCGCGGACGTCGACCAGCGCATCGACGCGCTCCGCCGCGGCTTCGATGACGCCCTGACGACCGAGGTCGGGCCCGACGAACTGGCGCGCTGCCTCGAGATCCTCGACGACCGGGCCCGCGAGCGGCACGCCACCGACGTGCCCGTGGCGCACAACGTCGTGCTCGATCCGGTCGCCCACGAGGTTCGCCGGAACGGCGAGCTCATCCACCTGCGCCCCAAGGAATTCCAGCTCCTCGCGATGCTGGCGGCCCACCCCGGCCGCGCGTACTCGCGCCGGCAGCTCCTCGATCGCGTCTTGGGCCCCGGCCACGGTGGCGATCCCCGGACCGTCGATGTCCATGTCCGTTGGCTCCGCGCCAAGATCGAGCCCGCTCCGGCGACGCCGGTACACATCGTCACGGTGCGTGGCGTGGGCTATCGATTGGACCCAGTGGGCCGTTAACGGAGCCTTAACCCGCCGAAAAGGGCGCGTTGACGCGCCCGGCCGAGCCTGACGGCGGCAACACGGAAAAGGACACGCCCCCATTCGCCCGACCGCGCGCCAGAGCCGCGCGGCGATCCCAGGAGGACCATCGCGTGACCATCACGACCCCGAAGCGCCTCGGCGCCCTCGCCCTGGTGGCGGCATTCGCCATCGGCGCGTGCAGCGGCAGCGGCGCCACCACGGCGCCCGGATCCGACGCTCCCGCCAGCGAAGCACCCGCCAGCGGAGCGCCTGCCGCCGAGCTCCCGGCCTGCCTCTCGTTCGCGGACATCTACGCGCTCGTCGGCGCCGAGTCGACCGGCTTCGCCAGCTGGGCCGACGCCCAGGAGATCGCGACCGCGCTCGGTTCCACGAACACCTTCCCGGACCTCCCCCTGTCGATCACGGCACCCGGTGAGGAGTCCGGCACGTTCGACAGCTTCGTCGAGCTGGTCCTCGAGGGTCCCTCCGAAGCGCGTGGGATCCCCGAAGAGGAATGGACCACCCGTCCGGACTACACCAGCAGCTCGAACGACAACGCGATCATCGAGGGCATCACGGGTTCGGCCGGTTCGTTCGGCTGGGTCGGGTTCGCCTTCTACGAGGAGAACCTCGACACCGTCCGTGCCTTCCAGATCTCCGAGGAGCCGGGCGGCACGTGCGTCGAGCCGACGGCCGCATCGATCGCGGACAACACCTATCCGATCTCGCGCGACCTCTACATCTACGTCAACAAGGCCAAGGCGGCGGAGAACCCGGCCGTGACCGCGTACGTGGACTACTACCTCGCCGACGGCACCATCTCGTCGGTCCTCGAGACCGTCCCGTACGTCAACCTGGCCCCGGATGCCCTCGCGGCGTCGCAGGCCGCGTGGACGGCGGGGAGCCCCGGCAACGCCGACCCGAACGGCACGATCTTCGTGAGCGGTTCGTCCACGGTCGAGCCCATCTCGAACGGCGTCGCGGAGGCCTTCAAGGCCGCCAACGCGGGCTTCGACTACACGGTCGAAGGGCCGGGGACCGGTGACGGTTTCGCGAAGTTCTGCGCCGGCGAGACCGACATCTCCGATGCCTCACGCCCGATCCGCGAGGAAGAGGCGGCGACCTGCACGGACGCCGGGATCGAGTTCGTCGAGATCAAGGTCGCGATCGACGGGATCGCGGTCCTCACCCAGAAGTAGCTCGCTCCTCCGACGAACGGGCCGGGCCAGCTCGGAGGCTCGGCCCGTTCGCCTATCCTAGGCACCCGCGACCATCACTCCACGGAGTCCCATCGACCGATGGCCATCGCCGAACCCACCCTCGCCGCACCGATCGACCTTCGCGGAAGCGCGGGGCGCCGGCGTCGTGAATCGATCGTCCGGGCGATCCTGACGGCGGCGGCCCTCTCCTCGGTCCTCGTGAGCGCCTTCATCGTCTACACCGTGGTCGTGGAGGCCGCCAAGTTCCTCACGTCGATCGACCTCGGTGACCTGGTGGCCATCGGCTGGTTCCCGCGGCGCGGGTTGTTCGACATCACCACGCTCCTGCTCGGAACGCTGATGGTGACCGCCATCGCGATGCTGATCGCCACGCCGGTCGGCCTGGGGAGCGCGGTCTATCTCGCCGAATATGCGACGCTGCGGACCCGACGGATCGTCAAGCCGATCCTCGAGATCCTTGCCGGGATCCCCAGCATCGTCCTCGGATTCTTCGCCCTGACGGTCATCAATCCATCGATCGTGCAGGGTCTTTTCCCCGACGCCCCGGCATTCACGATCCTGGCCGCCGGTCTGGCCGTCGGGGTCCTGTCCATCCCACTCGTGGCGTCGGTCGCCGAGGATGCGATGCGCGCGGTACCCCAGGCCCTGCGCGAAGCCTCCTACGGGCTCGGCGCCCGCCGTCTGACGACGAGCGTCCAGGTCGTGTTCCCCGCCGCGATCTCGGGCATCGTCGCAGCGTTGATCCTGGCGGCCAGCCGCGCGATCGGCGAGACCATGGTGGTCGCCCTCGCCGCCGGCGCGACGGGCGGCGGCGTGCGCAGCTTCGACCCCCTCGCCCCCGGGCAGACGATGACGGCGGCGATGGCTGCCCTCGCGACCGGCAGCGATAACGTGGTCGGGGTGGGCAATGCCTTCCAGAGCCTCTTCTTCGTCGGTGCGCTCCTGTTCTTCCTGACCCTGGTCCTGAACGTCATCGGCGACACGTTCGTCCGACGGACGCGGCAGCGGTATTAGGGGCCCTGCGATGACCTCCATCAGCTCGTCCGCGACCTCACGCTCGGTCCAGCGATCCCTCGACCGGACACGGCCGGA
>CAYVJP010000032.1:0-17273 GCA_964451745.1 uncultured Anaerolineaceae bacterium | reverse complement strand
AATTAAATCGATATTTTCGCTTTCGGTTAATAAGCGAACCGCCGCGGCGCGAACCGGCCCCCCCGAACGTCAGCCCTCGAGAGCGGCGTCTACGCTGAGCTCGACGTTGCCCTTGAGGGCGCCGCTGATCGGGCATCCGTCCTTGGCCGCCTCGGCCTCGGCCACGAACTCCGCCTCCGTCATCCCGGGCACGACACCGCGGACCGTGAGCGCCGATGACACGACCTTCCATCCGGCCTCGACCTTGTCGAACGTGACGTCGGCCGTGACCGACAGTCGCTCGGGCGGATGGCCGGCGCGGCCCAGCCGGCCCGAGAACGCCATCGCGAAGCAGGACGCATGCGCCGCGGCAACCAGCTCTTCCGGGCTGGTCTTGCCGTCCGACGATTCGGTCCGCGCCGCCCAACTCACGGGCAGGTCGCTGAACGCGCCGCTCGAGACGGCACTGACGGTCCCGGCTCCGGACGCGAGGTCGCCACTCCAGGTGACGTCGGCTCGACGGATGGCGGCCATGGGCTGACTCCTTGGGTCGTGTCGGATGGCGTGGACGTCCGGCAATGGTCCCACACATCGCACCTCGATCCGGGCGGCCCCATCCGAATCTCCGCGTCATCCGATATAGTCTCGGCAGACCCGATAGTACGGAGAAACCGAACCATCCGATGAAACCGAACCACCGTCCGCCCGCGGCCGCCGATCTCGAGCGGGTCGTCGCCATCTTCGATGTGCTGATGCACCGGCTCATGGCGACGCATGCCCCCGAGCTCAACATGATCGAGCTGACCATGTCGCAGACCAAGGCGATGTACCTGGTCATCGCTTCGGGCCCGATGCGCATGTCCGAGCTGGCGGCTCGCCTCCACGTCACGAATTCGACGGCCACCGGTCAGGCCGACCGCCTCGTCGAGCTGGGCCTGCTCGAGCGGCATGAGGATCCCGCGGACCGACGCCAGGTGGTCGTCAGTGCGACGCCCGACGCGGAGCAGATCCTGGAGCGCTTTCGCGAGCTGAACTCGCGTCGGATGCGCGAGATGCTCACCCGGGTCGATGCCGACGACCTCCCGACCGTCGAACGTGCCCTGTCCATCCTGGATGCCGCGGTCGCGGCCGAGGCGTCCGAAGCCACCGTCATCACCGAGGGGACCCGATCGTGAACCGCCTTACCCAGTTCGCCGTGAGCAAGCGCAGCGTGACACTGCTCCTCGCCGGCGCCCTGTTCATCGCCGGCGTCTCTGCCTGGGGCAGCCTCAAGCAGGAACTGCTGCCGGACATCGAGTTCCCGGTCATCACCATCATCGCGCCCTATCCGGGCGCCGGGTCGGCGGACGTCGCGGAGCAGGTCGCCGTGCCGATCGAGCGGGCCGTGTCCGGCGTGCCGCGCCTGGAAACCATCCAGTCCACGTCGGCGAACTCCATCGCGCTGGTCATTGCCCAGTTCGAGTACGGGACGAACGTCAAGGAGGCGCTCGCCGCCATCGAGGAGGGGATCGCGGATGCTGGCCTGCCGGAGTCGGTGGAGCCCTCGGCGTCGGCGCTCAACATCAACGCCTCGCCGGTCATCATCGCGTCGATCGTCGCCGGCTCGGAGGACGGCCTCGAGGCGGCCGCCGAGATCGCCCGGACCGAGATCGTCCCGGAGATCACGGCCATCGAAGGCGTGGCCCGCGCCGACATCACCGGCGGCCTGGAGCAGCGCCTGCTCATCACGCTCGATCCCGAGACGCTCGCCGCGAGCGGCGTCTCCGTCGCCCAGATCAGCGGGGTCCTGCAGGCCAACAACCTGACGTTCCCGTCCGGGCAGCTGTCCGCCGACGGGACCCAGATCCCGGTCTCGACCATCGGTCAGCTGACCTCGCCCGAGCAGATCGAACGCCTCGTCGTCGGCTTCTCCACGCCGGCCCCGGTCACCCCGACCGACCCGGCCGCGCCGCCCGCGAGCGCTGCGCCCGTCGCGCCGACGCCGATCACGATCGGCGACCTCGGCGACGTCGAGACCGTCGATGTCGCATCGACCGGCTACGCGCGCACGGACGGGAACCCGTCGCTCTCCCTGTCGGTGACCAAGACCTCGGACGCCAACACCGTCCTCGTGGCCGAAGCCGTCAACGAGAAGCTGGACGAGATCGCCGCGCGCCACCCCGACACCTTCACGGTCGTGGTCGTCTCGGACCTGTCCGACTTCATCAAGGAATCGACCGACGGGCTCGTCCGCGAGGGCGGTCTCGGCGCGCTGTTCGCGATCCTGACGATCTTCCTGTTCCTGTTCAGCATCCGGTCCACGGTCGTGGCCGCGATCAGCATCCCGCTCTCGATCCTGACGGCGCTGGTGATCATGCAGCTGACCGGGATCAGCCTGAACATCATGACCCTGGGCGGCCTCGCGGTCGCCGTCGGGCGCGTGGTGGACGACGCCATCGTCGTGCTCGAGAACATCTACCGGCATCGGGCCTTGGGCGAGGACCGCATGACCGCCGTGCTGTCCGGACCGCGCGAGGTCGCGGGCGCCATCACGGCCAGCACCCTCACGACCGTCGCGGTCTTCCTGCCGCTCGGGTTCGTCGGTGGCCTCGTGAGCCAGTTCTTCCTGCCGTTCGCCCTGACCGTCACGTTCGCCCTGCTGGCGTCGCTCGTCTGCGCGCTCACGGTGGTGCCGGTCCTGGCCTACTTCCTCATCGACAAGGTCAACGTCGAGGTCGACGAGGACGGCGAGCCGAAGCGCTCGATCTGGGTCCGCCTCTATACGCCCACGATCACGGCCGTCCTGCGCTCGCGCTGGACCGCGCTCGGCGTCGTGGCCCTGTCCGGGGTCCTCTTCTTCGCCTCGCTCGCGCTCGTGCCCCTGCTGCCCACGCAGTTCATCAATGCGGGTTCGGAGAAGATCCTCCAGGTCAGCATCGCGCCGCCCACCGGCGCCACCTCCGAGGCCGTCCTGGAGCGCGCCATCGAGGCCGAGGAGATCCTCGCCGAGATCGACGACGTCGAGCTCATCCAGACGAGCATCCCGGGCGAGGGCGACACCAGCTTCCAGACCATCATCGCGGCCCAGAGCGGTCGCCCGGCCAACAGCGCGACCCTGACGGTCCGACTCGCGCCGGAGGTGGATCTCGCCGAGAAGACCACCGAGTTCAGCGCCGCGCTCGAGCCGGTCAAGACCGACGGGTTCGACGTCCAGGTGTCGGAGGCCGCCGGCTTCACCTCCAACGGCCTCACCGTCATCGTCAGTGCCGATGATCCGGCGCTGGTGGACGATGCGACCGAGGCGCTCGTCGCCGCCCTGGCCGACAACACGGACCTGGCCAATCTCCAGAGCGACCTCGTGAAGGCGACCCCCGAGATCCAGGTCACGGTCGATCCGTCGAAGGCGTTCTCGGTCGGGCTGACCGCAGCCCAGGTGGCTAACGAGGTCCGCACCGCGCTCGTCTCGCAGACCGTGACCCAGGTCACGTTCGAGGAGGGCCGACCCATCGACCTCGTCATCCAGGTCGATCCCACGGCGACGACATCCGTCGAGGACCTCCGGCAGCTGCCGGTGGGCACGGTCACCAAGGTCCCGCTCGAGCAGGTCGCGACCGTCGAACAGGCGAACGTCCAGGGCAGCATCACCCGCATCGACCAGGCACCGGCGGCGTCGGTGACGGCCGAGATCCTCAGCGAGGACACCGGTGCCGTCTCGGCGGCCGTCCAGGCGGAGATCGACGCGCTCGAAGCCGATGGATCCATCCCGGCCGGGGTCAGCGTCGAGCTCGCCGGCGTCAGCCAGCAGCAGGCCGAAGCGTTCGGCGGGCTGTTCGCCTCGATGGGCGTGGCCATCCTGCTGGTCTACGTGATGATGGTGTTGGCCTTCAACTCGCTCATCACCCCGTTCATCATCCTGTTCACGCTGCCGCTTGCGCTCATCGGCGCGTTCCCGGCGCTGTACCTGACCGATCGCCCGATCGGTGTCAGTGCCCTCATCGGGTTCCTGATGCTCATCGGCATCGTGGTGACGAATGCGATCGTGCTCCTCGATCTTGTCGAGCGGTTGCGGTCCGAGGGCAAGCCGACGCGCGCCGCGCTCATCGAGGGTGGCCGGACCCGTGTCCGTCCCATCCTCATGACCGCGATCGCGACGATCCTCGCGCTGATCCCACTGGCGGCGGGGTTCAACGAGGGCTCGATCATCGCCGCGGAGCTGGGGACGGTCGTCATCGGCGGCCTGTTCAGCTCCACGTTCCTGACCCTGCTCGTCATCCCGGCGGTGTACCTGCTCGTCGATGGCGTCAAGGTGCGCATCTCGCGATGGCGCGGCGCGGCGAGCGCGCCGGCCGGGGAGGCGACCCCCGCCTAGGGTGTTTCGCGCGCGTCGCGGCGGTCTACGATGCACCTCGTGCATGACGGGACCGACGGGGCGCGCGCCCTGCGACTCGCGCTACGGGTCGCGGCGGGCATGCTCGCGACCGGCGCCCAGACCGACGACGTCGAGCTCGCCATCGCCGGCGTCTGCCGAGGTCTCGGTCTGCACGGGGTGCAGGCCGCGGTGTCCTTCTCGACCATCTCGGTCTCGTGGCAGGAGACGCCCGGGGACGCGCCGACCACGATGCTGCGCCTGGTCCGCGACAAGGGGCCCGAGTACGCGCGGCTGGCCGATCTCGCGGGACTGGCGCGGCGGCTCGAACGGGGCGAACTCGATCTGGACGCCGGCGAGGCGGAACTCGAGGCCCTCGCCGAGCGGCCTTCGCCGTATGGGCGCCTGGTCACGTTCGTGGCCCCCGGGGCGTCCGCCGCCGGCGCCACGGTCATGTTCAGCGGATCCATCGCCGATGCGCTGGCCACGCTGCTGATCGCGTTCGCGGTCCAGCCGCCGCTGGCCGCGCTGGACCGCTCCGGTCTGCCGCCGTTCTTCCGCCCCGTGTTCGGGTCGGCCGCCTCCACGATCCTCGTCGCCGTGGTGGTGGGTCTCGGCGGACCCGTATCCGGCGGCCTCGTGCTGACCGGCAGTCTCCTTCGGTTCCTCCCGGGGTATGCGCTCGTCTCCGGGTTCCGCGACCTCGTCGATCAATCGATCGTCTCGGGAACGGCGCGCCTGGCCGAGGCCCTGCTCCTCGGTGCTGCGGTCGCCGGTGGGACGGCACTCGCGGTGGCCATCGCCGCAGCGGCCGGCATCCAGCTGTCCATCCAGACCGCCGGCGTCACGGACTGGACGTTCGCGTACACGGCCCTCGCCGCGTTCGTCGCGGTGGCGGCCTACGCGATCCGCCTGGAGGTCCCGCGGCACGCGATCCTGGCGGCCGCGACCATCGGCGCGATCGGCTGGCTCGGGTTCACGACGGTCACGCCACCGATCGGGCGCGTGGATCCGGGCGTCGCCACGCTCGCCACGAGCGTCGCCATCGGCGTGGCTGGTCGGGTCCTGGCCCGACGCACCGGGGCGCCGTCCGCGCTGTGGGTCGTCCCGGCGATCCTGCCCCTGCTGCCCGGCCTGCAGATCGTGACCGCCATGCTCGCGGTGTCGGACCTGGCACGGATCACCGGATTGATCGATGCGGCGGTCACGGCGTTCCTCATCGGCGTGGGTGTCGCCACCGGCGACATCGTGGTCCTCGCGGTCCGTGGGGTCCGCGACCGCGTAGTCGCGCCCGCGGTGGGCGCGGTCGCCGGCGGCGTGGAGGTGCTGGTCGCGGGTGGGTCCAGGTCGGCGTCACGGGCGGATCGGACGACCGGGGGTGACGCCACGCAGGAGCCACACGACCGTCGCTGAGCGGTTCGCGGGTGCTACGCTCCGACTCCCCGGATCGACCCGGGCATGCAGCGGCTCCGCGATCCGGGCGGAGCCCGTCGCGAGGGGTACCCATGGCTGTCAAGGCGTTCGATCTGGTCCCGTCCCGCACGGCCACGGCGTCGGTCGTCGTCATCGCCGCGACGAAGGTCCCCGAAGGGGCGACGGTGATCGGCATCCCGGTCGCGACGGACGGGGCGGTGCCGCGCGAGCGCGCCGACCTGGACCGGGCCGCGCTCGAAGCCGCAGGGTTCGGGGCGACGGTCGGCGAGACCCTGGTGCTGCCCCGGATCGATGGCCCGACCGTCATCGAGATCGGTGTGGGTGCGCGCGGGGACCTGGGGCACGCCGCCGTGCGCGACGCGGCCGCAGCGTTCGCCCGGGCCGCCGTGAAGCACGAGCATCTCGTGATCGACCTGACCGGGATCGCCTCGGATGTGGACGCGCGCGTCGCCGGACAGGCCGTGGTCGAAGGCGTCCTGATGGCGCGCTACCGCTACCGCGCGTTCGTGGACAAGACCAGCGAGGCACACCTGACCCACCTCACGCTGCTCACGACGCGGGATCGCGTACGGGCCCTCTCGACCGGAGCCGACCGCGGGCACATCCTCGCGGTCGCGGTCAACACGGCGCGCGACCTGTGCAACGCGCCGGGGACGCACCTCACGGCCCGCCGTTATGCGAAGGTCGCCGCGACGATCGCGGAGGAGACCGGACTCGGCTGCGAGATCTTCGACGAGAAGCAGCTCGAGAAGCTGGGCTGCGGCGGCCTGCTGGGCGTGAACGCGGGCAGCGGCGAGCCGGCGCGCATGATCAAGCTCACCTATACGCCCGAGGCCAAGCGGCCGCGCGGCCATCTCGGGCTCGTGGGCAAAGGCATCATGTATGACGCCGGCGGCATCAGCCTCAAGCCGTCCGACGCGATGCACGCGGCCATGAAGCTGGACATGTCCGGCTCGGCCGCGATCCTGGGTGCGATGTCCACGCTGCGCGACCTCGGTTGCAAGACCGCGGTGACCGGGTGGCTGATGTGCACCGACAACATGCCCTCGGGCACGGCCACGCGCCTCGGCGACGTGCTCACCATGCGCGGCGGCACGACGGTAGAGGTCATCAACGCCGACGCGGAGGGCCGCCTGGTCATGGCCGACGGGCTCGTGCTCGCGGTCGAGGACGACGTGGACGCGGTGGTGACCGTCGCGACGCTGACCGGGGCCGCGATGCGGACGTTCGGCTCCGCGATGGCGGCGATGATGGCGAACCGGCCCGACCTCGCGGCGCAGCTGTCGGCCGCGGGCGAGGCCACCGACGAACTCGTCTGGGAACTGCCGCTCATCCGCCGCTACCGGCGCATGCTCGACTCGCAGATCGCGGACATCAAGAACATGGGCGGCGAGAACGCCGGCTCCATCACCGCGGGACTCTTCCTCGAGGACTTCGTGGCCGGCAAGCCGTTCGGCCACCTCGATATCTGCGGCCCGATGATGACCGACCGGGACGAGTCCTGGCGCTCCGTCGGGGCGACGGCCTTTGGGACCCGCCTGCTGAGCGAGTTCGCCACGCAGTTCCACAAGCCCAGCGCCTGACCGTCGAGTCGGGCGATCCGCGTTCGTGAGGGAGGACCACACCGCGATGACCGAGGCAAGCGCACCCCAGCACACGGCGATGGGCCGGCTGCTGGACGTCATCGAGCGGGCCGGCAACAAGGTCCCGCACCCGGTGATGATGTTCCTGTACCTCATCATCGGCGTGATCGTGTTGTCAGCGGTGCTGGCGGCGCTCGGCGTCAGCGTGACCGAGGAGATCGCGGTCCCCGATACGGTCGAGGTGATCCCCGACTACTACGAGGATGCGACCCAGCCGATCCTCGAGCCCGACGACCTCGACTACGAGGACGGCTGGCACGTCGAGACGGTCACGATCCCGATCGTGAGCCTGCTCTCGACCGAGGGCATCCGGTTCATCTTCACCTCGTTCGTGCCCAACTTCGCGGGGTTCGGCGTGGTCGCGGTCACGTTCGTGGCGCTGATGGGCGCCGGCGTGGCCGAGGCGGGCGGCCTCATGGCGGCGCTCATCCGCGTGCTCGTGGGCGCCTCGCCCAAGCGCCTGCTGACCTTCATCCTGGTCTTCGTCGGGGTCATGTCGAGCGTAGCCTCGGATGCCGGGTACCTGATCCTGGTCCCCCTTGGCGCCGCGGCATTCATGAGCGTCGGCCGCCACCCGTTGGCCGGCATGGCCGCCTGTTTCGCCGGCGTCGGCGCGGCCTTCGGGGTGAACCCCATCCTGAGTCCCATCGACGCGATGATCACCGAGATCACCAACGAGGCCATCGGCTCGGCCGGCGGCACGCCGCTGACGATCGTCGCCAACTACTGGTTCAGCGTCGTCTCATCGGTGGTGCTGGCGCTCGTCGCCGCGATCATCACCGAGCGCGTCATCGAGCCGCGCCTCGGACCATGGAGCAGCGCCGGCGACAGCGGGCCGAGCGGGATCGCCATCGAGGACGAGGCCGACGCCGTCCACGATGCCGTGGGCCAGGCCCGGGGCCTGCGTTACGCGCTCTTCGGGTTCCTCGGGTTCCTGGCGCTCATCCTCGTCTTCACGGTCCCCGAGGGTGCACCGCTGCGTGACCCCGAGACCGGCGACATCATCGGTACGACGCCGTTCATGGACAGCCTGCTGTTCATCATCGCGATGTTCTTCCTGATCTCGGGCGTCGCCTACGGGATCGGCGCGAAGACGTTCACCAGCGCCAACGACGTCATCGCCGCGGTGACGAAGACGTTCGCCGGGCTGGGCGGCCTCGTCTTCATGCTGCTGATGATCAGCCAGTTCATCGCCTACTTCAACTTCCGCAACCTGCCGAGCGTCCTCGCCATCACGCTCGCCGCCTGGCTCGAATCGGCCGGCATCGGCGCCCTGCCGCTGCTCATCGGGATGATCTTCATCATCTTCGCCCTGGACATCATCATGCCCGGGATCATCCCGAAGTGGGCCATCTTCGCTCCGATTTTCGTCCCCCTGTTCATCCAGCTCGGCGTGCCGCCCCAGACGGGTCTCGCGGCCTACCGCGTCGCCGATTCACCGTTCAACGTGATCACGCCGCTGATGGTGTACCTGCCGTTCATGGTGACGGTTGCGCAGCGTTACCAGAAGGAATCGGGGATCGGCACGATCATCGCGCTCATGCTCCCCTACACCGTGATCATGGCGGCGGTCTGGATGGTGCTGTTCGTCATCTGGTTCGTGATCGGCCTGCCGCTCGGCCCGGGCTACCCGGTCAAGCTCTAGCGCTCCGCGCCCACGCGCATGGATGCCATCGGGATCACGTTCGCGGTCATCGCCGCGATCGTGATCCTGTTCGTCTGGGGCCGGTTCCCGGTCGAGGTCGTCGCCGTCGGCGCGACGCTCGTCCTGTGGGCGACCGGCGTCCTCACGCTGGAGCAGAGCCTCGCGGGCTTCGGCGACCAGACGGTCATCTTCATCGCGACGCTGTTCGTCATCAGCGAGAGCCTCGATTCGACCGGGGTGACGGCGTGGGCCGGTCAGCAGCTCATCGACCGGGCCGGGACGAGCCGCACGCGCTTGATCGTCCTGATGATGCTGCTCGTCGCCGGCCTGACCGCGATCGTCAGCGTCAACGGGGCGGTGGCGGCCCTGCTGCCCGTCGTCGTGGTCACCGCGACCCGGCTCAGCATCCCGGCGTCCAAGCTCCTGATCCCGCTCGTGTTCGGGGCGCACGCGGGATCCATGCTGGCGCTCACCGGGACGCCCATCAACGTGCTGGTCTCCAACGCCGCGGTCGAGTACAGCTCGACCGCGTTCGGCTTCTTCGAGTTCACCCTCGTGGGCATCCCCCTCACGGTCGGCGCGATCGCCATCGTCGTCCTGCTCGGCGACCGGGTCCTTCCCGTCCGCACACCTCGGGTCTTCTCGGCTGACCTGAGCCAGCACGCGCGCACGCTGGTGCACCAGTACGGCCTCGACGCCGATGCGGCCCCGGTCGACCGAGAGAACGGGCTCGTGGAGATCGTCATCCCGCCGCGCTCGCCGTTCATCGGTGAGACCGTGTTCCGGGGGATGGTCACCGAGAGCGGCGACCTCGTGGTGGCCGCCATCCAGCGCCGGGGCAAGGACCTCGGCGACCAGGAGGTCACGCTGGGCGTGGGCGACGCCCTGCTGCTGCGGGGCCCCTGGGAGGCGATCGACGCCAAGGTCGAGGACCCGGGTGTCCTCGCCGTGGACCAACCGCAGCTCGTTCGACGCCAGGCCGTCCCGCTCGGCCGCCACGCGAAGGAATCGATCATCGTCCTCGTGGCGATGGTCCTCGCGCTCGCGACCGGCGTCGTGCCCTCGGCGGTCGCCGGGCTGCTGGCCGCCGGCGCGCTTCTCGTCCTCGGCGTCCTCACGACCGCGCAGATCTATCGATCGATCAACTGGACGACGGTCATCCTCGTCGGGGCGATGCTGCCGCTCTCGACGGCCATGTTCGAGACGGGCGCGGCCGACCTCGTGGCCGAGCTCCTGGTCGGCGTGGTGGGCGATCTTGGGCCGACGGCGTTGCTCATCGGTCTGTTCATCGTCACCGCGACGTTCGGTCAGCTCATCAGCAACACGGCCACTGCGCTCATCGTGATCCCCATCGGCGCCGCCGCTGCGGCCGAGCTTGGCGTGGACATCCGGCCGGTCCTCATGTCGATCACGGTCGCGGCCGCCGCAGCGCTGCTCACCCCCGTGGCGACGCCGGTGAACCTCATGATCATGGAGCCCGCCGGCTACCGGTTCGGCGATTACTGGAAGCTGGGGCTGCCGCTGCTCGCCCTGTTCTTCGTGGTGTCGGTGTTCGTGGTGCCGTTGTTCTGGCCGTTCTGATGGACCGGCCGAATCACGCAGCGAAAGCCGATGTGGCAGGTGGAGGTGTCGACGGTCTCGGCTTGACGCGCGGCCGGTCGGTAACGATGGCAGTAGTTAGGGGCGCACAGGTGGGATCCGCCCTTGGTGACGCGTCGCGGGATGTTGGCGCCGGGCAGGCCCACGCCGTAACTGGCGTCGGGTGATGTCGTGCGCGGATTGGACGGCGCGCAGCAGGGGTGATCCGCGGCGTCCGGGTGACGCGGCGTGAAGAAGTCGGCCGTCCACTCCCAGACGTTCCCGGCCATGTCATAGAGGCCGTAGCCGTTGGGCGGGAACGACCGGATGGGCGAGGTGCCCTCGAACTTGTCCTGGAGCGTGTTCTGCCACGGGAACTCGCCCTGCCAGGTGTTCGCCATCATCCGACCCTTGGGCGCGAATTCGTCGCCCCACGTGTACGTCGCGCCATCGAGGCCACCACGCGCGGCGAACTCCCATTCCGCCTCGGTCGGCAGCTCCTTGCCCGCCCAGGCCGCGTAGGTCTCGACGTCCTCGTAGGCGACATGGGTGATCGGGTGCCGGTCCAGACCGTCGAGCGTGGAGCCCGGACCCTTCGGGTGGCGCCACGACGCACCCGGGACGTAGGCCCACCAGTTCCGATAGTCGTCGAGGCTGACCGGCCCACGGGTCCGCTGGAACACGAGCGACCCCGGGACGAGAAGCGACGGATCGGCGTCCGGGAAGTCGGCAGGGTCCAGCGGTCGCTCGGCCACGGTCACGTACCCGGTGGCCTTCACGAACCGGCGGAACTCGGCCACCGTGACCTGGTGGTCGTCCATCCAGAACCCATCGACATGCACCGGATGGACAGGACGCTCCTCCGGATACCAGTCGTCGGACCCCATCCGGAACGTGCCGCCGGGGATCCACACCATGTCCCGCTGCGGCGGGGGTGCCTCGGGCTCGACCGGCGCGGTCATCGTGGCGTGGGCGTGGCGGTGGGGCGGATCGGGTCGATCCCGGCCGCCGCGAGCCCCGCGGCGACGCGCCGCCGCAGCTCTGCCTCGACCCGGACCCGATGCTCCGGCTGGACCCGCCCGGTCATCAGCAGGGTCGCCCCGGCCGCCGACAGGTTGGTGGTGCTGGTATAGCTCGGGACGTCGAGGACGAACTCACCCAGGTCCGGGTCGTCGGCGATGGCGCGACCCACGTCGTTGAGGACGAGGATCGCCCGTTCGACATCGCCATCGGCGATGCCGTCGATCTGGACCGCGGCCAGGGCGTAGGACCGCGTTCGGTTCGCCGATGTCCGGATCTCGCCGTTCGACACGGAGTGCAGCGTGCCCCGCGGGTCCCGGATCAGGGTGCGCCGGAGACCGACTTCCTCCACGGTCCCCTCGATCCCGCCGACGCGGACGATGTCGCCCTTGAAGTACTGCCCTTCGACGAGGATGAGGATGCCCATGAGGTAGTCGAGCACGATCGCCTGGCCAGCCAGCGTGATCGCAGCGAGCGCCAGTCCGAGGCCCGTCAGGATGGGCCACAGATCGAAGATCCCGAGGACCACGAAGACCAGGGCGAGGACGACGGCGGCGCGCAGGACCTTGGCGAGCAGGTCCTCGAGCGTGGTGACGCGCTTGTCGATCTCGACGCGGCGCGCCCCGTCCTCGCCCAGGGTCTCGGCCTGAGCGTGCATCAGGTTGACCAGGACCCGATGGATCGCCGGGCGCGTCCATCGATACAGGACCAGCAACACGATGGCGAGGATCGCCAGCGCGACGCCGTTGGTGCTCAGCCAGCCGATGAGCGCGTCGGTGCCCTCGGTCAGGTCCGGCACGACCGTGAACGTTCGGTCAGATGCCGAGCGCCTTCGCCTTCGCGGCGGCGAACTCCTCGTCGCTCAGGATGCCCTGGGCGTGGAGGCTGGCGAGCTTCTGGAGCTGCTCGATCTGCGGGTCGGCGGCCGGGGCCGCCGGGGCCTGTGCCACCTGTGCCGCCTGCGCCGCGGCGACGCCCTGATCGTAGATCGCCTGCTGCTCGGCCTGCTGCTCCGCGGCCTGGTTCGCGTACTTCTGCTCCTGGTGGTGGCGGACGGCTCCTGCCGTCCCGGCGACCACGGCGGTCGTGGCGGCCATTCGAACGAGGCCCGGGCCTCGGCGTCGTCGCATCATCGGTCAGTTCTCCCTTCGCTGTGCAGGATCCGGTTCAGGCTTCGCTCGCGGCGAAATCGATCGCCGCCTGGACGATGTCGCGCGGGACGCGCTGGATGTCCACGAGGACTCCGCCGGCACCGGCGATGGCATCGGCGAGACGGGCGGCCCACACGTCCTCCCAGACGAGGACCGCGGCGGACGAGTTCGTGTCGAGCGCCGCCCCGATGTCCATGAGGTCGTCGTCGTTGATGAGCCCGCCACGTTCGGCGGCAAGGGTCTGGAAGGCGTTGAAGACCTCGGAGCCCTCATCCTCGAGCTCCACCGCGACGACGTCGCCCGCCTCATCCTTGTGGACGAAGGCCAGATCGATGATCCGGATCGTGCCCGACTCCACCAGGTCCCCGAGGGCCGGGGCGATCTCGCCCTTGAACTTGTTGCCCGGGAAGGCAACCACCATGTACTCGACCGGTCCGATACCCATCAGTTCTCCTTCGCTGACTGTGTGGCTGCCCTGAGATTGTGCGTCATCCACCTCGTGTGCATCACCCGGACCGGGTGACCGGCGTCGCCCGGTCGCGACAGCGTGCCATCAGGTGCCGACGTGTGCATCCTCCGGTCTCGGCTCGAGGCGCTCGAGATCGGCATCGATGTCATAGCCCATCGCGCGCGCCAGCTTGGGCGCCGCGGACACGACGTGCGAGGATCCGACCAGGGGACCGGTCGCGACCAGGACGCCCACGATCTCGTCCTCCGTGGCCCCGCTCGCGATCGCGCAGGCCGTGGCCCACTCGAATGCCGGCGCCGGCCCGTCCAGCGCGATCAGGACGGCGAGGCGAACGAGGGCGGCGGCGTGCGGATCGAGGTCGTCCGGCCGCGCGTCCGTCGGTTCGGGAGTGAGGACGGAACCAAGGGATCGAGCATCGTTGATCGAGAGACGGCGCAGGCGGTCTTCGTGTGCGCGCATGCGATCCTCTACGTGTCGGACGGGCGGCAAGTGCCCGCCCGGGGAGCCCACCCGATTCGACCCGGTCAGCGCCCCGGTCGGCATCATCCCGCCGGGATGAAACGCTCCGATGGCGTCGCGGATTCGAGCAGGCCGAGTTCCACCGCGCGCTGGATCGCCTCACCGCGCGAGGTGGCCTCGAGCTTGCGGTAGATCGAGATCGCCTGGGTCTTCACCGTGTTCTGCGAGACGAAGAGCCGTTCTCCGATCTCGCGGAACGAGAGGTGGGTCGTGAGCAGCGGCAGGAGCCGCAGCTCGGCCACCGTCAACGATGACGCCCCGGCGATACCACCTGGGATGGCTGCCAGACGAGCATCGAGTTCATCGGCTTCGTCGACCAGGGTGCCCATGTCCGGCCGATGCGCCAGGGCATCCCGGACCTCCTGCATCAGCGTCCTGGCGCCGCCGGCATCGCTGAGCGCAAGGTTCGCCCGGATGAGGTCGAGGCGCGCCCGGATGGCCAGCCACGGGAAGCTGAGCGTCAGGCTCGGTCGCAGACGCTGCGCGTGGGCAAGGTCGCTGCGCGCCTGGGCGGCGCCACCGCGTGCCATCGCGATCCGAGCGTCCAACGCGTCGACCGCGGCGGCGACCGGGTGCCCGGAAAGCCCATGCTCCGAGACGATCCGGCGGGCCTTGCGAACGTATGCCTCGGCCGCCGGGCGATCCGATCGCGCCAGCGCAGCGGCCGCCAGCTGGACGCACGCCAGGCACGCGGCCGTATTGGCCGACGAGCCCCTGTCCCAGACCTCGAGCGCCTCGTGGAGGGAGCGATCGCCTGCGTCGGGATCGCCGCCCAGATGCCGGACGATGCCGATCGCGAGGAGGGCCGCGACGCGCCACGGGTCATCTGGCGTGGTGCGCTCGAGCGCGATCTCGGCGTTCACCGTCATATCCGCGAGACCGGTCCGCCCGAGCATGACGCGGGCGAGTGCGCGCATGCCCTCGCCGGTCATGTCGCCTTCCGAGGCATCACGCTCCGCGATCGCGGTCCAGTGGTTCGCGGCGGCGTGGTCACCCTGCACCGCGAACAGCATCGTGGCGATCGCCGCGAGCCGCGGGAACCGCTCGGTGGACGCCCGCCCGTCGAGCCAGGCGAACCAGCGGCGCACCGTGTCCGCCCGGCCGGCGTTCATCGTGTCCTGGGCAAGGGAGATCGCGAGGTGAGCGACCTCGTCCACGTTGCCGGCGGCCATGTGGTACTCGAGCGCGATCTCCCCCTGACCGTGCGACGCATGCCACGCGGCCGCGCGCGCGTACAACCCGGGGATCGCCTCGGCGTCGCGGCGCTCGAGTTCGCGTCGCAACAGCTCACCCAGGAGGTGGTGGAACCGGAACCAGCGGCGATCGACGTCGAGCGGGATCAGGAGCAGGTTGGTCCGCTCCAGGCGATCGAGGTCCTCGGCCGAACCGTGGCGCGCCAGCACGGCGTCGCACAGTTGCCCGGACAATTGATCGAGGACGGAGGATCGCAGCGTCAGTTCGACGTCGTCCGGTGCCATCGGCGCGAGGATCTCGGTGCGCAGATACTCCTCGATGAGGCGCTCCGGTGCGGTCGGCGAGACGCCGCCGACCGCATTGCCCAACGGGTCGCCGGCCAGCGACGACAGGTAGAGTCCGGTCGCCCAGCCCTCCGTCCGCGTCATCAGCTTCCGGAGGTCCGCCTCGGGCAGCCGCAGGCCCACGGCGCCCAGCAGGTCGTCGGCTTCCTGGGCGTCGAGCTCCAACGCGTCGCGACCCAGCACGGTCGCGCGTCCCTCGGCGACCAGGCGCGCGATCGGGATGGCGCCGGCGGTCCGCCCGCCGAGGAGGACCCGCGATGCACCGCCCAGCTGCTCCGCCACGGCCAGCACCACCGCCACGGACTCCGCGTCGCCAAGGCGATCGACGTCGTCGATGACGACGGTCAGCGTTGGTGGGGCACCCTGCAGCGCCGCGGCGAGACGCGGCACGGCAACGTTCCACACCGAAGGTCCCGGCGTTGCCGCGGCGTCGACCACGTCGTCGGGGAGCGCGACGACCCGATCGATGGCGGCGACGAGGCCGCGGACCAGGGAGACGGGATCGTCGTCGCGGGAATCCACCGAGAACCAGGCCGTCGTCCGCGCGTCCGCCTCGACGAGTTGCGCCAGGGACGTGGACTTGCCATAGCCCGCCGGCGCGATGACCGCGACGATCGGCGTGTCGGCCGAGCGCAGCCTGGCGATCAGCCGAGGCCGGTCGATGATCCCGGGTCGGCGGAACGGCGGCTGGAGCTTGGTCGGCAGGATCCACAGCTTCGCTGCTGACCCGACCGCCGTGGCAGCGTGCTCATCCGAGTCCGACCTTGTGCCGATCGTCACGTGCGCTGCCATCTCCCCAGAAGATGTCGCGCCGTCCCCGCCAGGTCAGAACCGTCCGCGTCACCGCCCGCGAGGATACACCGTCATTGGCGGGCCATCGCCACCCGAACGCGCTCTTCGGCCGTGACCAGATGGTCCGCATCCGCGGCCGCCGCATCCACGTCGATCTGGACCCACTGGACCTTGCCGGTGAACCGGTTGTCGTGTCCGTACTCCTCGGTCACGACCGACCCGCCCTCGACGCCCACATCGAGCGTGTCGTCGGCGGAGAAGATCATCGGCGCGGTGGCATCCACGCGACCCGACCCGATCTCCGTGCCGTCCAGGTACAGGGTCGCGGTGCCGCCCTTGCCCATGCCGCCCCCGTCGTACGCGAACTCCACCCGGACCTGGTGGGTACCCGCGGGGATGGGCGTCGACCCAGTCACGACGAACGTGCGCAGGCCGAGCAGGTTGTAGCAGTACTTGGGGACGCCGTCGATGACGTAGAGCGCCCAACCGCCGATGCTTCCTCCCTGGGCGACGATCACGCCGCGGGCCGGGGCATCGCCGACCACCACCTCGGCCGTGACCGAATGCGACTTGTTCTTGATGTTGACCACGGAGTTCTCCGACAGGCGGCCCATCCCTTCGAACAGGACCTGGGAGTGCCCCTTGATCAGCAACGGCCGGCCCGCGACTTCGGGGAGCGCGCGCTCGATCCCTCGGTCGTCGAGGGGGAGCACGTTGTAACGGGTGGCCTCGATCAGCCACAGCCGCTGCAGCTCGTGGAGCCGATCTGGCTGCTCCTTGGCGAGGTTCCGCGCCTGACTCCAGTCGGTCGTGGTGTCGTACAGCTCCCACTCGTCGTCATCGAACGCCGGCGTCTGCTGCCCGATCATGTGCCACGGGATCATGTGGCGCGTGACCGCGGTCCAGCCCTTGTGGTAGATGCCACGGTTGCCGAACATCTCGAAGTACTGCGTCTCGTGGCGATCGGGCGCATCGGCGCCGTCGAACGAGTACGCCATGCTGACGCCCTGGATCGGCATCTGCTGGACGCCGTGGACGGAGGTCGGTTCGGGCAGGCCGGCGGCCTCCAGGATGGTCGGGGCCACGTCGATGACGTGGTGGAACTGGTGCCGGATCTCGCCACGCGCGGCCATGCCGTTCGCCCAGCGGACGATCGTCCC
>CAYVJP010000031.1:0-17332 GCA_964451745.1 uncultured Anaerolineaceae bacterium | reverse complement strand
ACGGGCTCCGCGTGACGGCGTGCTCGGGGGCTGGACGGACCCGCTAGACTCGGGGCCGGCGCCTCCCGCGCCCGACTGCCAGACCGGATCCCCACGCGACCCGGCGACGCGGCGGTAAAGGGGATAGGCAGATCCTCGGGACGAACCGGTCGACCATCCGACCGGCCGACGACGTGGCGGCGTGGGAGCGTGCGTCGGCGGCCGTGACGGAGATCGATCGATGACGACCCAGAAGGGCTTCAAGACGCTGGTCCGTGCGCGCATGGCCAAGACCGGCGAACGCTACGCGGCGGCGCGCCGAGCGCTCGTGACCGAAGGGGCCGCCGCGGCTCCCGACACGTCGCCCCGCGTCACGCCGCTCCACCCCGAAAGCGCCGCCCTGGCGCGCGCGCTCGCCGATGCGGGCGTCGTCTCGCCGCTGGACGGCCGACCGCTCTCCGAGGCGATGATCCTGGGGGTCGCCGGCGGGCTCGGCGCGGGCTATATCCTGTGGGAGTTCAAGGCGCGCGGCGGGGCCATCCTGACGCTCGGATTCACCAACCAGTGGCAGTACCCGGGCATCCCCGGCTGGTACGGTAACGCCCTCGATCGCCTGGGGATCCCGGCCGATCTCCACGAGACGGGCGGCGCCGTCGGGGCACAGGCCGCGCTCGAGCAGGCGCTGGACGCGGGGCGCACGGCCATCGCGTTCGTGGACCTGCAGGCGATGGGGACATGGGGACTGCCCGACTCGCTGTCCGGGTACAGCGGCTACCCCGTCGCCATCGTCGGCCGGACCGCGGATGGTGGGTATCGCGTCGACGATCGCGGCCGGGAGTCGCTCGATGTCGATCGCGCAACCATGGCCGCGGCCCGCGCCCGGATCGGCTCGTGGAAGCACCGCCTCATCGTGCCGACACCCGAACCCGGCCCCATCGCGCCCGACCGATTGCGCCAGGCCGTCCGTGAGGGCCTCGCCCACCAGGTCGACCACCTGCGCTCCTCGTCGGATTCGTTCTCGCTGCCTGCCTGGCGCAAGTGGTCGCGGCTCATGACCGACACCCGCAACGCCAAGGCGTGGCCACGGGTCTTCGCCCACGGCGACGGCCTGTTCGGAGCGCTGCTCTCGGTCGTCGAAGGCGTCGATGGCACGGTCGGTGCGACCGGCGGGCACGTGCGCGAGCGCTATGCCGAGTTCCTCGACGAGGTGACGGCCGCGGGGTTCGCGCCGATGGACGAAGCCGCCCGGCGCTGGCGCGATGCTGCCGATCGCTGGGAGGACCTCGCCGATGCCGCGGTCCCGGGCGACCTCGATGGCCTGGTGGACGCGATCGCCGCGGCCGAGGAACTCCACGACGCGGTGCTGGCCGGGGAACCGGGGCGACGGCGCGCCCGGGAGGCCGCCGATCGGCTGTGGACCATCCGCGACGCCCACGCGGCCGGCTCGTCGATCAGCGACGACCGGATGCTCGAGCTGTTCACCGACCTCGGCGATCGGCTCCGTGGCATCTATGAGGCGGAGGTGGCGGCGCTCGAGGCGACGGCGCGGGCGATCGGTCGCTAGCCGCCCGCCTCGTCGAAGAGCAGCCGACGCAGCAGCGACGTCGGGGGCGAGCCGTGGGAGATGACCGCCTCGAGGTGATCGCGGTAGCGGAACCCGGGCGTCGGTCGGAAGCCGCCGGGGAGCGGCCCCGCCGTGACCTCGCTCGGGTCCGCCCCGGCCGCTGCTGCCGCGCGCCGCCGCGCCTCGAGCTCCATCTCCCACATCTCGAACGAGCCCGCGAAGTAGGTCGAGAGCTGGGTCGATGACAGACGGGCGCGGCTGAACTTGGCGCGTGCCTCGGCCTCCTCCTGGAAGCCGCCGTCCACCATCAGGTCGACGGCCTCCTGCTCGGTCATCCCCATGGTGTGGATCCGGGCGTCGATGATCGCGTTCGTGACCGAGCGCAGGTAGAACTTCCAGTGGGTGAGCAGGAGCGCCGGATCGTCGGCCCCGTAGCCCGCGTCCATCATCACCTGCGTGACGTAGACGGCCCAGCCCTCGGCGAAGAGGCCACTGGCGAACACGGCCCGCGGGAGGGACGTCGAACGGTTCGCGTACACGCCCTGGAGGTAGTGCCCGGGCACGGCCTCGTGGATGGTGAGCAGGCGGAGCATCCGGGCGTTGTCCTCGCGCAGGTACGACTCGCGCTCCTCGGGCGACCAGTCATCGGGCATCGGAGTGATCGCGAAGAAGCTCGTCAGGCCGCGGTCCAGCGGTCCCGGCGCGATGAGCATCGCGCCACCCGAGGCCCGCAGGAAGACCGGCGTCCAGCGGATGTCCATGGGTTCGTCGGTGAGGCCGATGAGGTCCCGCTCGCGGCAGAAGGCCTCGATGCGGGCGGTCTCTGTGCGACAGAATTCGAGGAGGTCGTCGGCCGCCGGATGCTCCGCCGCGATCGCATCCAGGACGCCCCGCACGAGCGAGCCGTCATCGGATGGGATGGGGGTCCCGGGACACCAGGTCGGCCACAGGTCACGCGCGAGCCGGACCATCTCGGCGCGCACGACCGTGTACTCGCTTTCGGCCGCGGCGAGGATCCGATCGGGCGTGAGGGACGCCGAGCGCATGGTGTGGCGCATCTTGCGGGCGAACAGGTCGGGGCCTAGCCGGCCGTCGCCCTCGCTGGTCGGAAGGACGACGTCGCGCAGGTGCTCCTCGAAGCGGGCGAGCGCGACCTTGGCATCCGCGGCGGCGGCCTCGAGCCGAGGTCGGAGCGTGGCCACGCCGGCGTCCTCCGCCGCCGCCCGCTCGGCCTCGGCGCGGGCGTCATCGATGAGCTCGGCGACACCCGGAAGCTGGGTCAGCGCCGTTTCGGTCTGGAAGCGGCCCACCGGACGGCCATCATCGCTTCCCACAAGGGCCGCCCGAGCACCGTCGAGCAATGGCGGCATCCCCTCGAGGCGATCGGCGACGCTGGCGAGGCGATCGGCGAGCGGGGCGAACTCGCGCGAGATCAGCTCGAAGATGCCATCGCCCAGGAGGTAGACCCAGGCGAGCGGGTTCCAGCGATCCTCCTGGAGGTCGACCTGCTCGAAGCGGTCGGCCTCGAGCTCCATCAGCAGGAGATCTCGGTCGACGGCCTCGTCGGGCGTGAGCGTCGCGGGGTCGATCGCGCCGAATGCCACCGCCCAGCGTTCCGTGAACGCCAGCCTCGTGGCTCGGCCGGACGTCGAGACATCCGGCCATCGGCCGTCGTGGCGGTGATCGCCGATCGCCGTGCCGAAGACCGGCTCGAGGGCGACGAGTCCGTCGAGGAAGGCGCTGATCGGGAGAACGGGATCGGGCATGTCCGGAGTCTATGGCGTCCGGCGACGCCTGACCCAGGGCAGGCCACGATCCGGTGACGGCGGGGACCTGCCCGCCCACCGTCGTTGGGTGCCTGGGGCCGCGCGTCATATGCCCGCCCAGGGAGCGCAAGGCGAAATGGAGACCGGGCGTTGGGGCAGTTCGCGGCGCTCACTCCCCCGAATCTGCTCCGTGCACGCACGAGTCGGGTCGAATCTCGGCGCGTATCGGGCCCGACTTGTGCTCAGACTGCTCGGGCGGCCGCCCAATGCTCCTGTGGCGGGCGTTCGTCGCAGGCGCAGCGCGACCTCCGGCGCTGGCGGGGTGCCGCTACCATCGGCTCGATGCCGGCACAGTCGTGGGTCACGCCCGTCACGCTCCAGGGATCGCGGGTCCGGATGGAGCCGCTGGACGAGCGACATCTCGAGGACCTCGCCCGGGTCGCCTTCGACGCCCCGGTGTGGCGCTGGACGATCGCCGGACCGATGGATGCGGCCGGCCTGCGGGCGTGGCTGGACGCCGCCCTCGCCAACGCCGCGGCCGGGACCGAGGTGCCCTTCGCGACCGTGGACGTGGCCTCGGGGCGGGCCATCGGCAGCAGCCGGTTCATGACCATCGTGCCCGAGCATCGGCGGCTCGAGATCGGCTGGACCTGGGTCGGCACCACGTTCCAGCGCAGCGGCGCGAACCGCGAGGCCAAGCTCCTGCAGCTGACGCACGCGTTCGAGACCCTCGGGGCGGAGCGGGTCGAGTTCAAGACCCACGCGCGCAACGAAGCGTCGCGCGCGGCGCTGCTCGGGATCGGCGCGACGTTCGAGGGCGTGCTGCGCCACCACTCGATCATGCCCGACGGCTCGAACCGCGACTCGGCGTTCTACGGGATCATCGCTCCCGAATGGCCGGCTGTCCGCGATCGACTGCGGGCGAAGCTGGCGCGATGAGCGGGCACGGACCGATCACCACGACCGATTACCACACCGGCGGCGAGCCATTCCGGATCGTGACCGGCGGCGTCCCGGCGTTGGCCGGTACGACGGTCCTCGAGCGCCGCCGCTGGGCCGCCGACCACGTGGATCACGTCCGCCGACTCCTCGTCAACGAGCCGCGTGGTCACGCCGACATGTACGGGTGCTTCGTGACCCCGCCGAACGACACCGGCGCGGATCTCGGCGTCGTCTTCTTCCACAACGAGGGCTATTCGACGGCCTGCGGGCACGGGACCATCGCGCTGGTCACGTGGGCGCTCGACACGGGCCGGGTGGCCGGTCCCGAGGTCGTCGTGGACGTTCCCTCGGGACGCCTGCGCTGCACCGCGCGCCAGGACGAGGCCGACAACGTCGAGTCCGTCCGGTTCGAGAACGTCCCGTCGTACGCGGCGGCGATGGCCGTGACCGTCGCCACGAGCCGCGGTCCGATCGCGCTCGATATCGGCTTTGGTGGCGCGTTCTACGGCACGCTCGACGTCCGGAAGCTGGGCCTGCGCGTGGACCGCGCCAGCCTGCCCGAGCTCATCGCCCTGCAGCGCGAGCTGCGCCCGGCGCTGGAGGGCGCGGTCGATGTCGTGCACCCCCTGGAACCCGAGCTGCACGGGATCTACGGCGTCATCTTCTGGGAACCCATCGATGGGGGGTCGGGCGTGGCACAGCGGAATGTCACGGTCTTCGCGGACGGCGAGGTGGACCGCTCGCCGTGCGGATCGGGGACGAGCGCGCGGCTGGCGGTCATGGCCGCTCGCGGGGAGATCGCCGTCGGCGAGACGCTGACGCACCGCTCCATCGTGGACAGCGTCTTCAGCGCAGGTATCGCCGGCGCGACCGACCTCGCCGGACGACCGGCCGTCCGAACCTGGGTGGAGGGCTCGGCATACCGCACCGGCGAGCACACGTTCGTGCTCGACCCGCGCGACGGGATCGGCACCGGGTTCCTGCTTCGATGACCGGCGGACTCGCCGGTGGGGCTATGCTCGGACGGGGCAAGCCGCGATCGGCCGGGCCCGAGACCGAGGAGGTTGCATGATCGGCTTCATCATCCGGACCGTCGTGATCGCCATCGGCGTCGCAGCCGTGGCCTACATCTACCCGTCGATCTCGTACGGCGACGATCTCCAGACCCTCGCCGTGGTGGCCGTGATCCTGGGTCTGCTCAACGCGTTCATCAAGCCCTTGCTCAAGGTCCTCGCGCTGCCGCTCACGATGATGACCCTGGGGCTGTCCGGGATCCTCATCAACGCGGCGCTGCTCATCGCGGTCGCCTTCATCGCCGACGTCGTCGGGTTCTCGTTCGTGGTGGGTGGCTTCCCGCCGGAGTTCGGGCTCTCGACGATCATCGCCGCCGTTGTCGGGGCGATCGGCATCTCGATCGTCGCCACGATCGTCGGCATGGTGGTCCCCGACTGACGACCCCGCCGCGGTGACAGCCCACGACGACGAGACCGCGGCCGGCCTGCGCGCCATCGGGCGGCGGCGAACACCGGTCTACGTGACGGACCGCGCCGCCCTGGACGCCGCGTGCGACGCCGTCCGCGACGCCTTTCCCGATCCCATCGTCCGCCAGTACTCGGTCAAGGCCAACGACACGCCGGCGATCATCGGCGAAGTCTGCGCTCGCGGATTCGGGGCCAACGTGGTCTCGCGCGGGGAGTGGGCCGCCGCTCGCCGTGCGGGCGTGCCGAACGGACGGATCACCCTCGAAGGCGTCGGCAAGTCGGTCGACGACCTGCGCGCCGCGGTCCGCGCCGCCGCGGATGGCGACCCGCTGCTGTGGGTCGCGCTGGAGTCCGCCGAGGAGGCCGCGGCCCTGCGCCGGATCGCGGAACGTCGCGGCGTTCGGCTCGACGTCCTGTACCGGCTCAACCCCGATGTCGTGCCCGAGACGCTCGCGGTGCTCGCGGTGGGGGCCGGGGGCAGCAAGTTCGGGATGGACGAGACGGAGATCGCCTCGGCCATCGCGGCCGGAGGGGGTCCGGACGGCGTCCTGCGGCCGCGGGGCATCCACCTCCACGTGGGGTCCCAGCTGGGGGCTGTTGATGCTTGGCGCGATGCCGTCCGCAAGGCCGTCGCGCTCACCGCCCTGTGGCGAGGGTCCGTCCCGTCGTTCGATACGCTGGACGTGGGCGGTGGATTCCCGGTCCGGTCGGTCGGTGTGGCGGCACCGCCGCCCGCCCGCTTCGGTCGCGAGCTCCCCGCCCTGCTCGACGCCGTCCCGGCAGACCGACGGCCCACGAGGATCGCCGTGGAGCCGGGGCGCGTGCTGGTCGCGCGGGCAGGCTGGATCGTGGCGCGGGTGCTCCACGCCCGCGAACGCGGCGGTCGACAGGTCGTCATCGACGCCGGGATGACCGAACTCATCCGTCCCGCGCTGTATGGGGCGCATCACCCGATCTCGGCCCTCACCTCACTCGGCCGGGACGTCGTCCCCGGGGCGCCGCCCGACTCGGCCGACATCCGCCCGACCCGCGTCGAAGGCCCCATCTGCGAGTCCACCGACGCGCTTGGAACGCACGACCTGCCGCCACTCCGCCGCGGGGACCTCGTCGCCATCGCCGATGCCGGCGCGTACGCGGCCTCGCAGCGGTCGCGCTACAACGGTCGCCCGGTCATCCCGCACGCGTTCATCCGCTGAGGGTAGGCTTCGAGACGTGACTGCTCGTCGCCTTGTCGTCCTCGCCCTCCACGCCATGCTTGGCGTCGCGCTGCTGACGCTCGCACCGATCGCGACGGTGGCCGCGGCGGGACCGCCGTTCCCGGATCCGGTCGGTTCCCAGCTCGTGTACGACGACGCCGAGGTCCTGCACGAGACGACCCGGTCGCAGGCCGAGTCCATGGCCCAGAGCATCCGCGACAGCGCCGGCGTCGCCCTCGTCGTCTACACCCAGCGACTCGACACCGACGAGATCACGCCCGCGGAGGCGCAGGCGCACGCCGCTGCCCTCCTTGGCCAGTGGCGAGCCGACATGGTGATCCTGGCCGACCTCACCTCCGATGGCGCCCTCGCCGAGGTCGGTCTTGCGGTCGGCGACCGGATGGCCGAGCACGTCGACGCGGCGGACCTGGAGACGATCCGGTCCGACATGGCCGGGTGGCTCGAGGCCGGCGATCTCGACACCGCCGTGGTCGTCGGCGTGTCCGATGTCCTCATCGATGTCTGGGACCCCAACGAGGGCGGCGGAGGCGGGACGACCGAGGGTCCCGATCCCGGCCCACCGTTCCCGGACCCGGTCACCGACCAGGCCGTCTACGACTTCGCCGGGATCCTCTCGTCCGCGGCGATCGTGGACGCCGAGGCGACCATCGATGCCATCGAAGCCCGGACGGGCGCCGAGGTCGTCGTCTACACGCAGCCGGTCGATTACGGCGTCACGACATCGGAGACCGAGGCGCGTGCCCGCGCGCTCATCGACCAGTGGGGCATCGGGCGCGCCGGGTTCGACGACGGGATGGTCATCTTCTTCGACATCGATCCGTCCGGCGAGCACGGCCAGGTCCAGCTCTATGCCGCCCCCGGGTTCGAGGCCACGTTCCTGACCAACAGCGAGCGGCAATCGATCTTCGACAACGACATGCTCCCGCATCTGCGCAACGCCGATTTCGATGGCGCACTGGGGGTCGCGCTGGAGCGGATCGACGCGGCGGCGACGCCCGAGAACGCCCAACGGCTGGAGGCCGGACGCCAGTTCAACGCCGTCCTGGGACTCATCGGCGCGCCGATCGTGTTCTTCGGGCTCGCCGGCTGGGCATTCTTCCATTGGCGACGGTTCGGGAAGGACCCGGTCTATCTCGATGACCCGTCCATCCTGATGCCCGCCCCGCCGCCCGATCTCACGGCCGCGTCCGGCGCGTTCGTGATGGACGGCAAGACCTCCCGCCGTGCCTTGACCACGGCGATGCTGGACCTCGCGTCGCGCGGGCAGATCTCGTTCCGGGAGGAGAAGGGGTTCCTGGGGATCTCGACCAAGGTGGGCGTCGACACCGATCCGCCCGCGGGCGATGACGTCGAGGAGGCGCGTCGGCGCCTGAACGGCCGGCGGCCCACCGGCCCGGCGGAGGCGGTCGCGCTGCAGCGCCTGCGGGGCATCGACGGATCGAAGAAGTACATCGAGCCCGACGACCTGCCCAAGTTCGGAGCGGCCGTGCCGGCGTTCGACAAGGCGCTCGAGGAGCACGTCGTCGCGCGCGGCTGGATGGTCGAGAAGCCGAGCACGGTCGTGGGTCGCTGGGTGGTGCGCGGGATCGTCGCGGTCGTGGCCGGGATCGCGGCCACGGTGCTGGGGGCCAACATCCCCATGTCGGGGCTCGTCCTGATCGGCGTCGCGGGGATCGCCGGCGGCGTGGTCGTGCTGCTCTTCGCGCAGGGCATGCCGTCGGTCACGATGCCCGGCGCGATGATCCGGGCGATGCTCGCGGCATACAAGCGCACGCTGCACAAGACCATGGAGCAGGCGCGCTCGATGCAGCAGGTCGTCGACGAGGCCGGGCTCGACTGGCTCGTGACGCCGGACCAGGCCATCGTGTGGGGAACGGCGCTCGGCCTGCAGAGCGACATCGAGGACGTGCTCAAGCGATCGCTCGACGACGTCAGCGCGGGGCGCGCGGTCGCTACGGCGACCTACTTCCCCGGGTGGTACACGAGCTCGGACGGGTCGTCGTTCGCGAGTGCCGCGGCGGCCGGCAGCGGCGGGTCCATCTTCTCCGGCTCGGCGGTGCCGGACCTCGGCGGGATGATGTCCGCCCTGGGCACGATCGGGAACTCGCCATCGTCGTCGGGTGGCGGCGGCGGCGGGTTCGGTGGCGGATCATCGGGCGGTGGCGGCGGGGGTGCCGGGGGCGGGTTCTAGCCGACCGCGCCGCCGGGCAGCGTGGCCGACGCCCCGTTCAGTCCCCGAACAGGTCGCGGCAGGCGTCCAAGCCCTCGACCACGATGGGCGGGCGCGGCCTCGACCGCCAGCCCTCGAGCGTCATCCGGAACCGGCGGGTCTCGCGCGACACGCCCAGCGGGGCGAGTTCGCCGAATCCGTCGTCCTCGTACCCCAGCGACCGCGACACCGCGTTCGATGGCGCGTTGTCGAGGAACGCCGAGGATCTGGCCACGCGGGCCCCAAGGGCGTCGAACGCGAAGGCCAGGGCCGCCGCGCGCATCTCCTTGCCGAGCCCCCGACCCTGAAAGGCGCGGCCCAGCCACGACCCGGTATCGACCGCCCGGTGCACCGTGAACGCCTGCCCCCAGATGCTCTGCGACCCGATCGCCTGACCGTCCATCTCGACGAGCAGGTTCAGTCGCCAGTCGTCGGCGGTCCACTGGCCGCGGCTCAGCCAGTGATGCTGGAGGAACCCGCGCTCGAACGCCGGGCTCGGGCGCGTGGACCAGGCGATGGCGAACGGCATCGCATCGGGTGGATGGATCCCGCCGCGAGCGAGCTCGATGAGGTCCAGGAGGTCGTCATCGGTCGGCAGGCGCAGGACGAGATGCTCGCTGCGGATGCGCAGCGCGAAGACCGGCCAGGCGGCAGCGAGTGGAGCCGGGGTCGAGGCGGCGTCGGCCGCGTCGTGGGCGCTCATGGTCGCCCGACGCTACACTCCGGCCATGGGTGCTGTCGAGACGATGGAAGACTTCTTCGAGAAGCTGAACGCGGGTGACCGCGAGGGCGCGGTCGCGCTGATGGACGAGAAGACCGAGATGCGCGTGCACGTCGGCGACAGCGTCCAGACGCTGCGTGGCGTGGAGCGCGTGGGCGGCTGGTTCCTGCGCGGCGACGCCGGTCTGCGCATGATCCCGGGCGGGATCCGCGACACGGGCAACACCTACGAGGCGGACCTCCTGGTCGTCCGGCCAGGGGCACCGACACAGCACATCGATGCGACCTTCCGCGTGGAGGCTGGCCGGATCACGGCCATCAACATCGCTCCCCGGTAGGGTCGCTCAGGGCGTGACCGATGCGTCCGGCTCCCCTGTCCCACCCTCGATCTCGTCCGGTGGCGGCGCCGGGATGATGATCTCGTCCCCCACCGAGATCTTGTTCGGGTCCTCGATCGTGTCCCGGTTCGCCTCGAGCAACTGGTCGAGGGTGATCCCGAACTCCCTGGCGATCGCCGAAAGCGTATCGCCGGTCTTGATCACGTAGATCTGCGGGGTCGGTTCCGGCTCGGGAGTCGGTGACGGCAGCGGTGTGACGGCGGCCTGCGTGGAGCTCGGGCTGGGGCTCGCGTCCTCATCGCCGCCGCCGATGCCCAACAACGCGGGCAGGAAGAACAGGGCCAGGGCCGCGGCACCAAGGGCGGCCGCAAGGACCGCGACTCGCGGCAACGCCGGCAGCCCCCCGAGGCCCGCTCGGGTCTTGATCGTCGGATACGCCTCGTACCGGCGCGCCCGTTCCCACGAGGGACCGCTGCTCTGGACATGCTCGCGGTGCGGGGCGCGCTCGCGGTCGCGGTCCCGGTCGGTGCGGGTGGAGCTGACGGCCGGCCGCCGGCCGCCACGGGTCGGGGGCGGGTACCCGGCCATCGCCCGCTCCTCGTCCGTCATCGGGACACCGGACCGGCCCGCCCCGCCGCTCGACGCCCCAAGGGCTGCGCCACCCACGAGGCCGGCCAGCTCGGCGTCCGGGCCTGCCGAGGGCAGGTCGCCGGATCGGTTCGGGGGCGCGGCGGCGTGCGGTGCTGGATCGACGATCGATCCACCGCTCGCCAGGCGGTCGGCCGCGCTACCGGCGAGTCCCTGACCCTCGACCGGCCGCGGGGTCAGGAACCCGGGCGCCGTCGCCGGGGGGCCGCCGGGCGAGCCCCCTGGGATCGACGAACCGGGATGGCCCGCACCGCTCGACCCGGCGCCACCGCCGGGATTGCGCGACCCGCCCGAGCCACTCGCCCATGGCGGGGGCGCGGCCCAGTCGCGCGGCGGGTTGCGTCGTGGCCGCGATTCGATCGGGATGTCGTCGGCGCCGTGCGTCCACTCGACGGCCTCCGGACCCGGCGTGACGTCGGCCGTGCCCGGGCCGCCGGTCGGGCCGCCCGGACCGTCCGAGTGCTCCGAGCCGGATCCACCGGTACTCGCACCAGCGGCCGCTGCCGTTGCCGCGGCTCCTGCCGCTGCGTCGCGGTCATGACGTGCCTGGGCCGCCTCGCGACGCGCCCACGCCTGGAACGTCGGGCAGACCGGAAACGCACTCGAGAGGCAGTACGCCTCCTGGTGGGCGAGGGCGCGCGGCGCGGGATCGGCCTCGGCGAAACAGCGATGACGATGGTCCGGCCGGTCCGAACGCGCATCCCGGTCGTCGTCGAACGCGACGAACGGACACGCCGGGGACCCTTCCGTGCTGGGCAGCCCTCGCTCGGTCATCGCGGGGATGATACCGGCCCGGCCGTGCGCTCGCGGCCGAAACCGTCGTACGTTTGACACGCTCGGTCGGGGCTCGGACACTTTCGGACACCCACCGAGACGATAGGGTTCGGCCCTCAGCCCCAGAGTGAAGGAGTCCCATGTCCCGCCTGACCCGTTGGCTCGCGCCCAGCACCACCGCCCACGCTCATTGCGACCTGCCGTGCGGCGTCTACGACCCCGAGCAGGCCCGGATCGAAGCGGAATCCTGTCACCGCATCAACGAGAAGTACGCAGCGAGTGAGGACGCCACTTTCCGGACACGCGCGATCGCGATCAAGGAGCGGCAGGCCGACCTCGTCAAGCACCACCTCGACGTCCTGTGGCACGACTACTTCAAGCCGGAGCACCTCGAGACCGTCCCGAACCTGCATGAGCTGTTCTGGAACGCCAACAAGCAGGTCTCGAAGGTCAAGGCGTCCACCGACGCCGCCGATTCGAAGAAGCTGCTCGAGATGATCGACGACATCGATGCCGCATGGAAGGCGACCGGCGGCCACGAGAAGACCCGCGTCAGCGGCCGGCCCGCCTGACGAGCCGGGGCCGACGTCCCCGATGCGCATCCCGAGGCCCCGTCGGACGACGGGGCCTCGTCGTACGAGCCGCCTTCGCGACCGATGGCGCGGTCCGTGGCGGATCGCCGTCGCCGAAGCCAGCATGGCGCCGGCCGTCCTGGACGGCGACTGGCTCCTGGTCGACCCGACCGTGACCCGCTGGCCACGGCGCGGCTCGATCGTCGTCTTCCGCGAACCCGATGGGGGCACGCTGGCGATCAAGCGGGTGGCCGGGCGACCTGGCGACCGCGTCCCGTTCGGGACGGGCTACCTGGAGCTGGCCGACGATGAGGCGTGGCTCCTCAGCGATGCCACGACATCGCAAACGGTCGCGGCCGGCCACGGCGAGCCGGTCGATTCGCGACGCTACGGGCCGGTCCCCGTGGAGCTGCTCGTGGGGCGGGCGTGGTTCCGCTATGCGCCGTGGCGCCGGGTCGGTCGTCTCGGACATCCCTGACCGGGACCGCGGACTCCGACGTCAAAAGCCCGCCTCCGGAGCGTTAGGCGCACCGATCGAGCTGGAGCGCCCCGGAGCACCCCACGGTCATCCCGGTTCGAGCGTGCGTGGAGCAGATCCGCGCGACAAGGCCTGGCCGTCCAGTCCCGTGGGAGCACGAATCGATCCCGGACTGCGCCGAATGCTCCACAGGCGGGCATTTGGCGCGAACGGCCCGATCGACCAAGGCGAACGAGTCCTGTCCAGAGCGCGGCGGAGGCTGGGGACCGCTCCGAGGATCCCGATTCAGCCCGCCACGGCCGCCGGAAGCTCCAGGCTAAGGCCGGCCGCAGCGCAGTCCTCGGCGAACGATGCCTGCGCCTCGAGGGTGGGCGACCAGCGGGTCGGGAAGCAGACGATCCGATCCAGCCCGATCGCGGCGAAGGCGGCAAGACGGTCGACCCGGGCCTGGCCGGCGTCGCGCATCTCCTCATCGCGCGCGTACAACGAGAACTTCAGCGTGGCCGGGTCCCGTCCCTCGGCTTCGCACCGCCCGCGGACCTCGGCCATCCGCTCGGCGATCTCCTCGGGATCGAGGAAGACGTAGTTGAGCTCGTCGGCGTAGCGGACGGCGTAGCCGGCCGTCCGGACGCGTCCGTTGCCGCCCACGATGATCGGGATGCGTGGCTCCTGGAGACCCTTGGGGACGTTGATCGCGCCGCGAACGCTCGCGTAGCGACCCTCGACGGTAGCCCGGCCGCCCGCGAACATCGCCGTGATGACGTCGAGGTGGTCGCCGAGCGCCGCCATCCGCTCGTTGAGCGAGGGGAAGCCGTAGCCGTAGGCCCGCCACTCCTCTTCCTTCCAGCCGGCGCCGATGCCCAGCTCGAACCGACCGCCGCTGATGACATCGATGGTGGACGACATCTTGGCCGTCAAAGCGGGGTTCCGGAACCCGGTACAGACGACCATGTGCCCGATGCGGACCCGGTCCGTGACCATGGCCAGGGCGGCGAGGGTCGCGAACGATTCGAAGGTGATCTCGTCCGTCGGCTGCGGCACCGTGTGGAAGTGGTCGAAGACCCAGAGCGACTCGAAGCCGAGATGCTCGGCCTGCTCGGCGAGCTCGATCGTCCGGGTCCAGGCGTGCGCCGGGTCCCAACCGTCGTATTCGCCCTTCCAGCCCTGTGGCGCCATCAATCCGACCTGCATCCGTGCCTCCTGCGTCCCATGCGTCCGTCCAATGGTGACGGTTCGCGCGAAACGTCGCGCCGGACGGGTCAGTCGATGTCGGCGGACGCCGCCCGCCTATGCTCCGCCGATGGACACGACCGCCTTCGACCCGACCGCCCCCCTCCCCGGTCCACCGGACCCGTGGGCGTCCACCGACCAGCCGAGCCATCGGGACGGCCCGCCGTTCCACATGACCGAGATGATCGCGGCCGAACCGTGGATCGTGGAGCGGATCCTGGCGGCAGGCGCCGACGCGGCGAGTCCAGCGGCACGCTTGGCCGCTGCACTGCGCCGAACGCTCGATGCGGGCGGATCGGTCGTGGTCACCGGCTGCGGCACCTCCGAACACGGGGCGCTCGCGGTCGCCGAGATCCTGACCGAAGCGACCGGGTCACGGTCCATCGCCAGTGCCCAGGCGTTCGAGCTCGCACTCGATCCGCCATCGAGCGGGCTGGTCATCGGGATCTCCCATGAAGGCGCCACGGGGGCCACGAACGCCGCGCTGACCGCCGCTCGGGACGCCGGGGCCGCGACGGCGCTGATCACCGTGAGCGACCGATCGCCCGGTGCCGCCATCGCCGACACCGTCGTCGCGACCGATGAACTCGATCAGAGCTGGTGTCACACGGTGGGGTACGTGAGTCCGATCGCCGCGGCGGCGGCCGTGGGCGGCCACCTGGCGGGTTCGGTGGCGCCGGGCGTCGCGCGCGACCTGGTTGGAGCCGGCCTGACGCCCGAGGCCACCGCCCAGGCCGAGAGGCTCGCGGGCGCCCTGGCCGGCGTCGATCGCCTGCTCGTCCTCGCTTCGGGCGCCGACCGCCCGGCGGGGCGCGAACTCGTCCTCAAGGTGGAGGAGGGTGCCTGGCTCCCGGCGGCGTACCGCGACCTCGAGACGTTCCTGCACGGGCACCTGGCCGCAACGGACGCGGCGACGGCCGTGGTCGTCATCGCGACCGACCGCCGGGCCTGGGATCGGCGACTTGCCCGGGTCCGTGGCGTCCTCGCGGCAGCGCGCGTCATCGGGATGCCGACGGCGGCGATCCTGACCACCGCGTCGGATGCGCGAATCCCCGCCGAGCTGACTTCGGCCGGGCGGATCGTCATCGATGACGCGCCGGACGACGTTCCCGCGGCCGTCGCCGCGCTCCTGGGGAGCGCCACGCCGTTGCAGACACTCACCGAACGCCTCGCCCGGGCACGCGGGATCGACCCCGACCCCATCCACCGCGACGTGGATCGCTATCGCGACGCCGCCGAAGCGGCCGACGCCGCGCCCTGAGCCGCTAGACGCGCCCGACGAGCTCCTCGCCCATGACATCGACCATGTCGAGGTCCCAGGGCAGGAAATCCTGGAGCATGATCCGCTCGATCCCCGCGGCGGCGAACCGCTCGATCTGCGCGCGGGCATCGTCGGGCAGGCCGTAGACCCAGCGGGTCCGCCGTTCCTCGAGCCACGCCTCGCCGTCGTCGGCGTCGTCGCCGAACGTGGCCAGCAGGTTTCGTTCGCGGGTGGAGATCTCGTCAGGATCGCGACCGATCAGCACCCCCGCCATCGTGGAGTGCAGCAGGGTCGATGGATCGCGCCCGATGGCGATGCAGGCGGCGTCCAGCTCGCGACCGACCTCGGCGGCACGCTCCGGTGACGACGACGAGAGGTTGAATTCGTCGGCGTACGTGGCGGCCAGGCGGAACGACCGCGGCGAACCCTGGCCGCCCACGATGATCCGCGGCCGGACGCCCCCGATCGGCGTCGACGGCCGACCCGCGACCTCCACCGGGCGCGGTCGGAACAGGGAGCCCTCCACCCGGATCCCCGTGAGGCCTTCGTAGGTCCAGCCATCCGGCTCACCCCACAGGCCGTGGAGGATGGCCAGCTGGTCCTCCATGAGGTCCGCCCGCTCCTTGATGCCCGGGAAGGCGAGGCCCAACTCTCGATGCTCCAGGTCGTTCCACCCGGCACCGACCCCGACCTCGATCCGGCCGCCGCTCATCTCGTCCACGGTCGTCACGACCTTGGCGAAGGTCCCCGGGTGGCGAAAGGTGACCGGCGAGACCAGGACACCGAGCCCGATCCGCTCCGTCTCGCGGGCCAGTCCCGCCACGACGGTCCAGGCGTCCGTGGTCGGCTGACCGGGCGCCCCGGGGAAGCTCGCGAAGTGGTCTGACCGGAGGAACGCCTCGAACCCGTTCGCTTCGGCCCGTTTCGCGATCGCGAGGTGATCGGCGTAGCTCATCCCCTGCTGGGGCTCGGTCATCAGGACGAAGCGCATCCGATCCTCCCGGTGGACTCGATGGTCGCGGTTGACAGCATCATCAAGAAGAATATGATAGTTCACCTCATGCGAACCATCATCGTGGACGCGGAACTCAAGGACCGTATCATCGCGGACTTCAAGTCGGCGATGGCGGAACTGCGCTGCATCGGCAGCGAGCGCCTGTTGCGCATGGGCGTGAGCATGTCCCAGCTCCACGTCATGTCGATGCTGGATCGCCACGGCGACATGCCCATGAGCCGCCTCGCCGAGATGATCGACATCTCGCTCTCCAACGCCACCGGTCTCGTCGACCGGATGGAGGAGCGCGGGTTCGTCGAGCGGGTCCGTGTCCCGGACGACCGGCGCGTCGTCCTGGTGCGCCTCACGGACGGCGGACGCAAGCTCATCGATGACGTGGAGGTGCTCCGCGCGGAGACCCTGCGGACCGTCCTCGATCGGCTGGACCCGGACCAGCTCGATGGGATCGCCCGCGCCACGTCCGACCTTCGTGACGCCCTCGCGGCCGTGGCCGCCGTCCCCGGCGCCACCGATCACGACCACACCAGCGACCGACGGAGGGCCTGAACAGCCACATGGAAGCCATCCCTGTCACGCACGACGACTACGTCCCGTCCCTCGACGAGGATCCCGCGCTCGGCCTGAGCCACCGCCAGAAGATGGAGATCCTCTTCGCGGTGATGCTCGGGCTGTTCCTGGGCGCGCTCGACCAGACCATCGTCGGTCCGGCGCTGCCCACGATCGTGACCGACCTGTCGGGCAACGACTACTACGTGTGGGCCATCACGATCTATCTGCTGACCAGCACGATCAGCGTCCCGTTCTGGGGCAAGCTCTCCGACGTCTACGGCCGCAAGCCGATCTACATGCTCGGCATCGGCCTCTTCCTCGTCGGGTCCGCCTTGTCCGGCCTCAGTCAGAACATGGCGATGCTCATCGCCTTCCGGGGCATCCAGGGTATCGGCGCCGGCGCGCTCTTCCCGGTGGCGTTGGCGATCATCGGCGACCTGTTCACGCCCAAGGAACGTGGCAAGTACCAGGGCCTGTTCGGAGCCGTCTTCGGCATCGCGTTCGTGATCGGCCCGCTCCTGGGTGGGTTCCTCACCGAAAACTTCGGCTGGCACTGGATCTTCTACGTCAACATCCCGATCGGGATCGT
>CAYVJP010000030.1:0-17851 GCA_964451745.1 uncultured Anaerolineaceae bacterium | reverse complement strand
CCGGGATCAAGGCCTCCGGTCGGCCGGACCTCGCCGTCGCCGTCACGACGCTTGGTCCGGCCGCCGCGGCCGCCGTCTTCACCCCGAACGCGTTCGCGGCCGCGCCCGTGCGCCAGTCGCGGGCCAACCTCGCGGCCACGTCCGGGGATCCGCGCGGCGGGTTCGGATGGGCCCGCGCGATCGTCTCGACCAGCGGGAGCGCGAATGCCGCCACCGGACCGGCCGGCGACGAGGACCAGGCGACGGTCGGGCGACTCGTGGCGAGCACGCTCGGATTGGAGGACGAGGCGCAGGTCCTGCACCTCTCGACCGGGGTGATCGGCACGCGCCTGCCACTGTCGCTCGTGGACGCCGGCCTCGGCGCGCTCGTGCCGCAGCTGGGCCACGACGACGCCGCGCTCGAGGCCGCCGCCGTGGCCTTGCGGACGACCGATTCGGTGACGAAGGTCGCGAGCACGACCGTGGAGCTGCCCGGGCCGGGTGGCGCGACCGTGCCCGTCACGGTCAGCGGCATCGCCAAGGGCGTCGGGATGATCCATCCGAACATGGCCACGATGCTCTCGGTCGTGCTGATCGATGCCGCCGTGGAGCCGGCCGTGCTGTGGAGTCTGCTACGGCCCGCCGCCGCGCGGACCTGGAACCAGCTGTCCGTGGACGGCGACACGAGCACCAACGACACGGTCCTCGTGCTCGCCTCAGGCGCCTCGACGGCGCTGCCCGTCGGCGCAGGGTCGGAGGCGGCCACGGCGCTGGGCGGCGCCATCGAAGCCGTCGCGCGCGACCTGGCCCGCCAGCAGGCCGCCGACGGCGAAGGCGCCACGATCCTCATCACCGCGCAGGTGACGGGGGCCCGTGACGACGCCGCGGCCCGTGCCGTCGCCCGCGCGGTCGTGAGCAGCAGCCTGGTCAAGGCCGCGGCCCACGGCAAGGACCCCAACTGGGGCCGGATCGCGGGCGCCGCGGGGAACGCCACGCTCGCGAGTGCCGCGGTCCTGGAGGCAGCCGGACTCACGGCGGAGGAGGCGGCGGCCCGTGGCGGGCGTCCGGTCGTCCTCGCCCCGGAACTGCTGCGCATCACGATCGCGGGGCACCTCGTCTTCGACGGTGCGCAGGGCGGCCCCGTCGCCTTCGATCGCGCGGCGGCGCGCGCCGCGATGGAGGCCCCGGAGCTCGTGATCGGCCTCGATCTCGGTCAGGGCACGGGCACCGGCGAGGCCTTCGGTTGCGACCTCACGGAGCAGTACGTCATCGAAAACAGCGAGTACACCACCTGATGTCGGAGATCCTGGTCATCAAGCTCGGGGGCACCACCATCGCCGAGCAGTCGCAGGTGCTCGCCGAGGTGGCCGCCGTCGCACGCCGCCGCCCCGTGGTCCTCGTCCACGGCGGTGGCAAGCGGATCACCGAGTGGCTCGAGCGCCTCGGCGTGCCGAGCAAGTTCGAGGGCGGCCTTCGCGTGACCGATGCCCAGAGCCTCGAGGTGGCGGCCGCCGTCCTCCGCGGTGTCGTCAACAGCGAGCTCGTCGCCGGTCTGCGCGACCTGGGCGTCGATGCCGTGGGCCTGTCGGGCGTCGATGGCGGCCTGCTCATCGCCGATCGCATCCCCCACCTCGGGCTCGTGGCGAGCGTCGCGGGCCTGCGGCGCGACCTCCTCGATGCGATCCTCGTCGGTTGCCAGGTGCCGGTCGTGGCGCCGCTCGCCCGCGACGCGGAGGGCATCGTGTGCAACGTCAATGCCGACGACGCCGCGGCCGGGATCGCCGCCGGGCTCGGTGCCCGCCAGCTGGTCCTGCTGACCGATGTCGACGGCGTGCGCGACGCCGACGGCCGCAAGCTCGATTCGCTCACGGTCGCCGAGGCCGAGCACCTCATCGAGACCGGTGTCATCGCCGGGGGGATGGTGCCCAAGGTCCGGGCCGCGCTCTCCGCGCTGGGCTGGGATGGCGCCGAGGCGATCATCGCCGACTCGTCCGCGGACCACGCCCTGGAACGCGCGCTCGACGATGCCGCGTTCGGGACCCGCATCACTGCCGTGCGCCCGGCCCGCGTCGGGGCCGCGTGAGGGCGGCCGCCGCGATGGCCGTGACCCCGAGTCAGGAACTCAAGCGGCTCCGCCAGCGGGCCATCCGCCAGCTCGTCGTGTCGCGCCCGGTCGGGAGCCAGCGCGAGCTCGTGGACGCGCTCACCGAGCAGGGGTTCGATGTGACCCAGGCGACCGTGAGCCGCGATATCACCGAGCTCGGGCTGTTCAAGGCGCCGCGCGCCGATGGCCACGTCTACGTGGCACCGGAAGACGTCGCGCGCTCCGTCCCGCAGCGACCCGCCTCCGATGAGCGCCTGCGGCGGATCCTCGCCGACGTGCCGATCAGCGTGGGCCGCAGCGGCCTCATCCTCGTCCTGACCGGTACGCCGGGCACCGCCAGCGTCGTCGCCCAGGCGATCGATGAATCGAGCCTGACCGAACAGGAAGGCACGCTGGCGGGCGACAATACGCTCCTCGTCCTCTTCGCCGATGACGCGCGGCTCGAGCGCTGGCTCGAGCGCTTCACCGCCCTCGTCCGATCGATCCCGGAGGTCCCCGTCTCGTGAACAAGGTCGTCCTCGCCTACTCGGGCGGACTCGATACGTCCGTCGCCGTCGCCTGGTTGAAGGAGCAGTACGGCGTCGAGGTCATCACCCTCACGGTGGACGTCGGCGGCGGGTCGCTGCGCCCGGGCGTCGAGGCGCGGGCGATGTCGGCGGGCGCCACCCGGGCCTACGTCGTCGACGCCCGCGAGCGCTTCGTCACCGACTTCGTGTGGCCGCATCTGCAGGCGAACGCGTTGTACCAGGGCGCCTATCCGCTGGCCACCGCGCTGGCCCGGCCGCTCATCGCGCAGCTCCTCGTGGAGGTCGCCGCGCGCGAGGGCGCCGATGCGATCGCGCACGGCTGCACCGGCAAGGGCAACGACCAAGTCCGTTTCGATGTCGCGACGCACGCGCTGGATCCGGGGCTCGAGGTCATCGCCCCGATGCGGGTGGGGATGGGGTTGTCGCGCGATCAGGAGATCGATTACGCGAACGAACGCGGGATCGAGATCCCCATCACCAAGGCGTCGCCCTACTCGATCGACGTCAACCTGTGGGGCCGCTCGTGCGAGACCGGCGTGCTGGAGGATCCGTGGGTCACGCCGCCGCCCGATGCCTACGAATGGACGGTCGCCCCGTCCGATGCGCCCGCTCCGGTCGAGGTGGTCATCGCGTTCGAGGGCGGCATCCCGGTCGCGATCGACGGCGAGCGGCTGGACCCGGTGGCGCTCGTGGATCGGCTGCACGAGCTGGGCGGAGCCCACGGCGTGGGTCGCATCGACCACGTCGAGGATCGGCTCGTTGGCATCAAGAGCCGCGAGATCTACGAGACCCCGGCCGCGACGATCCTGCACACGGCGCACCACGCCCTGGAGGGCCTGACCCTCTCGCGTGACACGCTGCGGTTCAACCGCTTCGTGGCCGACGAGCTGGCGCGGCTCATCTACGACGGCCTGTGGTTCAGCGCCCTGTCGCGCGACCTCCGCGCGTATGCCGCGTCATCGCAGCGCGTCGTCAGTGGCGATGTCCGGATGCGGCTGGACCACGGGCAGGCCGTGGTGGTGGGCCGGCGATCGCCGCTCTCGCTGTACGACAAGAGCCTCGCCACGTACGACGAGGGCGATGCGTTCGATCATGCATCGGCGGTCGGGTTCATCGAGATCTTCGGGCTGCCGCTGCGGGTGGAGGCCGCACGCCACGGCGCCGTGGGCAAACACCACGGCGCGGCGTGGACCTGGACCGATCCCCTGCTCGCGGATCTGCCGACCTCGGTCACCGATCCGGAGCCGGCGGCGGTCTAGGGACGTGCGCGGTTCCGCGCTGACCCGGTCCGGCCGCCACGTCGCGGCCGCCGCGCTGGTGATCGGCGCTGCCGTCGGGCTCGCCGGCTGCGGCGGCTGGGCGCCGTACCCCGAACCGACCGGGCCTGCCGGCGATGGCGTGATCGAACTCTCGCGCGCCCCCGATGACCTGGGCTGCGATGCGATCGGCGTTCCCTACCGCTCGGTGACGTTCGTCATCGACCCGGCCGCGGGCCAGGACGTGACGGTCCAGACGGACATCGGCTCATCGCTCGCGACGGCCTGGCAAGCCGGGTTCGTCGGTGGACCGGCGGCCGATCGCACCGTGCTCGATGCGTCGGGCGCCGTCGTCGCGCGTGACGGCGACGTGCTGGAGATCCCGGATGACGCCTGGCCGAACCTGCACGGCTACTTCGTCTGCCCGTCGCAGAGCGTGCTGTACGTCTTCGACGAACCCGCGCCCGAGTAGCGAGCCGGCGCCGGACCGCCCGAGCAGGGTTCTTCGCTCGGGCGTCCCTTGACGACTATGGGAAGATACCTTCCGAAGCGCTGGGCCCCATGATCGGGGCTCCGACAGATCGGACAGCGATGACCACCGTCGTCCACGAGATCGCGGAAGAGGACCCACCGCCGGCAGCCGATGCCGCGACGACCGATGACGCGAGCGCCATCGCGACGAACGAGGTGCTCCGCGACATCACCCGCGGAGGCCTGTCCGGCCTCATCGTCGGCATCGTTCTGGCCGGCGTGGGCGGACGGCTGGTGATGCGACTCGCCGCGCTCCTGGTCCCCGAATCCGTCGGCAGCTTCACCGAGAACGGCAATGTCATCGGGGCGATCACCCTCGGCGGCAGCATGGGCCTGATCGTGTTCGTCGGGCTCCTGTTCGGGGCCATCGTCGGCTCGCTGTGGGTCGTCATCAGCCCGTGGCTGCCGGCATCGACGCCCGCGCGCGCGCTGGTATCGATCCCGATCGCCGTCGCGCTCGGGACGTTCGGCCTCATCGACGAGCGGAATCGGGACTTCGCCATCCTGGGGCGCGATCCGCTGGTCGTCGCTTCGCTCGTCACGCTCATCGCCGCGTTCGGTCCGGCCCTCGTCGTGGTCGAGCGCTGGCTGGACCGGCGGCTCCCGCACGCAGGGCCGAATGACCGCCGCATCATCGCCGGCTACGCCGTGGTCACGGCCATCGGCCTCGTCCTGACCCTGGTCATCGTCGTCCCGGGCTACCTCGGGTCGCAGATGACGCTCGCCGGCGTCGGCCTCACGGTCGCCGGTGGCTGCACGCTGGCATCGTGGTGGTTCCGCGTGGAACGTCTCGCATCGCCGCCGCGGCGGCTGACCATCGTGGGGCGCATCGGCGTGACCGCAGCGACCCTGGCTGGCCTGCTCGTCACGACCCGGGAGATCGCCGGAGCGCTGGGGGTCGGCTGAACCTTCGAAGCCGTGACCTGCCGCGGTCCCGTAGGATGCGCCGATGACCGACCACGACGCGCCCGCCCTCGACCTGCGCGAGGGCCTCATCGACGGACTACTGGCCGCCCGAGCGGCGGAACGCGCGATCCTGGCGACCCTCGACCCGGACGTTCGCGATGCACCCGCCGCCGACGGTGGCTGGTCGCCCAAGGACATCCAGGCGCACCTGTCGGCGTGGCGTCGCCACCAGGCGGACCGCCTTGCCGCGCGCCGCGAAGGTCGCGAAGAGCCACACGTCCCGGCGGCGGAGACGGACGAGGCCAACGCGGTCTTCCACGCCGAGCGCGCGGATTGGCCGTGGGAAGCGGTGCTCGCCGATGCCGACGCCGCGAGCGACGCCCTGATCTCGGAGATCCGGGCCGCCAGCGCCGAGACGATCGCGGACGACCGGATCGTGGGGACCACGATGGGCAACGGCCCCGAGCACGACCTCGCCCACCTGCCGGCGCTCGCCGCGCGCGCCGGGCTGCAGGATCGCGTCACGGACCTGGCCGGGGCCGTGGAAGCATCCGTGGCCCGGGGCGGATGGCCACCCCGGTCGGCCGCGTTCGCCCGCTACAACCTCGCCTGCTACCACGCGCTCGGCGGGCGCCTGGACGAGGCGCGGGCGCTCCTGCGCCAGGCCCTGCCCGGACAGGAGGAACTCCAGGGGTTCGCGCCGGCGGACGACGACCTCATCGCGCTCCGGGACGAGATCCCGGACCTGATCGCCGGCTGACCGCGTCGACCAGCCGGGGCAGGCGGCAGCCGTCAGTCGGGCGCCGACGCCTTGGTCGCGGTGGCGTACAGCACGTTGCACGTGAGCGAGACGACGTCGTTGCGCCGCGCATACTCGAGGTTCGCCTTGCGCACGCGCTCCGCGGCATCCGGCGCGAGCTGGTCCATCGTCCAGCGCAGGCCGGACCCCATCACGATCGACCACCAGTCGTAGGGCGATCGCAGCGGCCAGACATCGAACTCGGGCAGCACCTTGAGCGCGTCGCGCGGCACGCCGGCGTCCGTCAGGAGCCCGACCACCGCGGTCGGGGTCGTGATCCGGTGCCAGGGGTGGAAGTCGGCGGCCAGGTCGTTCCGCTCCCGACGGACGGCATCGCGCCACGCGTCGTACATCGGCGCCCAGAGTCGCGGCCCCCAGCTCGTGATCGCCAGCTGGCCGCCGGGCCTCACCATCCGCCAGAGGTCGGCGACGAGCGCCTCCATGTCCGGCGCGAACGAGACGCCGAACACGCACACCACGGCATCGAACGACGCGTCGGGGAAGCCGGTCCGGGTCATGTCGCCCTGCCGGAATTCGATCTGGTCGAGCTGGGCGAACCGGGCCTTCTGGCGGCCCATCTCCAGCATGCGCTCGGACAGATCGATCCCGATCACGCGCCCGGTCGGGCCGACGCGCCGGGCGGCCGGGAGCGTGGACGCCCCTGACCCACAGGCGAGGTCGAGGACCGTCATCCCGGGGGTCAGGCCCAGGCGTTCGATGGTCCGTTCACCGGAGCGCGACCAGAAACCCAGCGCCGCGTCGTCATACCGATCCGCGGCCGCGTCGTAGGTCGATCGAGCGCGCGTTCGGATGGGGTCGGGCATCGCGGGCGAGGTCATGCACGAAGGGTCGTCGCCGAGATCGGCACGAGGCATGGACGGATGTCCATGGCCGACATGGACGAACGTCACGACCCGCGGACTCGCCGATCCGACGCCCGATGCGCGATGATCGCGCCGTGACCGAACCCGCCACGACCGAGACCGGGGCCGTCGCCGACCTGCACGAGGCCGGCGATCGCTTGCGCGAGCTCGCCTTCCTCCATGACATCGCCCAGCTCGCGACACTCGCGCGCGACTGGGACGAGCTGATGCGGACCATCGTCGAGGGGACGACCGCGGCGATGGGCGTCCAGGTCTGCTCCTTCTATCTGGCCGATCGCGACGCCCGGCGCCTGACGCTCGAGGCCACGAACGGCCTGGATCGCTCGCAGGTCGGGAAGGTCAGCCTGCCCTGGGGTGAGGGCGTGACGGGACGGGTCGCGGCCAGCCGCGTGCCCATCGCGATCGAGGACGTCACCAAGGACGATCGCTTCAGCTGGGTCCGCGGGTTCGACGTCGAGGCGCTCGCGGGCATGCTCTCGGTGCCGCTGATCTGGCACGACTCCGTGGTGGGTGTGCTCAATGTCCAGACCCGCGACGTCCGCCGGTTCACCGATGACGAGATCGAATTCCTGCGGACGATCGCGGCGCTCCTGGCCGGCATCGTCGAGAAGGGCCGCCTGACGGCCGAAGTGGAGGGGCGGCTGGCGCAGCTCACCGCGCTGGACGCCGCGCGGGCCGAGTTGCTCAGCGTCGTCACCCACGAACTGCGGACGCCGTTGTCGGTCGTGCGCGTGTACGTGGACCTCCTCGCGGACGCCGCCGCGACCGGGGAGCCGGCGCCGGACGCCGCCGATTGGCGGGCCGCGGCCGACGACCAGTTGCGCCGGCTGGATCGGCTGGTCGACTCCATCCTGGCCTCGGTCCGGGGCGAGGGGCTGACGGGCCTGTCACGGGCACCGTTCGATGCGGTCCGGGCCGTGGACGAGACCGTGGAGACGCTGCGGCTCCTGCTGCGACCGCACCCGATCCGCTGGGAGCGCCCCGATGTCCCGATGACCGCGATCGGTGATGACACGCGCTTCCGCCAGGTGCTCGAGCAGCTCCTCGAGAACGAATCCAAGTACGCGCCGGGTGACCAGGGGGTGAGCATCGGGATCTGGCGGGTGGACGGCGAGATCCAGGTCTACGTGACCGACGATGGCCCGGGCGTTCCGATCGAGGACTGGGAGAGTGTCTTCGAGCCCTTCGTCCGCGTCGAGGGGCGCGGCGGCTCGCGCGGGTCGGGGATCGGGCTGTTCGCGGCACGCCGCCTGGTGACGGCGATGGGTGGTCGCATCTTCATCGAGCCCAACGGCTACGCCAGCAGCCGGTTTGTGGTGGCGCTGCCGTCGGGCTGAGGCGGACGGCGGTCACGACGAGTCCCGTCCGCCCCCGCTTAGCCCTCGACGCCGGGAGCCCACAGACCCCCGGTGCCCTCCATCCAGTCGGCGATCCGCGCGCACGCCGCGCCCAGATCGCCGTCACTCATGTCGAGCTCGAGGACGGGCAGGCGGGACGCCGCAGCCAGCCTGCGCAGCACGGTCTGCTCGTGGAGGAACACGCCCAGGTCGTCGTACTGGGAGGGATTGCCGCTGACCAGGAGCCGCTCGGCCCGCGCCGCCTCGAATGTCTCCGGCCGTCGGGTGCACAGCACGACGTGGAACCCGAGCGGCTCGAGGCGGTCCTCCAGCCACCCGAAGTCCTCGTCGCGCCCCGCATGGATCCGCTGCCAGGCCAGCGTGGACAAGTGGAAGCGGTCCACGACCCAGCTGTAGTAGCGGTGCAACTCGAACAGGCGCGCCCATGTGGCGTAGGTCTCCAGCGCGAGGTCGCGCTCCGCGGGGTCGTAGTCGATCAGCCCGCGACCCCACGGATACGGCGTGAACGCGCCCCACTCGGCGCTGACGAGCGGCGGATGGTAGCGATACGCCCGCGGGCCGATGAACGGGGCGTACTCGTTGAGCGCGAAGGCGAGGTCGGTCTTGTGGGTGAGCCGCGTCCCCTCGAGGATGACCTTGGGGGTCAGCTTCGGGCCGGGCGGCCAGCGGCGCGCGGGCGCAGCGGGTGTGCGGTTCGCGGCGGTTTCGGCCGAGTCGGTCACTGCGGGGCGACGACTCGCGACCCCTCCGCGCGCAGTCGGGCGTAGCCGGGCTTGACGACCTCGTTGATGAGGCGCAGCCGCTCGTCGAACGGCGCGAACGCGGACTTGAGCGCGTTGATCGTCAGCCATTCCATCTCGCCGAGGCCCAGGCCGAGCGCCGCATCGAGCGCCGCGAACTCCGACGAGAGCGAGACACCGCTCATCAGGCGGTTGTCGGTGTTGACCGTCACCCGGAACCGGAGCCGGCGCAGGAGGTCGATGGGGTGCTCCTCGATCGAGGCCGCGGCGGCGGTGTGGACGTTGGAGGTGGGGCACATCTCGAGCGGGACGCGCCGGTCGCGGACGAACGTCGAGAGCCGTCCCAGCTGGACGCTCCCGTCGTCGAGGACGGTGATGTCGTCCACGATCCGAACGCCATGGCCCAGCCGCTCCGCCCCGCAGAACTGGAGCGCCTCCCAGATGGACGGCAGCCCGAATGACTCGCCGGCGTGGATCGTGATGTGGAAGTTCTCGCGGCGGACGAGGTCGAACGCGTCGAGGTGGCGAGTGGGCCGATAGCCCGCTTCCGGCCCCGCGATATCGAACCCGACGACGCCCGCGTCGCGCCAGCGGATCGCGCACTCCGCGACCTCCACGGATCGCGCTGCCTGGCGCATCGCGGTCACGAGCGAGCGCACCACGATCGTGTGGCCGGCGGCGACGGCGCGCTGCTCCCCGATCCGGTACCCCTCCAGGATGGCTTCCTGGACCTCGTCGAGGGTGAGTCCGCGCTCGGTGCAGAGCTCGGGCGCCATCCGGACCTCGGCGTAGACGACGCCATCGGCGGCAAGGTCCTCCGCGCACTCGGCCGCGACCCGGACGATCGCATCACGCTCCTGCATGACACCGGTCGTGTGCGCGAACGTGTCGAGATAGAGCTCGAGGGATTTTCGGTCGGCGCCCTGGCGGATGTGGGCGGCGAGCGCATCGGGATCGGTGGACGGCAGGCCGTCGTAGCCGAATTCGGCGGCGAGATCGACCATGGTCGCCGGCCGCAGGCCGCCATCGAGATGGTCATGGAGCATCGCCTTGGGGGCGGCGACGATGGTGGACGTCGAGAGGCTCATCAGTCGCGATGGTACGCATCGAGCCGGTCGCGCGCCGCGCGCAAAGCCGTGGCCACGCGCGTCGGGGCCGTCCCGCCGATCACATCGCACGTCGCGAGGGCCCCGTCCACGGATGCGGCCGACCGCAGGTGATCGCCGATGCCGGGCTCGCCGGCGAGCGCCGCAGCCGCCTCGTCCCCGGCGGCCCCCAGCGCCATCCCGATCATCGGGTCCGGCACGTCCGCCAGCCCGAGGCCCGCCTCCTCGGCCTGTGCGACGAGCGAGCCCACGACGTGGTGCGCGACCCGGAACGGGATGCCGCGACGGACCAGGGCGTCGGCGACGGCGGTGGCCGTCGTGTAGCCCTCGTCGGCCGCAGCGCGCATCCGCTGGTGATCCACGGTGATGGTCGTGAGCATGCCGGCCAGCACGCCCAGACTCGCCTCGTAGACCGCGACCGCGTCGAAGAGCGGCGCCTTGTCCTCCTGGAGGTCACGCTGGTAGGCGAGCGGCAGGCCCTTGATGAGGGCCAGCACGGTCGTCAGCGAGCCGATCACGCGGGCGGCGCGGCCACGCACGAGCTCCGCGGGATCGGGGTTCTTCTTGTTGGGCATGATCGAGGAGCCGGTCGAGAAGGCATCCGACGCGCGGATGAACCCGAAGCGCGGGTTCGACCACCACGTGATCTCCTCGGCAAGCCGGCTGAGATGGACCATCCCGAGCGCGATCGCGGCGAGCGTCTCGACGACGAAGTCCCGGTCGCTGACCGCGTCGAGTGAGTTCGCCGTCACGCCCTCGAACCCGAGCTCGGCCGCCGTCGCCTCGCGATCGAGGGGGTAGCCCGCGCCCGCCAGCGCCCCGGCGCCCAACGGCGAGACGTTGGTCCGCTTCCGCGCGTCCGCCAACCGGCCGCGATCGCGCTCGGCCATCTCCACGTACGCGAGCAGGTGATGCGCGAACAGGACGGGCTGGGCGGGCTGGATGTGGGTCGTGCCGGGCAGGACGGCCGTGCCGTCGCGCTCGGCGAGTTCGACGAGCGCACGCTCGAAATCGACCAGGGCGGCGTCCAGGCGGTCGATGGCGCGGCGCAGCCAGAGTCGAAGGTCCGTGGCGACCTGGTCGTTGCGGGACCGGCCCGTGTGGAGCTTGCCCGCGACCGGGCCGATCCGCTCGGCCAGGGCGGACTCGAGGTTCATGTGGACGTCTTCGAGCCCCGGATCCCAGTCGATCGAGCCCGCCGCGACATCGCGGGCAAGCCCCTCGAGGCCGCCCACGAGTTCGTCGACCTCCTCGCTCGTCAGCAGCCCGGCGCGACCGAGCCCGCGGACATGGGCGATGGATCCCGCCAGGTCATCCGCGGCGAGCTCGCGGTCCAGCTCCACGGAGCGCGTGAACTCGGCGACCCGAGGGTCGTTGTCCTCGGAGAATCGGCCTCCCCAGAGTCGCATCGTCGCTCCCCTACCCGGCCGTCGCCACGAGCACATCTCGCAGTCGCTGCGCCGCGTCCTCGGGGGTCAGGTCGCGCTGGACCTCCGAGAGCAATTCGTAGCCCACCATGAACTTCCGCGCGCTCGCCCGCAGGAGCGGCGGGTAGAAGTGGGCGTGGAGCTGCCACGCGTCGCCATCGTCGGCGGCACCGGGCGAGGTGGCGCCGGGCTCGGTGGCGTCGCCCGCGAACGGCGCCTGATGCCACCCCATCGAGTACGGGAACTCCATCCCGAAGAGGCCGTCGTACGCGCCGATGTGCGTTCGAAGCACGCGTGCGAGGTCGTCGCGCTGCGCGCCATCGAGCTCGGTCAGGCGCGCCGTCGCCCGTTTCGCGATCAGCAGCGTCTCGAACGGCCAGGCCGCCCAGAATGGGACGAGGACGAGCCACTCGTCCGACTCGACGACGACGCGCACGCCGCCCGATTCCTGCGTCACGGCGTCGAGCAGCAGGCGCCGACCGGTGGCCGCCCGATGATGTCGCTGGGTCGCGAGCTCGCGTTCGGCGATGACCGGCAGCGCCGTGCCCGCCCACACTTGCCCGTGCGGATGGGGATTCGACGCGCCCATCGCCGCGCCGCGGTTCTCGAAGACCTGGACCCAGCGATAGCGCGACCCGAGGTCGGCGGTCTGGTCCGCCCAGAGGTCCACGACGCGGCGGACCCCCGCGAGGTCCATGCCGCCCAGGGTCAGGTCGTGTCGCGGCGAGAAGCAGATCACCCGGCATTCCCCGCGCTCGCCCTCGGCGCGCAGGAGGCCGTCCTGGAACGTGTCCTCGCGCGTCGCGACGCGGAGGGCGCTGAAGTCGTTCACGAACGCGAACGTGGCCTCGTACAGAGGATTGACCGCGCCGTTCGCCCGCGTGTTGCCGGGGCACAGGTAGCACCCGGGGTCGAAGGCCGGGCGCTCCGTGGTCGGTGGCCGCTCCTCGGCGCCCTGCCAGGGCCGTTCGGTCCGCCCGGCGGAGACGAGCACCCACGTGTCCTGCAGTGGGTCGTGGCGGCGTTGCGGGTCGCCACCAAGGATGCGGTGTGGTTCGGGGGCGGTCACGCTCCCGATTGTCGCACCCCGGACGGGGCGGGCGACCGCGTCCCGTGCGGGAAGGCCACCCAGCCGATCCCGGCAGCGACGACCGCGAGGACCGCGCCCAGGGCGAACACGGCCACGTGCCCGAACGACTGATACAACACGCCGCCCACGACGTTGGCGACGACGGCGGCGACCCCGAACGCGGATGTCTGGAATAGCGCCTGGCCGGTCGCCTGTAGGTCGGCGGGGAGCAGACGAGCGATGGTCATGACTACCGTGATGATCACGCCCGAGAACGCGAGGCCGGTCACCACGCGGGTCGCGATGATGACGAGGGGGACCTCGATGACGGTCCAGGACACGAAGCAGGCACCGTACAGGAGGGCGCTGCCGGCGAACACGGCGCGTAGTCCGAACCGTCGGACGGCAAGGCCCATGACCAGCATCGCGGGGATCTCGCTGGCGGCCGAAAGACCGGCCGAGAGCGCCACGTCCGACGGTGATCCTCCCAGCTCGACGATACGCAGCGGCAGGAAGGTGAACCCGCTGATGATCCCGACGTGGAGCAGGGCGCTCGCGGCGAGGACGAGGCCGAGCTTCGGCGCCACCGCGAACGCGACACCCGCCGACCCGAACCCCCAGGTGCGCGTCCGTTGCCGGCTCGGGGCGCTCGAGGAGGACTCCGCGGCAGCCGCCGCCCGCCGCCGGTGCGCCGCAAGGTCCGCGCGATCGACATCGGGCAGGAAGAGGGACGCGACCAGCATGACCGCTGCGGCGAGGGCGAACAGCACGAATGCCGGCCAGTACCCGGTCCGGTCGTAGAGGAAGCCACTCAGGATCGTGGCCACCGCGAACCCCAGGCTCGTGAACAGGCGCACGCGGGCGTAGTCGCGACCCCGCAGCGCATTGACCGTGATCGCATCGGCCAGCGGCTGCCACGATGATTCGAAGATCCAGAAGGCGATCAGCAGGGCCACGACGAGCAGCGGCGGCCACGGCAGGAGCAGCGCGAGCACCGCCGACCCGGCGCCGATCGCGCACAACTGGAGCGTCCGCGGCCGGCCGAAGCGCACGTCGGCGAGGTGACCCCAGGCGGGCACCGCGATCGTGAACCCGATCGCCCCGAAGGACGAGATGAGGCCGATCTCGGCTGGGGAGAACCCTCGGCCGGCCAGGATGACCGAGATGAACGGGTAGAGGACGCCGAGCGCGACCCCGAGCGAGGTGACGAGGACGTGCAGGGCGATCACGTGGCGCATGGTAGCGGGAGGGCCTGTCGGGGACGTCCCGTCGGGCGCGAGGTAGGCGACGCTCGACGGTGCAACGGTCCGACCCGGATCGGTGTTCCTCGGGTATGCCGCCATCGCCCGTGGACCCATCATTTCCGCCGAGATTGGCCTATCCCGGTGGGCCAAGCACGGCTATCATGCCCCGATGACCGCCGGCGCCTCCCGACTCGATTGGCTGCTGTTCCTGGCCCTCGGCTTCTTCTGGGGTTCGAGCTACCTGTTCATCAAGTTCGCGGTCGACGACTTCGGGACGTTCACGCTCGTGGCCTTCCGCCTGGTCGTCGGCGCGGCCCTGCTGTGGATCGTGGTGCGCGCCGCCGGGGAAGCGCTGCCGCGCGATCGACGGACGTACGGGCATCTGTTCGTGATGGCCATCGTCAACATCACGATCCCGTTCATCCTGATCACCTGGGCGGAGCAGTCGGTGGATTCGTCGCTCGCCGCGATCCTCACCGCGCCGGTCCCGCTGTTCGCGATCGTCCTGTCGGCGCTGTTCCTCCACGATGAGCCGCTGCGGCTGAACGGCCTGGCCGGACTGCTCGTCGGGTTCGTGGGTGTCGTGGTCGTCACGAGCCCGGGGCTCACCGGTGCCGGTTCGTCACTCGCGGGCGAGATCGCGCTCCTCGGTGCGGCGCTGTCGTACGCCGTCGGCGCGGTCTACTCGCGACGCTACGTGCGAGGGCTGCGGCCGATGATCCCCGCCGTCTTCCAGGTCACCTTCGCGGCGCTGATCACGGGCTCGATCGCCCTGCTGACCGAGCGGCCATGGGAGGTCAGCCCCGACGCCCAGGCGATCTTCTCGATCCTGTGGCTCGGGCTCCTCGGCTCGGGCGTCGCGTACCTGATCGTGTTCCGGTTGTTCGCGCGGTGGGGCGCGACGCGGACCACGCTGGTCGCCTATGTCATCCCGGTCGTGGGCATCGTCCTGGGTTATCTCGCGCTCCAGGAACCGGTCGATGGCCGGCTCATCCTGGGGACGGCGCTGATCATCGCCGGCGTGGCCGTCCTCAATGGCAAGTGGGGTCGCCGTCGCTTGTTCGCCTCGACGACCCCGGTGGAGCCGGTCTAGCGTTCGTCGCGCGGCGTCGTGTCAGGCGCCGATCGCCAGCAGCAGCGCACCCGCGACGATGGCCACGGACGCACCGATGCGCCGCCCCGAATCGCGGCGGCTCACGGCTTCCCCGAGCTTCACCGATCCCCACGCCGCCGCGAACACGGTCGCCGATTCGCGCAGTGGCGCGACCCCGGACAGCGGTGCCACGCTCAGGGCGAACAGGATCAACAGGTAGGCGCCGAGGGTCAGCCACCCCCCGACCGCCGAGCGACGCACCTCATCGTGTCCCCCGGCGAAGATGTCGCCGCCGGCCACCAGGCGCACCCACAGCACCAGGACGACGGACGTGGTCAGCCACAGGATCGCCGCGTACGGGATCGGGTCGATGACCCGGGTCCCGACGCGGTCGATGGCGCTGTACGTCGCGATGGTCACCCCCGTCGCGAGCGCGAACGCGATCGATGGGTCGAACCCCCGGTGGCCCTGCAGGGCGCGCCACGGCTGCTGGAGCAAGAGGAATCCGAGCAGCAGGAGCATGACGCCGATCCACCCGGCGACGCCGAGTCGCTCCCCCAGGATCCCGATCCCGATCGCGACCGCCAGCAGGGGCGCGGTACCACGGGCGATGGGATACACGACCGAGAGATCGCCCCGCCGATACGCCGCGGAGAGCAGGATGAAGTACCCGGCTTCCACCGTCCCCGACACGACCCCGAGCGCGACGCCGTCCAGGGGGAGTGGCGCAGCCCCGGCCAGCCACCAGGCGATCACCCCGGCCGGGACGATTCCGACAGTCGCGGCGAGCATGCCGACGGTCGCTGCCCGCAGCGGATCGCCGGAGGTCTTGAGGCGGACGTTCCAGGCGACGTGGAGGACGGCGCTGACCGCGACCAGCGCGATGACGAAGGGGTCCACCCCCGGACGTTACCCGCCCACGTCCCTGCGCTGCATCCCCCACGCGCCCGCGAGCAGGCCACCGACCGCGAGGACCAGTGCCGCGGCGATCCCGACCGCGTCGTAGGACCCGGCCATGGGCTCACCGAGGTGCGCATAGATCGACAACTCCAGGACCGCGTCCGGCAGGTCGAGCGCCGGCCCGAGCGAATCGATCAGGAACGACACGATGACCGCGAGGCCCGCAGCAGGGGCGGCGAGCGACGCCCGCACGACACCACCGACGGCCAGGCCGATCCCGGCGAACCCGGCTGCGGCCAGGCCGAGGATCGCAGCGCCGGCGACGGGTGCCACGACGTCGCCGCCCTGGGTCGCGACGGTCAGGGCCACGATCACACCGAGGATCGTGACGCTCAGCCCGATCGCGGCGTACACGCCGAGCCCGCTGCGCACGAACCAGCCCACCCGGGAGATCGGCGTCGAAAGCACGATGTCCAACCGGCGCTCGCCTTCGTCACTGGCCCACCCGGCAAGGAAGCCAGCCGCCGTCAGGCCGAGGACCAGCGAGCCGAACGTGAAGAAGGCCAGCTGCAGCAGTCCGGATGGCTGCGTGAAATCGATGTTCGGGTACAGCGTGTTGAGGTAGTCGAGGATTCCCGGGATCTGCGACAGCGATTCCGCGAACGCGTCGGCGGACGACGCGATGAGCGCAGCGTACGCCCCGACACCGACGCCGGCCGCGATCGCGATGGGCGCCCGATCGGACAGCTGGCGGCGAATCGGGCCGCCGATCCCGGACGGCAATGATGGCAGGCGCAACCATGACAGGGCATCGCCTTGCACGAGGTCGCGTCGGATGAACGCCACGATCCCGGCCGCGAGGAGTCCGACGGTCACCGCGGCAAGCAGCGCCACGGACGGCCAATCGGTGACTCCGGCCATCGGTCGGTGGCCAGCGGTCCAGGCATACCAGGAGATCGGACCCAGGGACTCGATCGTCGGCGACAGGGTCCCGTACGAGGAGACCAGGTACATGCCGAAGAGGGCGACCAGCCCGAAGGCGATGGCACGGCCGCGGCCGACCAGGATCGCCGACACGAACGCCACCGCGCCCGCGGCGAGCATGAGCAGACCGTAGAGCACGACCTGGCCCAGCGCCGCGCTGACCGTGATCTCGTCGCCGGGCAGGACCGCGAAGGCCTGACCGGCCAGGGCGATGAACGCGCCCGTGATCAGCATGGCGACCGTGAGCGCGGTCACGTGCCCGGCGACCTTCTGGATCGCGATCGAGCGCCGGGCATGCGGCGTGGCCACCACGAGGTCGAGGCTCCCCTTGGCGGCCTCACCCGCCAGCGTCCCCGACAGGGCGAGGACCGGCCATAGACCCAGCAGGACCGGCAGGAAGTTGCCGGCGCGCCAGGACAGGAAGCCACCGAGCGTGTCGATGTTGATCGGCTCTCCCAGGAGGCCGCGGAAGACCGCGGGCATGAGGCCCATCTGGGCGACGAGTTCGGCGCGCGCCTCGGCCGTCTTGAACTCGGTCGCGAACGGCGTCGCGGTCGCGAGCATGATCAGGCCACCGACGACGCCCACGACGAGCGCCGTGCGCCGGCTGTCGCGGACGGTCTTGGCGTAGACGCTGCCCAGGCCCATCACTCGCGACCACGGCATGGTCCGCGAGCGACCTGGGAGTGCGACGGCGTCAGCGCCCATCGACCGACCCGGCCGTGGCCGCGTCGCCCTGCCCGTACTGGGCGAGGAAGACGTCCTCGAGGTTGGGCTCGCGACTGACGACGTCGACCAGCCCGTGTGGCGTCGCCGCGGCGAGTACGGCACCGATCGGCCCGTTGACGCGCATCGTCACCGTGGAACCGTCGGCGGTGGCGGCCTCGACACCATCGATGGACGCGAACACCGAGGCCGCGACCGGAGCCGCGAAGGTCAGCTCG
>CAYVJP010000029.1:14426-18739 GCA_964451745.1 uncultured Anaerolineaceae bacterium | reverse complement strand
GCGCCTTCGAGACCGAGCTCGGTCCGGTGTTCGCCAACTTCCTGCTCGCCGACGAGATCAACCGCGCCCCGGCCAAGGTCCAGTCCGCGCTGCTCGAGGTCATGCAGGAGCACCAGGTCACGATCGGCGGGGTCACCCACAAGGTCCCCGAACCGTTCATCGTGCTGGCCACGGAGAACCCGATCGAGGCGGAGGGCACGTACCCGCTTCCCGAGGCCCAGGTGGACCGCTTCATGCTCAAGATCGTGGTCGGGTATCCGACGGCGAGCGAGGAGGCGCAGATCGTCGCGCGCTCGCTGCGGTCCGGCCTTCCGCCGCGCGAGATCCTGGACGCCGAGGGCCTGGCCGCGCTCCAGCGCCGGGTCGACGACATCTACGTGGACCCGCGGATCATCAGCTACGCGGTGGGACTCGTCGAAGCGACCCGCCGGCTCGCCTACTGGGGCGCCGCCGACCTCGAGTCGTATGTCGCCTACGGCGCGAGCCCCCGTGGCTCCATCAACCTGGTCCACGGAGCGCGCGCGCTGGCCCTCCTGCGCGGTCGCCGCTACGTCCTCCCGTCGGACGTGGCCGAGCTGGCGCCGGACATCCTGCGCCATCGACTGGTGCTCTCGTATGCGGCCCTGACCGACGGCATCACCGCCGACACGGTCATCGCCCGGGTGCTGGGACTGGTCCCCGCCCCGCAGCTGGACCTCGCGATGGAGCCCAGCGCATGAGCGGAGACCTCGCCCACATCGGTCGCCGCGAACGGACGCCCGCGCGTCCGGGTCCCGGGCCGATCTCGGACGATCTCGTGCGGCGGCTCGAAGTCGCCCTGACCCGGCGGGCCGGGGGCCGGCTGACCGGTGATCACCGCGGTCACGGCCTCGGCGACGGGCTGGAACTGGATCGCGTCCGCCCCTACGAGCCGGGCGATGACGTCCGGCGGATCGACTGGAATGCCACGGCCCGAACGATGATCCCGCAGGTCCGCGAGGACATACCGGACCGCCAGCTCACCGCATGGCTCCTGCTGGACCTGTCGCCATCGATGCACTTCGGCACCGCCGATCGCCGCAAGGCGGACGTGGCCGAGGGGGCGGCGCTCGTCGTCGGGCGCTTCGTCGCCCGGCGTTCGGACCGCCTCGGCGTCATCACCTTCGGGGCGGGGCGCGAGCGCGTCCAGCCACCGGCCGGCGGTCGCAACGGGATGCTGTCCCTGCTCCGCGCACTCCATGCCGATTCGCCCGAAGAGGGCGGCGGCGCCACGACCATGACCACCGCCCTGCGCACGGTCGCCGCCTCGCGGACGACCGGTGGACTCGTCACCATCGTCTCCGACTTCCGCGGGCCGCTTGACTGGCGACCGGCACTCACCGAGGTCGCGGGCCGCCATTCGATGCTCGCGATCGAGGTCGTGGATCCCCGCGAGGAGACGCTGGTCGATGTCGGCGAGCTGAGCCTCATCGATCCCGAGACCGGGCGGACCCTGCGCGTGGATACCTCCGACCGGCGCCTGCGTGCAGCCTTCGCCGACGGCGCGGCCGCCGAACGTGAGGCCGTCGCCGGGGAGTTCCGCCGCCTCGGCGTGCGCCATCTCCGGCTCAGCACGCAGGGGTCGTGGCTGGCGTCGCTGGCGCGTGGGCTCGACGCCACGGGGAGGACGGCATGACGTTCCTGGCGCCGCTCCTCCTGTTCGGCCTGCTGCTCATCCCGGCCCTGATCGGGCTGTACGTGCTGGTCCAGCGGCGACGCGCGCGCTATGCCGTGCGCTTCACGAACATCGATCTGCTGGCGAACCTGGCGCCGCGACGGCCCGCCTGGCGACGACACGTTCCGGCGGCGATCTACCTCGCCGCGGTGTCACTCCTCGTGCTCGGCCTCGCCCGACCGACCATGGTCGTGGCCGTCCCGCGCGAGGACGCGACGGTCGTGCTGGCGATCGATGTCTCCGGCTCGATGAAGGCGACGGACGTCGCTCCCAGTCGGCTCGATGCCGCCCGTGACGCCGCTCGCTCGTTCATCGATCAGCTGCCCGAGGACATCCGCGTCGGGATCGTGGCCTTCGCGTCGCGACCCGTGACGCTGGTGTCGCCCACGACCGATCGCGGGGACCTCGATGCTGCCCTCGAGAGCCTTGCCCCCCAGGACGGGACCGCCATGGGCGATGCGCTCATGCAGGTGCTCGACCTCGCGGAGTCGATCCAGGCGGCCGATGCCGACGCCTCGTCCGACCCGACGACGGCGCCGGACGCGACGTCCGCGCCCGACGCGAGCACGGAGCCCGATGTCGCGACCGACAGCCCCGAGGGCGAACCGCTCGTCGCGGCCATCCTCCTGTCCGACGGGGCGAACTCCGTCGGGGAAGCGGAGCCGCTCGACGCCGCCCAGCGAGCCGCCGATCTCGGCGTGCCGGTCTATACGATCGCGCTCGGGACCGCGTCGGGGGAAGTCACCGTGGAAGACCAGTTCGGCCAGCCGGTGACCCTCGCCGTGCCGCCCGATACCGAGACGCTGGCCCAGATCGCCGAGATCACCGAAGCCACGGCGTTCGATGCGCCGACGGCCGAGGACCTCGCGACGGTGTACGACAACCTGCAGTCGCGGGTCGGGTTCACCGAGGAGCAGCAGGAGGTCACGGTCTGGTTCGCCGCTGCCGCGCTCGTGCTGGTGGTCCTGGGCGCCGGACTGTCCGCGCTCTGGTTCGGTCGGCTTCCGTGAACGGAGGTCGCGGGCCGGACTCAGCGTAGGATGGGTGGGCGATGACGACCGACCCGTTCCCCAAGGACGCCTTTGCCACCCTGGTGAGGCACCTGCCGGCCTACGGGCGACTCGCCTGGAGGTTGGGGCGCGAACCACTCCTGTCGCGCGCGCGACGGGCCGCGGTGATCGGTGGCGCCGCGTATCTGGTGTCGCCGATCGATGTCGTCCCGGGGTTCATCCCGGTCATCGGCCAGCTCGACGACATCGCGGTCGTCCTCGCCTCACTGCGGCTGGCACTCGACGGCCTGTCGCCGGACCGACGGCGCGCCCACCTGTCGGCCGTCGGGCTCGACGAGCACGATCTCGCGACGGACCTGCGGGCGGTCGGCTCGACGGCCGGCTGGATCGGCCGGGCCGGGGTCAGGACCGGATGGCGGGTCGGGGCCGCCGGCGCCCGCGCCCTCGGCCGCGGGTCGCGCCGCATCGGGGGGGCGGCCGTCCGGCGAGCCGGTGCCGTGGCGGCCCGTCGTCCGCGACGACCCGCTCCGGGCACGACGGGCGCGACGGACTGACCTCGATCGCACGCGTCAGACTGGCGCGATGACGCCGGAAGCGCGACGGGCGTTCATCGATGCCCGCACCACCGTCCGCGCCGTCCCGTTCGTGCCGGAGATCCGGATGCACATCGGCGGGCTGGCGATGCCGCTCTGGGAGGCGGCGTTCTTCGCCGACGAGCGCCTGCCCGTGCCGCCCCCGTACTGGGCGTGGCCGTGGGCCGGCGGACAGGCCCTCGCTCGGTACGTGCTCGATACGCCGGATGTCGTGCGCGGCCGGCGCGTCGCGGACATCGGGGCCGGCGGCGGGATCGTCGCCATCGCGGCAGCGCTGGCGGGCGCGGTCCGGGTCGCCGCGATCGATATCGAGCCCTTTGCGATCGAGGCGTGCCGCTTGAACGCGGCCGCGAATGGCGTCGCGGACGTCGTCGACGCCATCGAGCGCGATCCGGTCGACAGTGACGACGGCTGGGACGTCGTGCTCGCGGGCGACGTCTGGTACGAGGCGGGGCTGGCCGCGTACATGGAACCGTGGCTGCGCGCACTGGCCGCCCGCGGCGGGACCGTGCTGACGGGCGACCTCGGGCGGGCCCACCTCCCGGCGAGTGGTCTCACCGAGCTCGCCCGGTACACCGTCCCGACCGTCGTGGACCTCGAGGACGTAACGGAGAAGGAGGCACGGGTCCTCCGGGTCGGGGCGGGCTGAGGCGTTCGACGCTCGGCGTCGGCGGGGTGGGGCAGGTGGCGGCCACGGGTGGCCGGCAGGCAGCCGCCGACCCGGGGCCCGAGGTGGCGGCATCACCGTCCCTCCTAGGCCTGCACTGAATCTGGTGGACGGGGAATGATCGATTCGGACCCGAGTCGGGCTGCGGAGCGTCCGCCCTCGTCAGGGCGGACTTCGAGGGACGATGCGACCCGCTTCGACGTCCCCGGGATTCGGGTGGAGACTAGGCGGGAACTTCGCCGGGCTGCCACGGCTCGGGCCGCCTCGGGCCGCCGCCCCGCCACCATCCCGGCTACGGGCCGCCGAGGCGTCAGTTCGGGCGCGCGCCGTCGGCTGCGGCCGCCGTCTCG
>CAYVJP010000029.1:0-14326 GCA_964451745.1 uncultured Anaerolineaceae bacterium | reverse complement strand
CGGGCCGCCGAGGCGTCAGTTCGGGCGCGCGCCGTCGGCTGCGGCCGCCGTCTCGACCTGGGCCAGGCGCCGCTCCAGGAATGCCTGCTCAGGCCCGTTCGTCGTGAGCTCCAGCGCGCGCCGGTACGCGATCGACGCCTCGGTCCATCGGCCGAGTCGGCGCAGCAGGTCCGCCCGGCCGGCGTGGAGATAGGGGTACGTCTCGAGGGCGCCCCCCGCGGCGATGCCGTCCATCATCGCGAGGCCGGTCTCGGGTCCGGCGGCCATCGCCACGGCGGCCGCGAGGTTCAGCTCGACGACCGGCGATGGATCCCGCTCCATCAGCGCGAGGTAGAGCGACGCGATCTGCGGCCAGTCGGTGGCTGCGGACGTGCCCGCCTCGTCGTGGAGCGCGGCGATGGCGGCCTGTAGCTGATAGGGCCCCGGGCGACCGGCGCGCAGCGCGCGCTCGATCAGGGCGCTCCCCTCGGCGATCCGTTCGGCGTCCCATCGCGAACGATCCTGGTCCTCGAGCAGGATGAGCTGGCCGTCCGGACCCGTTCGAGCCTCCCGGCGCGCGTCGTGGAGGAGCATGAGCGCCAGCAACCCGGTCGCCTCGGGCTCATCGGGGAGCAGCTGGACGAGGACCCGCGTCAACCGGATGGCCTCCGCGGTGAGCTCCCGCCGGATGAGGGCATCGCCGGAGGACGCGGCGTACCCCTCGTTGAAGACGAGATACAGGACTCGCAGGACCCCGCCGAGCCGCTCCGGCAACAGCTCGATCGGGGGCACCCGGTACGGGATCCCGGCATCGCGGATCTTCCGCTTCGCACGCACCAGCCGCTGGGCCAGCGTCGGTTCCGGGACGAGGAAGGCGCGGGCGATCTCGGGCGTGGTCAGGCCGCCCAGGGTCCGCAGGGTCAGGCCGACGCGGGCGTCCAGCGGCAGCGCTGGATGGCAGCACGTGAAGATCAGTCGGAGTCGATCGTCCGCGATGGGCATCGCATCCTCCGCGTCACCCGGTTCGATCGCCGCCAGTTCCGCCTCCACGGCCGCCTCGCGTCCCAGCTGCTCCGTCTTCTCGCGGAGGCGCCGTCGACGCCGAAGGCGATCGATCGCCCGATTGCGTGCGGTCGTCGTGATCCAGGCGGCCGGATTGTCCGGTACGCCGCGCGCGGGCCACGTCTCGAGCGCGGTCACGAACGCCTCCTGGACGACCTCCTCGGCAAGGTCGAAGTCGCCCAGGACGCGGATGAGCGTGGCGACCGCCCGTCCCTGCTCCTCGCGGAACAGGCGGTCGACGACCTCGTGGGCGGCGCGATCGGTGGCGATCAGTCGGCCGTGGCCGCCCCGACGGGGGCGCCGGCGTCCGCGCCGGAGGTATCGATCACCGGGCGCACCTCCACGGACCCGAAGCGCACTCCCGGGCAGGGCGCCGCCAACGCCAGCGCCGCATCGAGGTCCGGCGCCTCGATGAGGTAGAACCCACCAAGCGCCTCCTTGGTCTCGGCGAACGGCCCGTCGGTCGTCACCGTGCGGCCGTCGGCATCGGTGCGCAACGTGGTCGCGGTCGTCACCGGGTAGAGGGCTTCACCGGCGATGAAGGCTCCGCGCTCGCGCAGCATCGCGGTGTACGCGCTGTAGTCGCCCATGACGGCCGCCCACACCGCCGGATCCGGCGGCTCCGGCGACGGGTTCGCGGACTCGCTGTCGTAGATGAGGATCAGGTACTGCATGGCGCGCGTGCTCCTTCGCGTTTCGGCCACGTCCGTCGGGCCGCTACGGTGACGACGAACGGACCGCAACGGAATCGACAGGTCCGCAGCATCTTCCGCCGCCGCGCTTCGGATGTCGAGCGGTATCGTTGAGGGCATGCCATCGCCCAAGGAGATCCTCGAACTCGAGGGTCGAGAGGTCGCGATCTCGAACCCGGGGAAGGTCTACTTCCCCGATGCGGGCTACACCAAGCTCGATGTCGTGCGCTACTACCTCGCGGTCGCCGAAGGCGCGCTGACCGGCATCCGGGGACGCCCGATGGCGCTCAAGCGCTTCGTGGACGGCATCTCCAAGGAGCCGTTCTTCCAGAAGCGGGCGCCGGACAACACGCCCGATTGGATCCGCCAGGCCGAGCTGACCTTCCCGTCGGGCCGGACGGCGTCGGAGATCGTCGTGGACGATGTGGCCGGGCTAGCCTGGATCGTGAACCTCGGCTGCATCGACCTCAACCCGCACCCGGTGCGCGCCGACGACCTGGATCATCCCGACGAGCTGCGCGTGGACCTGGACCAGGTGCCGGGAGTGCCCTGGTCGCAGATCCGCGACGTCGCGATGGTGTGCAAGGAGGCGCTCGAGGCGGTTGGTCTCGTGGGGTGGCCCAAGACCTCGGGTTCGCGCGGGATCCACATCAATGTCCGCATCTCGCGCGACTGGACGTACCCGGAGGTCCGGCGGGCGGCGCTCGCCCTGGCCCGCGACGTGGAGCGTCGTGCCCCCGATGCCGCCACGAGCAAGTGGTGGAAGGAGGAGCGCCACGGTGTCTTCCTCGACTACAACCAGAACGCGAAGGACCGAACGGTCGCCTCGGCCTACTCGATCCGGCCGCTGCCCGATGCCCGCGTGTCCACCCCACTGACCTGGGACGAGGTCCCCACCGTCGAGGCCGAGGCGTTCACGATCGAGACCGTGCCGGCCCGGTTCGCGCGGATCGGCGATCCCGGGGCCGGGATCGATGACGCGATCGGATCGCTGGAGGCGCTGCTCGCCCTGTCCGCCCAGCACGAGCGCGAGGGGCAGGGTGACGCTCCGTGGCCCCCCAACTACGCCAAGCAGGCCGGTGAGCCGCCGCGCGTCCAGCCGTCCCGCAAGCGCCGTCCCGACGCCGAATACGAACCGGGTCGCGGCGAAGCGGGTGGCCCACCGCCCGATGTCGCCGCCGCCCGCGCCGAGGCCGTCGCTGCCGGCGACCCCAACGCCGGGCTCCCGACCGAATGGGAGGGTTCGCGACCGACCCCGACGGGACGCCGGAAGACCAGCATCCCGGTCATCGAGATCTCGCGCGCCGCGTCCAAGGCGGAAGCGCTCGAGGGCCTAAAGCGGTGGAAGGCACGCCACCCGGCGGCGGCGAAGGCCCTCGAACCGGCCGACGTCCTGGTCGACGGGATGCGCGGGCGGTCGTCGCTCTGGTATCGGGTCCGGGTGAACCTCACCCACGTCGCCGAGGCCGACCGGCCGCCACAGGAAGCCCTGGACCCCGACTACGACCCGTGGGCGGGCTACGAATGGCCGGATCGGGCGGGTCAGCTGGAACGAGCACCGCGCAAGAAGACGCCGGCCGCCGGTGACGAGCCGCCCTCCGCTGACGAGCCGGCCCCGTGACCCGCACCGATCTCCGCGCGGTCCTGGACCGAGCCGCCGCCGGCTGGGCGGCGGGCGACGCACGAGCCGTCGCGGACTGCTTCGCCCCCGACGTGGAGTACCTGGACCCGTTTCGCTACCGATTCACCCGCCGCGAGGACCTCCTCCCCTTCTTCGAGCCGCCACCCGGCGGGCACCAGGTCACGTGGCACACCGTGATCTGGGACGACGACGCCCAGACCGGGGTGGTCGAGTACACGTACGAGGGCCATCACCGCTACCACGGTGCGGCCGTGATCCGGCTCGACGCCGCCGGGCGCATCGCCCTGTGGCGCGAGTGGCAGCACCTCGACGACGAGCTGGACTGGGATGCGCGCGTGGGCGGGCCGCCCCAGGATGGCGCCCTCCTCTCCGCCATCGATCACGTCCAGCTGGACATGCCCGCCGGGCGCGAGGCGGACGCGCGGGCCTTCTACGGGTCCGGGCTGGGGCTCCGCGAGATCCCCAAGCCAGCGGCCCTCGCGGCACGTGGCGGGGTCTGGTTCGCGGGACGCGGCGTGGCCATCCACCTCGGCGCCACGACCGGGTTCCGGCCGGCCGCCCACGCCCATCCGGCGTTCGTCGTGGACGACCTGTCGGCGGTCCGGACGCGGCTCACGACCGCCGGCGTCCCGATCGAGGAGGACGACAGCGGCCTCCCCGTCGAGCGCTGCTACATCCGGGATCCCTTCGGCAATCGCATCGAGCTCGTCGACGCCTCCGACGCGGGCTTCAGCGTTCGGGCGTGACCCGGACCCGGCCGTTCGTTCGGCCGTCTCCGCCCAACCGTCGCCGGACGACCGGCAGCCAGGCCAGGCCGATCATCCCCTGGGCCAGGATCGCGATCATGAGGAGCAGCCCGGGGACCGTCAGCACCAGTGACGGGACCGCCCAGTCGAAGCCGCCGAAAGCGACCGCGCCGATGTCGATCCCCACCTCGCTGTCGCTCGAGCCGGCGACGCGGAACGGCCCCGCCGGCGTGGCGTCGGTCGTCGGATCCTGGTCGGGGCGACCGGCACCGCCGCCGGATGGATCGCCCGGCTCACCCGGGTCGCGCGGCGGGACGACCGCGCCGCCAGGCGGTGCGCTTCCCGAGGGTGACGGGCTCGGCAACGGCGACGCACCACCAGAAGGAACCTCGCTCGGGGACGAACCGGTCGGCCGATCGGTGGGCGCCGCGGTCGTCCCCGGTCTCGGACTGGCCGTCGGCGACGGACGCGTCGTCGATCCGGTCGTCGGCGAGGGGGTCGCGATCGGCGTCGCGGTCGCCGTCGCCGTCGCTGTCGACGTCGGTGTCGGCGTCTTCGTTGGAGCGGCGGTCGGCGCCGGCGTCGGCGTGGAGCCGCTCGGTTCGAGGGAGACGGTGATCTCGACCCGCACGGTCGCGGACCACGCCGTCCCATCCCAGACGCGGTAGCGGAACGTATCGACACCCTCGAAGTCGTCGTCGGCGGTATAGCGGAAGCTGCCGTCGTCCCGCTCGTTCAGGTTGCCGTGCGGGGGCTCGGCGGTGATATCGATGGTCAACTCGTCATCGTCGGCATCGGTGTCGTTCGCCATCACGCCGGGTGGACCGACCGAGATCTCGACACCCGCCGTGGCCTCGTAGGAATCGGGACGGGCGACCGGGACGTTGTTGGTCACGGTGATCCGGACCGTTGCGGTGTTCGAGAGGCCCAGGAGCCCGCCATCGACGCGGTAGCGGAACTGGTCGGTGCCGGTATGGTCCATGTCCGCGGTGTACCGGTAGCTGCCGTCCGCGTCGAGATCCAGCGAGCCGTGGTTCGGCCCGTTCACGAGCTCCGCCGAGAACCCGGAGCCGATCAGGACGTCGTTGCCCAGGACGCCGGGCGCCGCCACGTTCCGGGTCCGTCCGTGGACGACCGTGCTCGTGTCGTCGTTCGCGACCGGGAGCACACCGGCGATCGGCCCGGGCGGCGCGGCTGCCGCGGGTGCGATCGACACGATGCCGATCGACACGGCGAGCGCCACGGCCAGGACGATCCGGTTCGTCCGGCGCTCGCGGACGGTCATGCCGGGAGTCCCGCGACCGGTCACGCGACGCGCCGACCCGGGAGCCACAGCCGGGTCACCGTCCCGTCGCCGGGGAGCGGCGGTGCGGCGTCGTGCTCGATCCCCTCGATGAACGCCATCACCAGTCCCTCGTCGAGCTGGGTACCGGCCGCGTCGCCGAGCCGAACCAGCGCTTCGCGAACGTCGTACGCCTTCCGGTACGGTCGTGTGGTCGTCATCGCCGAGAACGCGTCTGCGACCGCCAGGATCCGGGCGATCAGCGGGATCTCCTCCCCCGCCAGGTGGTCAAGGTAGCCGTCGCCATCCCAGCGCTCGTGGTGGTGGCGGATGCCGGCACGGACGGCGTCGATGTCGGGCAGGTCGCGGACGATCATGTCGCCCAGGGCGACGTGCTGCTGGACCGCCTGATATTCGGCTTCGGTGAGCCTGCCGGGCTTGCGCAGGATGTGGTCCGGGATCCCGATCTTCCCGACGTCATGGAGGAGCCCCGCCAGCCCGATGGTCCGGATCTCCTCGCCGGGCCGGCCGATTCGTTGGGCAAGGAAGGTGGCGTATCGGGCGACGTCGTCGGAATGGCGTTTCGTGTACCGGTCCTTGGCGTCCACCGCGAGGACGAGCCCCTGGAGGACATCGAACGTGGAGGCGGCGGCGGCATCTTCGGCCGACACCGGCCCGGCGATCCGCACCGCGTCGCCACCGCCGGCCTTCGCCTCACCCAGTGCCTGGGCCGCCGTGGCCAGGAGCGCGGTGACGGACGAGGCGTGCTCGGGGAACATCGCGATCCCCACGCTCACGGTGACGGGCAGCCGCTCCGTCTCCGCGAACCGGAGGCTGAGGTCGACGAGGGCCGTCCCGACGCGGGTGATCGCGGGCTCCAGGCCCGCGATATCGGCCGTCGGGGCGACGACGAGGAACTCGTCCGGACCGTAGCGACCCATCTCCATCGAGGGATCGATCTGCGCATCCACGATCCGCGCCACTGCCAGCAGCGCCTCGTCGCCGGCGGTGTGGCCGTGGTTGTCGTTGAGCAGCCGGAAGTTGTCGATGTCGATCAGCGCGATCGCGAGCGGGAGCCCGCTGACCCGGCTGGCCTCGATGGCGCGCGCGAGCTGGTCGACGAGCGCCCCATGGTTGAGCGTGCCGGTCAGGGGATCGCGCAGCGTCGCCTCGACGAGGGCCGTGGTCTGACGGGTCAGGCGTGCCTGGGCGGAGCGGAAGATCAGGAACAGGAGGGCCGCGGCCACCAACGACGCGGACAGCGTCAGGAGGACGACCTCGCGTCGTACGGTCTCGAGGCGCTCGAGGATCGGCCGGGCGTCGCGCCAGATGGCGACCACGCCTTCCACTCGTCCATCCACCTCGAGCGGCAGGTACTCGCGCAGCAGGGTCGGCGAACCGAGATCGCCGGGCCCTGCCGCGGCCTCGGCCGCGGTGTCGATGGACGCCTGGGCCTGGCCCTGGGTCGCGGCCGTGAACGCCGCCTCGGGTGCGACCCTCGTCCCGCGCAGGGCAGGGTCATCGGCGGCCACGATGGTCCCGTCCGGTCGTCGCAGCTCGACCCGCAGGATGTCGCCGGGTCGGACCAGGGTCGCGAGCTGTGATTCGAGGCGGGGCAGGTCCGCCGGTGCGGGGCCGGCCGGTTCGAGATCGGTCGGACGGACGTAGGCGTTGACGAAGGCACGCACGGTCGCGGCGTCACTGCCCACGATGTCGTTGAGCGTCGACGTGGAGAAATGTGCCCCGACCAGGACCGATTGCGCCGAGGCCGTGATCCCGATGATGGCGAGGAACGCGCCGAACACGAGCAGCAGGAGGATGGGCCGGCGCGGCCGGACGCGCGTACCGAACACGATCGAAGCGGCCTCGTTCGACGGATGGACAGAGGTACGCTCGATCGTAGAGAACCGATCGGCTAGTCCCTATGGTCCGATGGTCCGGGGTCGGCCCCGGTATCGGCCGCTGCCGTGGTCAGGAGCCGGCGCCGGTCTCAGTGACCGTCATGGCGAGATCGAGGCGCCAGGCGCCCTTGGTGCCGCCATCCCAGGGCTGGCTGTAGACGAAGTGGATCACCGCTTCCCCGGCGCCCGTCGTCCGGAACGTGAACCGCTCCTCCCCGGTTTCACCGGGAGCGCCGCCGATGGTCTGCAGGACGGACCGCTCGACGAGCTCGAGGATGGCGTCGCCCTCGCCGATCGGCGTCTCCCAGCTGAACCCGGTGGACGGGTTGGCACACAGCGTGACCGTCACGGTCTGGTTGACGCCGGCGGCGAGGTCGCGCTCGATGGGCGCGCCCGCGGCGTCCTCGGTCTCGAACGCCGCGCAGTCGACCGTCAGACCGGGGCCTGGCGATGCCGACGACGAACAGGCGACCAGCATCGCTCCCAGGATCGCCGCCAACAGCACTGCGACACGCATCTGGCCCTCCCGATCAGGCGCCGAAGATCTCGCTGAGCAGGTACGGCGTCGTCGTCTCGAGCTGGTCGTAGCGACAGGCGGACGGCGGTTTGTCCGGGCGCCAGCGCTTGAACGTCGTCCCATGCCGGAACCGCGTGCCTTGCAGGTGGTCGTACGCGACCTCGGCGACGCGCTCCGCCCGGAGCGGCTCCCAGGACAGGTCCTTGCCCCGATTCCAGCGCGACGTGGCGCCCGGGAGTCGCTGCCCGGACGCATCGGTGTCGCCCGTGACCGCCCACTCGGCCCATTCCCGCCACGGGTGGTCGTCGAGCGCGCGCTCCCGGAGCGGCGCCAGTGCCTCGGACAGGGCCGCGCGCCGCTCCCAGGTGAACGACGACGTCACGCCGACATGGTGCAGCGTGCCTTCGTCGTCGAACAACCCCAGGAGCAGCGACCCGACGTGCGTTCCCGGACCGTTCTTGTGCCAGCGGAAGCCCGCCACGACGCAGTCCGCGGTGCGCTGGTGCTTGATCTTGAGCATCGCCCGCTTGCCGGGCTGGTACGGGGCGTCCAGCCGCTTCGCGACGACCCCATCGAGGCCGGCCCCCTCGAACCGGTCGAACCAGTCGGCCGCGGTCGCCCGGTCGCGCGTGGCCGGGGTCAGGTGGACAGGAGCACGCGCCCCGCCCAAAACCGCCTCCAGGCGCTGCCGTCGCTCGCCCTGGGGCACGTCGCGCAGATCCTCATCGCCGTGGGCGAGCAGATCCCAGGCCACGAAGGAGGCCGGCGACTCGGCCGCGAGCATCTTCACCCGGGACGCGGCGGGATGGATCCGCAGCAGCAGGGCCTCGAACTGGAGCCCGCCATCGCCCGCGATCACCACCTCACCGTCGAGGACGCATCGCTCGGGCAGCGCCGCCCGGAGCGGCTCGGCGAGCTCCGGGAAGTAGCGGTCCAGTGGCTTGAGGTCGCGCGACTGCGTGTAGACCTCATCGCCGTCGCGGAAGACCAGCGCCCGGAACCCGTCCCACTTGGGCTCGAACAGCCAACCATCGCCCTCGGGGAGCGCATCGGAGGCCTTCGCCAGCATCGGCTCGAGCGGTGGCTGGAACGGGAGTCGAAGCGTCATCGCCCCCGAGTGTACGGCGCGCCGGTCAGGGCAGCGTCGAGAGCGCCGCCTTCGCCCGTTCCCGCCCCAGGTTCCACGCCACGGGGCTCGCCGCGGCCGGATCGCCCGCCAGCTCGCGGCGCCGCTGCTCGAGCAGCCGACGCACCGCACCCTGATCGTCGACAGGGAGTCGCGGCAGCGCCTCGACGAGGATCGGGACCGCGTCGTCCGGCAGACTCCACAGGTAGTCGGTGTCCAACCCGACCCAACCGTCGGGCGGCACGAGGGTCGGGTCGATCACCCGGTCCACGTTGCGCTGCGCGACGAACGCGGCCGGCGCCAGGCCGTTGAGCGCGAGCAGCGCGACGAGTCCGGTCACCGCCATGACGTGGCCGAGCCAACGCGTCCGATCCGTCGCGAGGAACGCGGCGAGCGCCGCGAGCGTGACCGCCATCGCGGCGATCGAGACCGCGACGTACAGCCGCAATTCGGTCCAGCCGTACGCATCCTGGTAAAGCTGCAGGCGAAGGGCGGCGCTCGCGAGCACGAGCACGGTCAGGATCACGAGACCGATCCCAAGCGCGACGTACACCCGGCTGCGGTGGGCGACAAGGTACTCGAGGCCCACGAGGACGCCACCGGCCAGACCGGCGGCGGCCACGAGCTCGAAGTAGCCGCGCCGCGCGTAGTCGCTGTAGGTCAACCCGGCAGCCGCCATGGTGTCGAGGCCGCCGAACAGGTACGCCATCTGGAGCCCCACGAACAGTCCGACGACGCTCACGACGCCGACCAGGACGACGACCGCCTCGGCCGTCCCGAGCGCTCGATCGGCCGCGATCGGTGGCGTCCACGCGGCGGCGCCGAGGGACGCGCGCTCGAGCGGTGGGACCCCCTCCGCGGCGACCGAGAGCAGGCCCGCCGTCAGCCACGTGACGGCGATCACGAAGAGGACCCGGCCAGGCAGGTCCCCGAGGTCGATGCGGATGCCGAGGAGCTCCTCGACGCCGCGTCCGAAGATCGGGTCCGCCGACGCGAACAGCACCGCGAAGATCGTCACGAGCGGGATCGCGAGGAAGAGCCCGCGCCCCACGGGCGCCAGCCAGGCCGGCATGCGCCGCGGAGCGGCATCGGGTGCGCGGCGCAGGTGCGGCACGACCCTGGCTGCCCCAAGCCCGGTGGACCCGATGACCCAGGCGCCCATCGCGACCACCACGGACGCCGAGCGACGCGTGACGGCGAGGCCCGAGAAGGCCACGATCGAGGCACCCGTGAACGCGCCCGCGCCGACGGTATCGAGCAGGGCGAGGAACGGATCCGCGCGCACGGCGGCGAGCGCGGCGAGCACGAGCGCGCTGACCGGGAGCCAGGCATCCAGGTGGTCCGGGGCCTTCCCGGGGCGGCGTACGAACCAGCCACCGGCAAGGCACGCACCCACGAGGAGCACGACGTTGATCCCGTAGGCGGGGCCATCGAACAGGATGTCGGCGAGGATGCCGATGAGGAGGGCGACGAGCAGGAGCCGGCGGGCCGTGGGGCGATCCATGGGCAGACCTCGGGGGTGGCCGGTCGGTCGGGCTGCACGACGCCGGCGGTCGGTCGATCGGACGGGTGCGCGACCCTGTGTGTGGCGCGCGAGACGAGGGCGGTGGTGGTGGAACCCGATGCCTCACCGACGCGTCCCCGCGGTGCCATCGACACCCGCCGGGCGTTCGATGCGTCACGGAGGGCCATAGCGATGCGCACCATCCGTCCCACGATCGTTCTGACGGCACTTGCCGTACTCCTGCTGTCCCTGTCGCTCGTCGCCTGCGCCGCGGGCGGGGCAACGTCCGTCGGGGAGGAGCCAGACCGCGGCGGTGCGGTCGCCGAAGGCGGCGGCACCGATGGCGGTCAGGCCGCGCCGAGTGCCGCTCCCGAGGCACCCACCGGTGAGAACCCACCCCAGGACGGTGTCGGCGCCCCGATCGACGACGCCCGGATCGTCCGCACGGGCACGATCGAGCTCCAGGTCAAGGACGTCCCGACCGCACTCGCGACGGCGCGCGACGGCATCCGTGCGATGGGCGGGTACATCGGTGCGTCGAACACGTACAACGAAGGCGACCGGCCGGTCGCGTCCATCACCTACCGCGTGCCCGTCGACCGCTGGGAGGACGCGCTCGACTTGCTGCGGGGCCTCAACGGGCAGACCACGAAAGTCGTCGCCGAGCAGACCCAGGCCGTCGAGGTCACGGGCGCCGTCGTCGACCTCGAGGCGCGCATCCGGAACCTGCAGGCCAGTGAGGCCGCGCTCCAGGACATCGCCGCCAAGGCGGTCCGCGTGACGGATGTGCTCGAGGTGCAGAACCAGCTGACGCAGGTCCGCGGTGAGATCGAATCGCTCACGGCGCAACTCAAGGACCTCGAGGATCGAGCTGACTACGCCACGCTGAGTGCCACGTTCCAGGTCCCGATCGTCGCGGTCGAGGTCGCTCGACAGGACTGGGATCCCAAGACGGTCGTCGATGAGGCGTCCGCGAGCCTGATCGAGGTGCTGCAGGCCCTGACCAGCGCCGGGATCTGGTTCGTCATCGTCTGGCTGCCGATCCTGCTAGTCCTCGGCGCAATCGCCCTCATGGTGACGTGGATCGTCCGCCGGATGGGCATCGTGGGTCCGCGCCGCCACAAGGGTGGCGGTCCGGCGGCCCCGACCGGCGAGGCGGCCGCAAGCTGACGGCCACGTCGGGGCGTTCCCGCGGTCCGGAACATGGCACCATCGAGCGGTGACGGATCAGGGTGAACGCTACGACCGGATGGCCACGGGCTACGAGCGATGGTGGGCTCCGGTGCTGGCGCCCAGCGCCCGGGCCCTGCTCGAACGGCTCGACACGGTCATCGCGGCGGGCGCCCGCGACCTGATCGACGTCGGGGTCGGGACCGGCAACCTGGCCCTCGCCGCCCTGCGGCGCTGGCCGACGGTGCACGTCACCGGGGTCGACGCGTCGCGCGAGATGGTCGTGGCGGTCGAGGCGATCGCGGACCGCTCGTACGCGGACCAGCGCCACCGGTTCCAGGGCACGGTCGCGTACGCCGCCGACCTGCCATTCGAGGATGCCGCATTCGACGCGGCGATGTCGTCGTTCGTGCTGCAGCTGGTCCCCAACCGCGCGCAGGCCCTGCGCGAGATCCGGCGGGTCCTGCGACCGGGCGGCACGCTTGCGTACGTCACGTGGCTCCAGGACCGCGCGCCCTTCGCGCCGGATCGGGTGTTCGACGGGCTGCTTGCGGAGTTCGGATACGAGGACGAACCCGGGGAGGAGCGCGTGGGCGACGTTCCATCGGTCGCGACCGCCGTGGCGGAACTGCGCCGCGCCGGGTTCCGGGAGGTCGCCGCTGACGGCGCTGTCCTCGCCCACCGGTTCACGGTCGAGAGCTACATCTCGTTCCTGGTCGAGTTCGACGAGGAGACGACCTTCGCCGAGATGGCCCGCCGCGAACGCCATCGATTCCTTGCGCGTCTCCGTGAGGGCCTGATGGCGCTCCCGACCGATGACCTCGTGTTTCGCGCCCCGATCGTCTATGCGGCGGGCCGGCGCTCCGACGGCTGAGGAGCGCGGAACGCGCGCCTAGGCCGGCGTGACGATGGCGGCAGGGCGCCGGATCAGCTGATCCAGGGCCGCGCTGTCGGGACTGGCGAGGTCGTCGATCCGATCTCGATCGACCTCCGCGACGATGAGGTGGCCGACCTCGACCGCCGTCGCCCGGAAGATCCCGAGTTCATGCATGCGCCTCGTCTGCGCGGCGTTGTCGTCGGATGGCGTCAGATAGTGCACCGAGTCGGCGCGATATCGGTGCATCAGGAAGACCTGCGCCAACGTCATCAACCGACGCCGACGGACGGACGGGTCCGTGTTCTGGTCCCGGATGGAGAGGATGCTGCGGCCGTGCCGGTCGTGGATGCTCGCGAAGATGACGTTGGCCAGGACGGACCCGTCGGCCCCCACGACGCGCAGCTCGAGCAGGTCCGACCCGGCGATGTGAGGACGGAGCTCGACGCGTGGCGGCTCGGGCCGCTCGCTCTGACGCGCCCACATGGCGAGCCACTCCTCCAGCCGGCGGGTCGGGACTTCGGTCTGGACGAGGTGCTGATGCTGCGTCGAGCCCTTGCCCATGGCCTTGGTCGCCGCGGTCCGGCCGGAAGCCGCGAGCAGCGCCGCATCCAGACGATCGCCCCCGACCAGGGTCTGGGGCGTCCGATAGGGTGACTCGAGCAGGCGGAAGGTGCGCTGCAGACGGGCGAGGGCGAGCATCCCGTCGGCGCGAAGGGCCGTGGCGAACTCCTCGGCCGCGAGCCCGTCGATCTGGTGACCACCGTAGGTGAGGAAGTTGAACACGAAGCCGAGCTTGCCGAGTTCCACCGGGAACTGCCGCATCTCGTCGTCCGACATGCCCGTCGTGTCCCAATTGAAGGACGGCGAGAGGTTGTAGGCGAGCATCTTGTCCGGGAAGACCGCGTGGATCGCCGTGGCGAACCGTGCGGCATCCGCGAGGTTCGCGGTCTTGGTCTCCATCCAGAGCAGGTCCGCGAACGGCGCGGCGGCGAGCGACTTGGCGATGGCGTAGTCGATCCCACCGCGGACCTGGTAGTAGCCATCGGGGGTCTTGGGGAGCTCCGGATCCCAGTGCACGACGATCCCGAGGGAACGGGCGCGCGCGCGAACCTGTGACCACGAGGCTTCCGCCGCAAAGGCGCGCCATGCCTCGGGGCGTACCTCGGAGCGTCCGCCCTCGGCCGCCCGGGCGACCAGGACGGCGGCGACCGCCTCACCAAGCGTCGCGAGCCCCGCCTCACGCTCCCAGGTCTCGGCGTAGCGCGACTCGATCGCGTCGAGCATGGGCTCCACCGGGCCATCGCCCAGCGCTTCCAGGTTCCGATCGATCAGTGCCAACAGGCCGACTCGGTCCAGCCACGCTTCGGCGCCGCGGTAGTCCTGGTCGGGCACGGCGAACAGGAGGTGGCCACGGACGCCATCGAGGCCAGCACGGTGCAGCCGACGCAGGATCGTGAGGTAGCCGATCCGATAGCTCGGGACGTTCGGGTTCGTCGCCCCGAGGATGAAGGGCTGGTCCCGCTCGTCGCCGCAGCCCTCGAGGAACGTCGCCGACTCCGCGTCCGTCCGCGCCACGATGATCCCGGGGACACCCATGATGTCCAGCTGCAAGCGGGCCGCGTTGAGGCGCTTGTTCTGTTCGTCCTGGGCGACGAGCACCTTGCCGCCCTGGTGACCGCACTTCTTCGCGCCCGGCTTCTGGTCCTCGATGTGGTAGCCGGGAACGCCGACCTCGACGAAGCGGCGGATCAGGTTCCGGACATGGGCGTCGCCGCCGTGACCGGTGTCGGCGTCGGCGATGATGAACGGGCGGTGATCGATCTCCGCT
>CAYVJP010000028.1:0-18944 GCA_964451745.1 uncultured Anaerolineaceae bacterium | reverse complement strand
CCGAAAACTTCGGCTGGCACTGGATCTTCTACGTCAACATCCCGATCGGGATCGTCGCGCTCCTGGTGATCCAGCGCCTGCTGCCCACGGTCAAGAACGAGCGGGCCACGCGCAACTTCGACCTCCTCGGGGGGGCGATCTTCACCGTGGCGATCAGCTTCCTGCTCGTGGGCCTCACGAACAAGCAGTTCGGCGAGTGGACCGACCCGACCGTCGGTGGCTTCATCCTCGTCGGCATCATCGGCAGCCTGATCTTCCTGGTGGCGGAATCCCGGGCCAAAGAGCCCATCGTGCCGCTCCACCTGTGGCGCAGCCGGACCTACTCCGCGTCCATCGTGTCGACCTTCTTCGCGTCGTTCGCCTTCTTCGGGGCGGTCGTCTTCCTGCCGCGCTGGTTCCAGGTGGTGGAGGGCTTCTCACCGACCGACTCCGGGCTCGCGGCGTTGCCGCTCATGGTCGGGCTCATCTTCAGCTCGATCGTGTCGGGCTTCCTCGTCTCGAAGACCGGGCACTACAAGTGGCTCCTGGTCGGGTCGATCGCGCTGATGGGCTTCGCCACGCTGCTCATGACCCAGCTCACCAAGGACACCCCGGTCCCGGTCGTGTGGCTGTGGATGCTGCTCGCGGGCCTGGGCGTCGGACCCACGTTCTCGGTCTTCACGATCGTCATCCAGAACGCCGTGCCGTTCCACGAGCTCGGTGTGGCCACCTCGAACCTGACCTTCTTCCGGCAGATCGGCGGCACGATCGCCCTGGCCTTCGTCGGGACGATCTTCGCGACGAGCTTCGAGGAAGAACTCGTCCCGGAGATGGTCGCCGCGGGCGTGCCGCAACCGGTCGTCGACGGGTTCACGCAGGCGGCCGGCGGCGGCTCGTTCGACCTCAGCCAGTTGACCGGCGTGGGCGACCTCGGCCAGGCCATCCTGGCGGCGATCCCGCCGGAGTTCCAGGCCGCCGTAACGCCGTTCATCGACGCGATGGTCACGGGCATCCACGGCGCGTTCAGTCTCGCCACGGCACAGACGTTCTGGCTCGGCGTCGCGGGCGCCATCGCGGCGCTGGTCGCGGCGGTCGCGATCCGCGAGATCCCGCTGCGCTCGTCGAACGAAGTGCCGCAGGCGGCCGCGCAGGTCGCCGCGCAGGCCGCGGCTTCCAATGCGACGCGTGCCGGCGCCACCCCGGCGTCGACCGCCGACTGAACGGTCAGCGCGTCGAACCCCCGCTCCTCCATCCAGCGCCCGCCGGCCCTCGCGACCGGCGGGCGCTAGGATTCCCGCCATGCCCATGATCCCGGCAACGTTCCCTCCCCGGCTCCTGGCGCCCGGGATCCCCGAGGACGACCCGGCGTACGTGCCCATGTCGTCCGTAGATGAGCTCCCGGAAGGCGCGATGCGCCGGGTGACGCGCGGCGACCTCGACATCCTCCTCGCCCACACCGACCGCGGCATCGTCGCCACCGACGACCGCTGCCCGCACATGGCCGCGCCGCTCTCCATCGGGGAGCTGGACGGCTGCATCGTGGCCTGCCCGCTGCACGAGGGTCGGTTCGACCTGGCCAGTGGCGACCCCGCCCAGATGCCCACGACCGGCGGTCTGGACCCCGATGGCGTCTACCATCCGACCTGGTCCCCGGCCGGTCGAGACCCGAAGGTGGATCCGCCCGGCAAGAAGGCCGAGGCGCGTCGACTGACGCGGGTCCGGCGGTTCCGCTACTACCCGGTCCGGATCGTGGACGGCCGGATCGAGGTCGCCCTCCCCCGCTGACCGCTCTTCAGCGCAGGTCCGCCTCCGCCGGGGGACCGTCCACCTCGGCCTGGGGGCCGTCGGAGTAGGCCTTCAGGATCGCCACGACCTCGTCGGGATCGTCGGTGATCTGGAATAGGTCGAGGTCGGCCGCCGAGACCATGCCGTCCGCGAGCAGCGTCTGGCTGATCCATTCGAGCAACCCGGACCAGTACGCCGATCCCACCAGCACGACCGGGAAGTGGCGCACCTTGCCGGTCTGGATCAGGGTCAGGGCTTCGAACAGCTCGTCCATCGTCCCGAACCCGCCCGGCAGGATGACGAACCCGTCGGCGTACTTCACGAACATCACCTTGCGCGCGAAGAAGTAGCGGAACTCGACACCGAGATCCACGTACGCGTTGAGCGCCTGCTCGTGCGGCAGCTCGATGTTGCAGCCCACGGACAACCCGCCGCCCTCGCGGCAGCCCCGGTTGGCCGCCTCCATCGTCCCCGGACCGCCGCCCGTGATGACCGCGTACCCGGCCTCGGCCAGCTTCCGACCGATCGTGCGGGCCAGCTCGTAGTTCGGGGTGCCGGGCGGCGTGCGGGCGGACCCGAAGACCGTCACCGCCCGTCCGACGGCGGCCATCGCATCGAACCCGTCCACGAACTCGGACAGGATGCGCAGGGCACGCCACGGATCGGTGTCGAGGAACGCCGGCGACGGCCGGCGGACCAGGAGCTTCTCGTCCTCGGTCGTCGTGCCGTCACGGTGCATCCGGTCCGCGCCGGTCGGCGTGACGCGCATCCGACCGGCGCGTCGCGTACCCGTGGCGAGGTCGTCGTCTGGCATCGCCGCTAGCATGCCACCCATGGAGCCTGCATGCGCACGCGCCTGATCGTCGCCCTCGCGCTCGGCGCCGTGGGCCTGGTCTGGGTGGGCCAGGGGCTCGGGATCCTGCGCGGCTCCAGCTTCATGATCGACGACGTGCGCTGGGCGATCGTCGGCGGGACCCTGATCGCGATCGGCGTGGTCCTGGCCGTCAGCGCCCGCCGCCGCCCGGAGGCTTGAGCCAGGTCGCCCAGGTGGGCTCGGCCCGACCGGCGGTCACCTCGTTCCCATGTCGGACGAGCGGGAGCCGAAGCAGGCGGACGTCGCGGAGCAGTCGGTCCACGATGCCGGCGTCGTCGAGGACCAGGTAGCCCAGGCCGGCGTCGCGGTACGCCCGGGATGTCTCGTCCAGGAGGGCCTTCGCCCCCAGTCGCTCGACGAACCGGCGCAGTTCGGCCGGGGCGATCGGTCGCTTGCGCAGGTCCACGTAGTGCACGACGATCCGGCGCTCGCGGAAGAACCGCTGGGCGGCCCGCGTCGCCGATGAATCGTCGGTCCCGAAGACCTGGATGTCGGGCATCTTCTTCGTGGGGACCTTGCCGAGCGGAGCGGGCATCGATCAGGCCTCGTGCACGGGTTCGAGGACGAACAGCGGGACCTGCCGGGTCGTCCGGTCGCGATAGACCGCAAAGCCGGGGTAGGCCGCGATGACGAGCGCCCACAGGCGCTCGAACTCGTCGCCGGTCACCTCGCGCGCCCGGTAGGCGCCACCGCGGCCCCGATGCTCCACGCGCACCTCGGGTTCGGCGCGCAGGTTGTGGATCCAGGCCGGCGCTCGCGGCTTGCCCGCGTTCGATCCGACGACGACCCACGCCTCCCGATCACGCACGGCCGCCAGTGGGACCGTCCGCTCCGTCCCGGTGCGCCGGCCGCGAGCGATGACGAGGATCATGTCCAGGCCCAGGGCACGACTCACCGGTCCCCGCCCTCCGGTCCAGCGGTAGAGCCGCCGATGGATCGGATGGAAGCGCGGGTGGGTCAGCACCTCGCCGATGGCGAGGTAGACCGTGCTGGGCAGGCGGGCGACCACGGCCCGTAGCGTAACGCGGTGACCGGGTACCATCGACTCCACACGATCGGAGGTTCTCGCGTGACGGTCTGGTTCACGGTCCAGCTCGACGATGCACCAGGTTCGCTCGCCCGCGTGGCCACGGCCTTGGCCGAGCGCGGCGTGAACATCACCGGGATCGTCGGTGTGGCTGAGGACACCGACGGCGCCCTGATGCTGACCACCTCGGATCCCGCGGCGACGCGCGAGGCGTTTGGCTCGCTCGGGCTCGCGTTCGAGGAGCACGACCCCACGGGCGGGATGGAACCCGAGGCGATCACCGTCGGCGACCTGCGGCCCGGTGCTGCCGGTCGCGGCTCCCTGGGCTGACGCCGAAACCCCGCCCGAGCCCTCCGCCGATGCCCCGACGACGCACGACCGAGACCGCCGCGATCCGCTTCGACGTGGTCGATTCGGCGGAGGCGATCTCGGCGATCACGTCCTCGACCGCCGCGATCGGCGGGCGGATCCGGACGCTCGCGACCGTCCGCCCGATCGACGGGACCCCACCCCTCGTCGAGATCGAGCTCGAAGTGGAGGGCGTCACCGAGGACGCGCTGGTGGCCGCACTCGAGTCGATCGAGGACGTTCGCGCGATCCATCGAACGCAGGCTCTGGGCAGCATCTTCGGCAAGCGCATCATCGTGGTCGGTGGTGGCGCGCAGGTCGCCCAGGTCGCCCTCGGGGCGGTCAGCGAGGCAGACCGGCACAACCTGCGTGGCGAACGGATCTCCGTGGACACGATCCCGCTCGTCGGCGAACCGGCGATCGCGGCCGCCGTCCGCGCCGTCGCCGACCTGCCGCGCGCCCGCCTGCTCGTGCTGGCCGGATCCATCATGGGTGGCGACATCAGCGTCGCCGCCGACGAGCTGCGCGCGGTCGGCATCCCGATCATCGCGCTGAACATGGTCGGTTCCATCACCGACCACGTGGACCTCGTGGTCAGCGATCCGGTCCAGGCCGGGACCATGGCCGTCATGGCCGTCGCGGACACGGCCACCTTCGATCTCGGACGCCAGCGCGGCCGCCGCTACTGAACGGCGATCTCCTCGGGCAACCAGAACCAGCGCAGGTCCTCGAAGTCCTCGTCGACGACGGTGGGCTGGGGCGGCGGCGGCGGGCCGAGCGCGGCCACCGGATCGGCGAGGATGCGTTCCGCCTCTGCCAGGTACTCGGCGAGGCGTGATTCGGGGGCACGGTGGCGGTGCGCCGGGTAGGTCAGCCCGTCGTGCCCCACCGCGATGTCGTGCAGGGACAGCGGCGGCTCCGGCGCGCCGGCCGCGTGCCGCCACAATCCGGTCGCCGGCTCGAACCGGTACCACGGCGTCAGCCGCCAGCCATCGCGCGCGACCAGGGCCACGGCGCGGACCAGGAAGTCGAACACGGCCTCGCTGATGAAGTAGTTGAAGTTCACCCGCACCCAGCCGGGCTTGATCCCTTCGCAGCCGCGTGAGATCTCGCGCTCGAACGCGTGCGACGTCTCGATATCGATCCCCAGCAGGCGGTGGCCGTACGGCCCCGCGCACGAACACCCGCCCCGCGACTGGATCCCGAGCAGGTCATTGAGGATGGCGACCACGAGGTTGTGGTGGAGATAGCGGCCGTCGTGGCGGACCGTGAAGGACACGATCGACAGGCGCGGAAGCGTGGGGCTGCCGAGGATGCCGATGGCCGGCTCCTGCTCCCAGGCCTCGATCGCGCGCCGGATCAACGCCTCCTCCCGCTCGCGGATCGCCTCGCTGCCGACCTGTTCCTTGAGCCAGAACGCGAGGCCCGCCCGGATCGATTCGACGATGGCCGGGGTCCCGCCCTCCTCACGGTGCTCCGGGTCGGCGAGATAGACGTGCTCGAGGGGGTTCACGTAGAGCACCGTCCCGCCTCCGGGGGCGGCCGGGACGCGGTTGCGGAACAGCTCGCGACGGCCGACGAGGACACCCGGCGTGCCCGGACCGCCGATGAACTTGTGCGGTGAGAGCACGATCGCGTCCTTGTAGTCGAGCTCAGCCGACGGCCCCGGCCGGTGCGGCGCCATCTCGATCTCGACATACGGCCCGGCCGCCGCGAAATCCCAGAACGAGAGCGCCCCGTGCTGGTGGAGCAGGACCGAGATGGCGCGGGTATCGGACAGGATGCCGGTCACGTTCGAGGCCGCGGAGAACGACCCGATCCGGAGGGCGCGGCCGGCGGTCTCCTGCAGTGCCCGTTCGAGCCGCGCGAGGTCGATCCGGCCATCGGCGTCCTCGCCGATCGTGATCACGTCCGCGATCGACTCGCGCCACGGCAGCTCGTTGCTGTGGTGCTCGTACGGCCCGATGAACACGACCGGTCGCTCGTGGAGCGGGATGTGGCCGCGAAGCCCGTAGCGATCGTCGAGGTCGTTGGGGATGCGCAGGTTGAGGATCTCGACGAGCTTGTTGATCGCCGCGGTCATCCCCGAGCCGCAGAAGATCACGGCATGGTCGTCCGTGCCGGCGACGGCATCCCGGATGATGCGGCGCGCCTCTTCGCGGAACCGGCTCGTCTGCAACCCGGTCCCCGACGACTCCGTGTGCGTGTTCGCATACAGCGGGAGCACCGCGTCACGCAGGTAGTCCTCGATGAACGTCAGGGCTCGACCCGACGCCGTGTAGTCCGCGTACGTCACGCGCCGGATGCCGAACGGCCCCGCGACCGCCTCGTCATCCCCGATGACGGAGGCGCGGATCAGCTCGATGAGCGCGGCAGGATCGGTGGCGCCGGTGGCGGTCACGCGGGCATCGTAGTCGGTCGGGAGGAGCCCGACCGGGTACCCTCCGGTCATGCGCATCGCCACCTGGAACGTCAACTCGCTCAAGGCTCGCCAGGAGGCGGTCGAGAAGTGGCTGGAGCGGGCCCGACCGGACATCCTGTTGCTGCAGGAGACCAAGCTCGGCGACAACGACGCGCCGGTCATGGCCTTCGCGATGGCCGGCTACCAGCTCATCCATCACGGCGAAGGCCGCTGGAACGGCGTGGCGATCGCGGCCCGCAACGGGCTCGCCGCCGAGGATGTCGTCACCAACTTCGGCGACGGGCCGGTCCGCGATTCCGGTCCGGGCGGGACGGACGGCAGCGAGGACGACTTCGACCCGTTCGACGAAGCGCGGATGGTCGCCGCCACCATCGACGGACTGCGTGTCGTCAGCGTCTACGCGCCCAACGGCCGGGTCGTCGGGTCGCCGTTCTACGCCGGCAAGCTTGCCTGGTTCGAACGCCTCGGTACCTGGCTGGACGACGAGATCGCCGCCGGCCGGGGCGGTTCGCTGGTCGTGGCGGGCGACTACAACGTGGCACCCACCGATATCGACGTCTGGGACCCGCGCGCGGCTCACGGCGGGACCCACGTGTCGGAGCCGGAGCGCGCCGCGATCAGGGCGCTCCAGGAGCGCGGACTCATCGATGCCTACCGCGCGCGCCACGACGAGCCCGGGCGCTACACCTGGTGGGACTACCGGGCCGGGATGTTCCACAAGAACTTCGGGATGCGCATCGACCTTCTGCTCGTCGGCGCGGACGTCGCGGCGAGGCTCGTGGACGCGGAGATCGACCGCGATGCGCGGAAGGGCCCGCCGGTTCCCTCGGACCACGCCCCGTCCACGATCGATCTCGACGAACGTGGGACACCGTACGACCCGGACTGGGCGGGCGCCCTCGCGCGGATCGCCAAGCGGACCCGCTAGCCGATCAGATCCGGATGATCCGGTCCAGGTCCGCGACGAGGATCGTGGCACCACCATGCGCGACCGTGCGGGCCTGCCAGTCGGCGAGGCGCTCGGTCAGCACGAGCGGGACTTCGACATCGCGGGCGTGACAGACGTCCTCGAAGATCTCCACGATCTCGGCCTCGGCCGTATCCTCCACCCCGAACACGAACGTCGCGTTGTCGGTCCCCAGGAACCCGCCCACCGAGAGCAGGTGGGTGAATCGGTGACCGGCCGCCCGGAGGGCATCGGCGACGGGGTCGGCATCATCGTGGTGGACGAACGCGATCAGGAGCTTGCTCATGGTGACCTCCAGCGTGGGACGACCCCAGTCTGGCAGAGGACGAGTGCGCTCGGCGCCGTTGCGGACAACGGGACGAGCGTCCCTCTGTCGCATCGGGCGAACGTAGGCTCCAGCTCCCAATGACGGATTCCCGAGACGCGGCACCGCCCGAGATCCGCCTGATCGACCTGGAGAAGCGCTTCGGTGGCGTCCGGGCGGTCGATGGCGTATCGCTCGAGGTCGGTGCGGGGGAGTTCTTCTCGCTGCTGGGACCCTCGGGCTGCGGCAAGACGACCACGCTGCGCATGATCGGTGGGTTCGAGCTGCCGACGGGTGGGCGCATCCTCTTGCGCGACCGCGATGTGACGATGGATCCGCCGGACAAGCGCCCCGTGAACATGGTGTTCCAGCATTACGCCCTGTTCCCGCATCTGGACGTCGGCGACAACATCGCGTTCGGCCTGCACCGCCGCAAGGTGGACAAGCAGGAGATCGTGCGGCGCGTGGGTGAGGTCCTCGAGCTGGTCCACCTGCAGGGGTACGAACGGCGCAAGCCGAACCAGCTGTCCGGCGGCCAGCAGCAGCGGATCGCGCTCGCCCGAGCGCTCGTGAACCGCCCCAATGTCCTGCTCCTCGACGAGCCGCTGGGCGCCCTGGACCTCAAGCTCCGGCGCAGCCTGCAGCTGGAACTCAAGCGCATCCAGGTCGAGGTCGGGATCACGTTCGTCTACGTGACCCACGACCAGGAGGAGGCGCTCACCATGAGCGACCGGATCGCGGTGATGCACGCGGGCCGGGTCGAGCAGCTCGGCACGCCCGAGGAACTGTACGAGCGACCGGCGACGCGGTTCGTCGCCGACTTCATCGGGACCACGAACCTGCTCAGCGGCGTCGTGGAGCCCGATGGCGCGGTCCTGCTGACCAGCGGGGAGCGCGCACCGGTCGCCCACGACGGCATCGCCGCGGGCACCGCGGTGGAACTGAGTGTCCGACCGGAGTCGATCACGCTCGTCCCGGCCGACGCGATCGGCGCGATCCGGGGCACGGTGGAGCAGGCCGCCTATCTCGGAACGAACGTCACCTACCAGATCCGGACAGGGGGCGGTCTCGCTCTCTCGGTCCTGGCACCCAAGTCCGGGATCCGTGTCCCGGCCGGCAGCGAAGTCGCCGTGACCTGGCCCGCGTCCGAGGCACTGGTCCTCGGCCGTGGCGGCACGGTCGTCGAGGAGGAGTGACATGACGGATCGCCACGACGGGTCGTCGATCGACCTGGAGCGCGCGCTCGTGCGGTACATGGTGGAGCGGCGGATCTCCCGGCGGGACCTGCTCGAACGCATCTCGAAGGTCGGCGCCGCGGCGGCGCTTGCCCCGGTGATCGCAGCCTGCACCGGCGGGAGCGCATCGAGTGCCCCGTCCGCCGCGGCCTCCGCGGGCGCATCGGCACCGCCGGCGTCCGCCGGCACGGAACCGTCCGCGGCCGCCACGCCCGTGCCGGAGCCCGAGGCCGAGCTGTTCGTCTACAACTGGACCGACTACATCGGCGAGGACACGATCCCCTCGTTCGAAGAGAAGTACGGCGTGAAGGTCACCTACGACTTCTTCTCCAATACCGACGAGGCGTACGCCAAGCTCGGCGATGACGGGGGCGGGTATGACCTCTCCTTCCCGATCTCGGTGGACATCCCGGCGTTCCTCGCCAAGGGGGCGCTGCTCCCGCTGGACAAGTCGCTGATCCCCAACATCGTGAACCTGGGCGCCGAATGGGCGGACCCTGGGTACGATCCGGGGAACGCGAACAGCGTCCCGTACATGTGGTGGACCACGGGCGTCGGATACGACACCTCGAAGATCAGCGACACCCTCACGAGCAGCAAGGCGCTCTGGGATCCGCGCTTCGACGGGCACCTGTCGATGCTCGATGACTGGCAGGAAGCCTTCGGGATGGCGCTCATCCAGCTCGGCTATTCGGCCAACACGACCAACACGGCCGAGATGGACGAGGCCCTCGCGCTGCTCCAGCAGCAGAAGCCGCTGGTGCGGGTCTACAGCACCGACACGATCGGGACGATGAGCTCGGGCGACGTGTGGATCGGCCAGATCTGGGGCGCGGACACCTTCGCCATCCAGCAGGAGAACGAGAACGTCGTCTTCTACCTGCCCGAGGAGGGCGCGATCCGCGGGTCGGACACGATGGCGATCTTCTCCGGGGCCAAGCACCCGATCGCGGCGCACCTGTTCATCAACCACATGCTCGACGCCCAGGTGAGCGCGGCGAACACGAACTACGTCTACTACATGGGCCCCAATGCGGCAGCCAAGGAGTTCATCGACCCGGCCATCCTGGAGGATCCCAACACCAACCCGGAGCAGGCGATCATCGACAAGCTCCAGGAGCTCCTCGACCTCGGCCAGGACGTCCGCGACGAGTACCTGTCGCGCTGGCAGACATTGCGTGGCGGCTGAGGCCCCAGCGGCCACGCCATCGCCGGACGCGGCCCCGGCCGTGTCCGCGCCATCGGGATCGACCGCCGGGCGGGTGCCTATCGGTGAGCGCCTGACCTCTGCCGCCCTGGTGCTGCCCGGGGTCGGGTGGCTCGTCGTGTTCTTCGTGATCCCCCTCACGATGATCTTCCTGGTGAGCCTGGGGTCCACCGACGAGCTCGATCGGATCGTCTTCGAGCGCATCAGCCTCGACAACTACGTCAAGGCGCTCGATCCCGCCTTCCTCCCGACGTTCTTCAACTCGATCCGGTATGCGGCGGCCACGACCGTCCTGTCCCTGGCCATCGGCTATCCGATCGCGTACTGGATCAGCCGCTACGGCGGCCGCCACAAGGCGCTCCTGTTGATCCTCGTGATGCTGCCGTTCTGGACGAGCTATCTCATCCGGACGTACGCGTGGATGATCATCCTGCGCGACAACGGCGTGGCCAACTCCGTACTCCAGGGGATCGGCCTCACGAGCGAGCCCATCATCCTGCTCAACACCGACTTCTCGGTGATCCTGGGCATGACCTATGGGTTCCTCCCGTTCGCGATCCTGCCGCTCTACGTGTCCATCGATCGGCTGGACCCGGCGCTCGTCGCCGCCGCGCGCGATCTGTATGCGAACGGGCGAGCGGCGTTCCTGCGGGTGACCTTGCCGCTGACGATGCCCGGGATCGTGGCCGCCACCATCCTCACGTTCATCCCGGCCATCGGCGACTTCGTCACCCCGGACCTCCTCGGGGGCGCGGAGACGACGACGATCGCCAAGGTCATCCAGGAGGTGTTCCTCGAAGGGCGTGACTGGCCCTACGGCGCGGCCCTCAGCTTCGTGCTGATGATCATCACCCTGGTCGGGACGCTCATCGCGATCCGCCCGCTGCGCAGCGAGGTCGTGGGCGCATGACCGGGCGCAATCGGTGGCTCACGGCGTACACCATCGCGGGCTTCATCTTCCTGTTCGCGCCGATCGTCGTCCTGATCGCGTTCTCGTTCAACGACTCGCGACGCAACTTCGTGTGGCGTGGGTTCACGCTCGACTGGTACCCGACGGTCCTCGGGAACGACGACCTGCTCGATGCCCTGTTCGTGACCCTGCGCGTCGCGGCCGTGGCCGTCGTCATCTCCACGGTGCTCGGCACGCTCCTCGGCCTGGCCCTGGCGCGGCGGCGGTTCCGCGGCCGGACCGCCACCGAGACGCTCCTGCTCGTCCCGATGATCACGCCCGAGATCGTGATGGGCCTGAGCCTGCTGATCTTCTTCTACCAGCTCTTCGATTCCCGGGGCTCGTTCAACCAGCTGGCGCTCGCCCACGTCACCTTCTGCGTGAGCTACGTCGCGATCGTCGTCCGGGCTCGGGCCGCCAGCATGGATCCGCGCCTGGAGGAGGCGGCCCGCGACCTCGGCGCGAGCGCCATCGGGGCGTTCCGTTACGTGACCCTGCCCATCATCATGCCGGCGATCGTGAGCGGCGCCCTGCTCGCCTTCGTCCTCTCGTTCGATGACTACGTGGTCTCCACGTTCAACGCCGGCGTCGGGTCGTCCACGTTGCCGCTGTACATCTACGGCAAGGTCAAGTTCGGCGTCACGCCCGAGATCAACGCGATCTCGACGATCATCGTGGCGATCTCCGCGATCGTCGTCCTCTCGGCGTGGCGGATCGGAGCGCTGCGGGCGAACGAGGAACGCGCCGCGACGTGAGGCACTGGGACACGGTCCCTGCGGCCCGGCGAATCCGGCGCGCCAGGCGTACCCTCGACTCGACGACATTCGAGGGCCCACCATGACCGCGACCACCGACACGCCGACGCTCGCCAGCGCCCACGTTTCCGACAACGCCACCGACGTCCTGCGCGTCCGGCGTCAACCCCTGGAATCGATCTTCCGCCCGCGCTCGGTGGCGGTCATCGGCGCCACGGAGAAGTCGGGAAGCGTGGGTCGCGACGTCCTCTGGAACCTCATCAGCAGTCCGTTCGGAGGGCCGGTCTTTCCGGTGAACCCCGGCCGGGCGAGCGTGCTCGGGATCAAGGCGTACCCGAGCCTGGACGCGATCCCGGACCCGGTGGACCTCGCGGTGATCGTGACCCCCGCGGCCAGCGCCCCCGGGCTCGTCGCGGAGTGCGCCGCCAAGGGCGTCCGGGGCGTGATCATCATCTCGGCCGGCTTCCGCGAGGTCGGCCCGGCCGGGGCCGAGCTGGAGCGACAGGTCCTGGTGGAGGCGCGAGCCGCCGGCATCCGCGTCGTCGGGCCCAACTGCCTCGGGGTCATGAACCCGGTCGCCGGGCTGAACGCCACGTTCGCGGCGGGCATGGCACCGGTGGGCTCGGTCGGGTTCATCAGCCAAAGCGGGGCGCTCCTCACGGCGGTCCTCGACTGGAGCGCGCACGAGGGCGTGGGGTTCAGCTCCATCGTCTCGCTCGGGTCCATGCTCGACGTGGGCTGGGGCGACGTCATCACGTTCCTCGGCGATGACCCGAGCACCAACAGCATCCTCATCTACATGGAGACCATCGGTGACGCGCGGGCGTTCCTCTCGGCGGCACGCGAGGTGGCCCTCACCAAGCCGATCATCGTCATCAAACCGGGGCGGACCGCGCAGGCCGCCAAGGCCGCGGCCTCGCACACGGGGTCGCTGACCGGGTCCGACGAGGTCCTCGACGCTGCGTTCCGCCGGGTCGGCGTCCTGCGCGTGGACCGCATCTCGGACCTCTTCGGGATGGCCGAGGTGTTGGACAAGCAGCCACGTCCACGGGGTCCCGCGCTCACCATCGTCACGAATGCCGGCGGACCTGCCGTGCTCGCGACCGACGCGCTGGTCGGGGGTGGCGGACGCCTGACCGAGCTCTCGGAGAGCGTCATGGCCGCCTATGACGAGGTCCTGCCGCCGACCTGGAGCCACAACAACCCGGTCGACATCATCGGCGACGCTCCGCCCGAGCGGTACGCGAAGGCACTCGAGATCGCCGCCGCCGACCCCGCTGCGGACGGCATGCTCGTGATCCTGACCCCGCAGGCGATGACCGATCCGACCAAGACGGCCCATGCCCTGGTCCCCTTCGCCCACATCGCGGGCAAGCCCGTGCTTGCCTCGTGGATGGGCGGCCAGGACGTGGAGGAGGGCTCCCTGGTCCTGAGCAGGGCGGGCATCCCCACCTTCCGCTACCCGGACACGGCCGTCGAGATGTTCAACTACCTGTGGCGTTCGGCCGAGGACCTCCACGCGCTGTACGAGACGCCCAGCCTCCCCGCGGACGGGGAGGACGCCATCGATCGCGCGCGGGTGACCGCCCTGATCGATGCCGCGAGGGCGGAGGGCCGGACCCTCCTGACCGAGGTCGAATCGAAGGCGGTCCTCGCCGGGTATGGGATCCCGATCACCGAGACGCAAGTCGCGACGACGCCGGACGCGGCGGTGGCGGCGGCGGCGGCCATCGGCTACCCCGTGGTCGTCAAGCTCTTCAGCCACACGATCACGCACAAGACCGACGTGGGCGGCGTGGCCCTCAACCTCGTCGACGACGACGCGGTCCGCGAAGCATGGCGCGCCATCGAGGCCGCCGTCACCGAGACCCGCGGCGCGGAGCACTTCGAGGGTGTGACGGTCCAGCCGATGATCAACTACACCGGATACGAGCTCATCGTGGGATCGTCGATCGACCCACAGGTGGGGCCGGTCCTGCTGTTCGGGATGGGCGGGCAGCTCGTGGAGCTGTTCCGCGACCGGGCCCTGGCGCTCCCGCCACTCAACACGACGTTGGCGCGCCGGATGATCGAGCGCACGACCATCGCGGGTGCCTTCGGGGGCATCCGCGGTCGCCGCCCGATCGACACCGATGTCCTCGAGCAGTTGCTCGTCCGCTTCAGCCTGCTGGTCGTCGAGCAGCGCTGGATCAAGGAAGTGGACATCAACCCGCTGCTCGCGTCGCCGGAGCGTCTCATCGCCCTCGACGCGCGGATCGTGCTGCATGACCCCGACGTGGCGCGGGAGGACCTGCCGCGCCTGGCCATCCGTCCGTATCCGCGCAAGTACGTCGCGCCATGGACCGCGCCCGACGGGACGGAGTTCCTGATCCGGCCGATCCGGCCCGAGGACGAGCCGGCCATGGTCCGATTCCATGCCGACCTCACCGAGGCGACCGTCTACTCGCGCTACTTCGAGCTGCTCGGCCTCTCGGAGCGGACCGCCCACGAGCGCTTGACCCGCGTCTGCTTCAACGACTACGACCGCGAGATCGCCCTCGTCGCCGAGCACACGGACCCCGACGGGTCGCGCCGGATCGTGGCGGTCGGCCGCCTCTCCAAGAGCCATCGCGGTCCGACCGCCGAGTTCTCGATGATCGTGGGCGACCCGTGGCAGCGGCACGGCCTTGGGACCGAGCTGCTCCGACGACTGGAGGCGATCGGACGCGATGAGGGCGTCGAGCGGATCTGGGCCGAGATGCTCCCGACGAATACCGGCATGCGCCGCACGGCCAAGGCGGCCGGCTTCACGATCACCGAGACGGTCGGCGATCCGACCGTCCGCGCGGAGCTGCGCCTCACCGACTGAGGACGCGATGACTGTCGGCGGCTGTTACAGGCAGGCCGGCGGACGCGGCGGGGCCGTCTGCGCCCGTCTCCCGCGCCGTCCGACACCGCTGGTGTCGCGAGCACGACGAACGTGCAGGTACCGGCGCCCAGGTCGTCGATCCTGCAGCCCACCACGCGGGCGGCGTGTTGCTCGCGAAACTCCCGGTGTCGAAGTCGCCTCGCTGCTCCGTCGCCAGACCCGTCAAGCGAGAGACACGTCCCCGCACACGTGCACCTCGACGCCCATGGCATCGAGCATCGCCGCCTTGGCCGCGAGCGCCGCATCGGCGGAAGCGGCATCGTCGCCGTAGGCGACCTGGATGTGGTTGGCCCGGTGTCGCGCCATCATCTGGTCACGGGTGACCCCGTGCAGCACGAGGTGCATGATCGGCCATTGGGGCGTGGTGGCCTGCCAGCGTCGCTCCGTCTCGGCGGCCGGCAGCGCCACGACCGTGCCCCGACCAAGGTCGGCATGGAGCCCGCCGTCCATGATGAACACACGGCTCCACACGATCTCGCCTGGACGGCTGATCCCCTTGATCGTCCCGCCGCCCAGGCCGAAGTAGACCGGGGGCTGTCGCTCGCTGACCGCACCCGCGTACCCACCGACCAGGTGCGCGGGTGGCACCGCGCCGGAGATCTCGAACACCCAGACGTAATCGTCCCCGTAGGGCGCGCCCCAGCGCACGTCGTGGAGGGTCGTCGCGGGATCCAGGCCCAGCGCGCTCCAGACGCGGTTCGTGACCAGGGCATCCACCGCCGAACCCTCGTCGACCTCGTTGAAGTGGACGACCGGCCGGCCGGCGAACAGCTCGTGGCCGTCGTCGAGTTGGCGGACCGGAGGGCGATCGGCGTCGTTGAGCAGGCCCTCCGCGAGGTCGGACGCCGGGGCCATGTCCTTGAGACCCTGCTGGTACTGGATCCCGATCGCGTCGCACCCGAAGCGATCGGCCATGCGCACCGCCGCCGTGTACAGCCGGAGCTGGTCGAGGACCTGCTCCTCCGTGAGCTCGGTCGCGCCGTCCTTGCCGAATCGGAACGTCATCCCGCGCCCGAGCAGCCACGCATAGACCGCGCGCGCCTCCCCGTCCGTGACCAGCCGCATCTCGGCGACGAGCGCCGACTGGCTCAGGCGCTCCTTGTGGATGCCCATGGGGTTGAGGTATTCGTCATCGATGATGGCGTTGTACATCCCCATGCAGCCCTCATCGAAGACACCGAGGATGGCCATGCGATCGGCGAGTTCGCCGGCCAGCCGGCGACCGATCGCGGCAGCGGCGGGGTCCAGCCTCGAGGGATCGAGGTCGCGGACGTGGCTCGTGTCGTGGTCGACGCGACCGGTCTCGATCCATGCGGCGACCGCCGCGTCGGCGAATGGATCGGTGAGGTCCTCTCCCCAGACCGTGCTGTAGGCGCGACCCATCTTCGTGAGCGACGCGTTGATGTTGAGCATGCCCACGAGGCCGGGCCAGGTGCCGTCCCAGTTGGCCACGGTCAGGATCGGGCCCCGATGACGGCGCAGCCCGGGCAGCACGTGGTGGCTGTACTGCCAGACGGCCTCGGCGACGACGAGGGGTGCGTCCCGGTCGATCGCGGCGAAGACATCCATCCCCATGCGCTGGCTCGAGATGAAGCCGTGGCCGCGCGACGCGTCGAACGGATGGGCACGCCGGACGCGGACCCCGTGGCGGGCGAACGCCGCGCGCACGTGTCCTTCGAGGGCGTCCTGGGCCGGCCAGCCGAGCCGGTTCGCGGTCTCGCGCAGGTCGCCGCTGGCAACGAGGATGGCTTCCCGCATCGGGTGAGACTACCGGAAGGTCAGGTCGCCGGCGTGGCTCGCGCCCCGGCCGCCGCACGCCGTCCCTTGCCGTTGGCCGCGGTCGTGCCATTCGTCCCGTTGTCTCCGGTCGTGATCCCGCGGTTCGTCTTGGGGACGGGTCGGTCGTAGTGCTCGCGGACGATCCGCTTCGACCATGCGGTCGCCCCCACGTACCGGTCCGCGACCATCTGATCGAACGCATGCACCGAGGCTTCGGCGTTCGAGTAGCGACCGGCGACCCATGACGAGGATCGGGTTCCCCGTTGCTGCAGTTCGCAGACGTGCCAGTCCTGGCCGTTGGTCAGATCCCAGAACGCCACCGCATCCGACGCGTCGAAGCCCGGCGCCGCGATCGCTTCGGCCTCGAACAGGAAGTCGCAGACCACGGTCGTGCGATCCGGGGCGACCGGCACCAGCCGATGCACGAGCAGGTAGTCGGGGTGGATCGACAGGAACGTGGTGGGCCACACCACGTAGTAGTAGACGCAGCGTTCGTCGCGTGCCGTGATCCCACGCATCGAGGCGCGCCCGTTGGCCGACCCGTGACCGGCACCGTCGCCCAGGGACATCGTCTCGGCCGAGTCCACCAGCTCCATCCAGCCCCCTTGCCACGCGCCATCCGGGTCGAAGTCGCCCCCGAGGTCATATGGCGTGAGCTTGTTGAGCTGTGGGTGGACGCCCGGGCAGTGGTAACACTCGCTGTAGTTCTCGGCGATGAACTTCCAATTGGCCCGCACGTCGTACTCGATCCGCTTCGCCGACCGGAGCGAGGTGAAGTCGAACCGGCTCCAGTGGTCCACCAGATCGCCGAGCTGCGCGCCCAGCGGCGCGGCGTCCGGGTCCAGGTTGAGGAAGATGAAGCCCTGCCAGGTCTCCAGGCGCACCGACGCAAGGCCATACGACTCGAAGCTGAAGTCGTCAAGGTCCTCGGTGTGCTTGGCCCGGATGAGGCGTCCGTCGAGGTCGTAGATCCAGGCGTGATAGGGACACTGCAGGCGCACCACCTTGCCGCACGGCTCCTCGGCCACGGCCGTACCGCGGTGCCGACAGACGTTGTGGAACGCGCGCAGGACCGCGTCCCGGCCACGGACGATGATCAGCGGGTCGTCGTCGAGCTCCACGAGCATGTAGGTCCCGGGCTCGGGGACCTCCTCCTCGCGGGCGACCATGATCCAGTCGCGGCGCAGGATATTGGATCGCTCCCAGGCGAAGATCCCGGGGTCGTGGTACGTGCGCTTGGGCAGCAGGTTCGCGCCCCGGTACTCGCGTCGGACCGAGGCCAGTTCATCGGCGGCCAGGATGGGGCGATCGAGGGCGGTCATCCGAGCGGCACCTGCTTGCGGGCGTCAAGGAACGGGATCGCCGCGGTGCGCGCGGCCCAGCGGCCGCCATCGGGCGCCTCGATCGCCAGGGCGGTCCCGGCCTCGGCAAGGCCGATGGGCACCCACACGAACCCGATGTTGCGTTCGAGGCGGGGCGACCAGATGAGGTCCGTCACGGTGCCGACTGCGTCGTGATCGTGGTATGCGGTGAGCTTGCGTGATAGTTCGAAGGGCAGCGGGTCGCCGTGAACCTCGATGCCGACCAGCTTGCGGTCCACGCCCGTCCGACGGATCTCCTCCAGCGCCGCCTTGCCGATGTAGTCCGCCTCTTGCGGTTCGACGAGTCGCTCGAGTCCCATCACGTGGAAGGGCGTGTCCGTGATGGTGATATCCGAGCCGTAGTTGAAGATGCCGGCCTCGATGCGGCGGGCCTCGCAGGGTGCGATCGGCCGGATCCCGTGGGGCGCTCCGGCGGCCATGATCCGATCCCACAACTCGGGTCCGCGTGACGGATCGCGCAGGTAGATCTCGTAGCCGACCTCGCCGGTCCACCCGGTGCGCGAGATGACGACCGGGATGCCGTCGAGATCGGTCTCCAGCGTCCAGTAGTACTTGATGTCGAGGATCCGCTCGCCGAACAGGCTGACCATGGTGTCCCTGGACTTGGGCCCCTGGACCTGGACCGGGTACACCTCGGGCTCCCGGACCGTGACATCCATCCCGCTATGGATCGCCACGCCGCGCGCCCACAGTCCGGCGTCCGAATCGGCGAGCGCCAGCCACCAGCGGTCCGTCGCGATCCGGAGCAGGACCGGGTCGTTGACGATCCCGCCATCCTCGGCGGTGATCAGCACGTACTTGCCCTGGCCGACGGCACACTTCGTGAGATCGCGACACGTCAACGTGTTGACGAACGCCGACGCGTCGGGGCCGGTGATCTCCACGATCCGCTCCACCGACACATCCCACAACGTCACGTCGTTGAGCAGCGCCCAGTACTCCTCGATCGGGTCCGCGTAGTAGCCCGGGAGGTACATGTGGTTGTAGATGTCGTACGCGCTGCACCCGGCCTCGAGGGTCTTC
>CAYVJP010000027.1:4587-19304 GCA_964451745.1 uncultured Anaerolineaceae bacterium | reverse complement strand
CAGTCGAGCCTGCTCGAGGCGATGCAGGAGCACCAGGTCACGGTCGCCCGCCAGCGGTTCCCGCTGGACCCGCCGTTCTTCGTCCTGGCGACGCAGAACCCGCTCGAGATGGAGGGCACCTATCCCCTGCCCGAGGCCCAGCTGGACCGCTTCCTGTTCAAGGTCATGGTCCCGTTCCCTTCGGAAGAGGACCTGGTCTCGATCATGGATCGGACGACCGGCGCTGAATCCGTGACCGCCGGCAAGGTCACGACCGCGGCCGAGATCGTCGAGATGCAGCGGCTGGCTCGGGCCGTCCCGATCGCGCCGCACGTGACCGCGTACGCCGTCTCCGTGCTGGCCGCCACCCACCCCGACCAGCCCCGCGCACCCGGTCTCGTCCGCGAGTACGTCCGCTACGGCGGGTCGCCGCGCGGCGCCCAGGCACTCGTGACCGCCGGCAAGATCTACGCCCTCCTCGATGGGCGGTTCAACGTGTCGACCGACGACATCCGCGCCGTCGCGCTCCCGTCACTCCGCCATCGGATCATCCTCAACTTCGAGGGCGAGGCCGAAGGCATCACCTCCGAGTCGGTGATCCGCGCCATCCTCGACAGCGTCGCCGTCCCGACGGTCGAGTAGGCCGTCCGAGCATGACCGAGCGATCCGGCCCCGACAGCGGGGCCTCCCCGCCCGTGGCCGTCGCCGCCGGGACGAGGCCGGTCTTCCTCCCGAGCGAGGTGGATCCGACCGTCTTCGACGAAGCGTTCCTGCGGCAGCTGGAGCGCCTGCTCCTGCTCATGCGATCGCCCGTCCGGGGCGGCCTCAAGGGTGGCCGGCGGAGCGTCAAGCGCGGCCAGTCCGTCGAGTTCGCCGATTACCGGGACTACGCGCTCGGCGACGACCTGCGCCAGCTGGACTGGAACGTCTACGCGCGTCTCGAGCGCCTGTTCGTCAAGCTGTTCATCGAGGAGGAGGACGTCACCGTCACCTTGCTCATCGACGCCTCGGCGTCCATGGCGACGGGGACGCCAGAGAAGCTGGTCTTCGCGAAGCGGGCGGCCGCCGCCCTCGGCTACATCGGGCTCGCGAGCGAGGATCGAGTCGCGGTGAGCGCGCTGTCGGGCAGGATCGCCCGACGCCGTGCGGCGATGCGCGGATCCGGCCGGGTCTTCCGTCTGCTCGCCGACCTGTCCGCCATCGAGCCGGCCGATGGGCCGACGGACCTCCTCGCCGCCGCCCGCCACGCCGCCGCCCAGCTCCATGGCCGCGGGGTCGTGGTCCTGCTGTCCGACCTCCTCGACCCGGGCGCCGACCGCGTCATCCGCGAGCTGGCCGCGACCGGCTCGGAGCTCATCGTCCTCCACGTGCTCGCGCCCGATGAGCTGGACCCCCCGCTCGAGGGCGACCTGCGGCTCGTGGATACCGAGACCGGCGACCGCGTGGATATCACGGCCGATCTCGCGACCATCGATGCCTACAAGGCCCGCCTCGCGGCATGGAAGGCCGGGTTCGCCGACGTCGCCGCCAAGCGACGGGCGAGCTATGTCGACCTCTCGAGCGACGTCAACCTCGCCGAGCTCATGTTCGCCGAGCTCCGGCGCCGCCAGGTGCTGGGCTGACCATGCCGTTCGCGACGCCGCTCGCGCTGCTCGGACTGCTGTTCATCCCGGCGGTCATCGCGATGTACCTGCTCAAGCTTCGGCGCGACGAGGCGGTGGTGCCGTCCACGCTGCTCTGGACGCGGCTCGTGGCGGATGTCGAGGCGAACGCGCCGTGGCAGAAGCTGCGGCGCAGCCTGCTGCTGCTGCTCCAGCTCCTGCTCGTCGTCATCCTGGCGATGCTCGCTGCCCGGCCCTTCATCGAACGGCCGGCGGGGCTGGCCCGCGACCTGGTCCTCGTGGTGGACACGTCGGCCAGCATGGCTGCCACGGACGTGGTCCCTGACCGCATCACGGTGGCCAAGCAGGCCGCGATCGATGCGCTGCGCGAGCTACCGACGGGCGGCAAGGTGAGTGTCATCGCCGCCGACCGGAGCGCCCGGATCGTCGTCAACGAGTCGACCGATCTGGGCCGTGTCCGCGACGCCATCGCGGGCATCGGCGCGACGCCGGCCCGAGGCGACCTCGGCGATGCACTCGAACTGGCGTCCAAGCTCGCGGCTCGTTCGGGCGATGCCCAGGTCCTGGTCGCCACCGATGCCGCGCTGGCCACGGACCCGACGGTGCGCGTCGCCGCCCCGGTCAAGGTGCTGCCCGTGGGGCGCGACCGCAAGAACCAGGCAATCGTCGCGCTGGCCGTGCGGACCGCGCCGTCTGCGGTGACGCGATCGGTCTTCATCAGCGTCGCCAACCTGGATCTCGAGCTCGTGCCGCGTCGCGTCGAGCTGTGGGGCGATGGGGGCCTCCTCGAGGTCCGCGACATCCTTCTCGAACCGCAGGCTCGAGCCGAGATCGTCATCGATGACGTCCCGCGCGGTATCGGCGCCGTGGAGGTCCGCCTCACGGGTTCCGATCCGTCCGTGACCACGCCCCCGGACCAGCTTGCCGCCGACGACCGGGCCTGGGCCGTGATCCCTCCCGACCGTACGCGCCTGGTCCTGGTCGTCGGTGAGGGCGACCCGTACCTGGAGACCGCGCTCAGCTACCTGCCGAACGTGGAGCTCTACGGCGTGACGCCGGCCGAGTACGGACCCGCCACCGAACGCGAGGATGGCCGGCCCTGGGACCTCATCATCTTCGAGGGGTTCGTGCCGGCCGCCCTGCCGAAGACGCCGATCCTGGCGATCGCGCCGCCGCGCACGAGCCCGCTCGGCGAGGTCGCCGGCACCCTGCGCAACCCGGGGATCGGGTCGCTGGACCCCGACGAACCGATCCTGCGCTACGTGGATCTGTCCACGACCCACATCGCCGAGGCTTCCAAGCTCACGCTCCCGGACTGGGCCCGGACCGTGATCCCCGGGCCTCGCGGTGCGCCCTTGCTCTATGCCGGGACGCGAGCGGGCCTCCCCACCGCCGTCCTCGCCTTCGAGCCGCGTCGGTCGGACCTGCCGCTCCAGGTCGCGTTCCCGATCCTGCTGGCGAACCTGACGGGCGAGCTGCTCGGCGGGTCGGCGGCACCGACCGAGGCCGTGGAGCCGGGCACGCCCGTCCAGCTCGTCATCCCGCCGGGCGCGGCGAGCCTGACGGTCACCCACCCCGATGGGACGGTCACCGACCTCGTCCCGGGATCCACCGACGGGCTGGCCGTGACCTTCGCCGGGACGGGCGCCCCGGGGATCTACACGGTCACACCGGTGCCCGACCCGGACGCCACGCCCGCGCCATCGGCGAGTGGCGGACCGGTGGCGAGTACGACCGCGTCCAGCTCGCCACCAGCGGCCTCGCCATCGGCGGGGTCCAGCCCTCCGCCCGACGATCCCTTCGCGCCCGTCCGCTTCGCGGTCGCGCTCTTCGACGTGGACGAATCGACGATCGCTCCGGGTTCCGCGGCCGCGATCGAAGCCCTCGGGACGACGTCCGCGGCGGCGTCACCGGGTCCGGGCAGCAGTCCGGCGGCAGGCGGTGGGGGCACCGCCGCGGAGCGCCCGACGAGTCGCGATGAGCTGTGGGTGCCGATCGTCGTGATCGTCCTCGTGGTCCTCGTCATCGAATGGGCGCTCTACCACCGGGACGGCCTCATCCGTATCCGCCGCTCCCTGGCGACACGCCTGGGTCGCGGACCCGAGGCCGCTTCCTGATGGGCATCTCGTTCGACGCCCCGCTCGCCCTCCTGCTGCTCGTCCCCGCGCTGGGGCTGACCATCGCCCTTTACCTCGGCGCCCGACGGCGGGCCGGCGCCCGGCGGCGGCGGACGGCACTCGTCGTCCGAACGCTCCTGCTGATAGCGCTCGTCTTCGCGCTCGCGGGGTTCCGGCTGGTCCTGCCGGTGGACCGGCTGGCCACCGTCTTCGTGGTGGACCTCTCGGACTCCGTCGGCAACGAGGGCCGCGAGGATGCGCTCGCGTTCCTGCGCGAGACCCTGGGCGTCATCCCGCCGGGGGACGTCGCGGGCATCGTGGCCTTCGGCAAGGAAGCCCTCGTGGAGCGCCTCCCGAGCGACCTCGACGAGATCGACCGGATCGCCTCGACTCCGGTCCGGTCCGCGACCGATATCGGCGCCGCACTGCGCCTCGCGACCGCCCTCTTCCCCGACGACGCCCAGAAGCGGATCGTCCTCATGTCGGACGGCAACGACACCACCGGTGGGGGGCAGGCTGAGGCGGCCCTCGCTGCGACCCGCGACATCCGGATCGAAACGCGACTCATCGGGCTCGGGGCGTCCGACGAAGTGCTCGTGGAGCGGCTCACGACACCCTCGACGTCGAACCTCGGGGATTCGATCGAAGCGATCGCCGAGATCCGCTCGTCGGTCGCGCAGCCGGCGGCGGTCCGCCTCTTCGCCGATGGCGAGCTCGTCGCCACCGAGCGCGTGCAGCTCGAGGCCGGCGTGACCCGCGTCGTGTTCGACGTGACCCCCACCGAGGCCGGCTTCCATACCTTCCGGGTCGTGGTCGAGGCGGCGCGGGACACGTTCGGCGAGAACGACCGGGCCGACTCCAACACCATCGTGAAGGGCGAGCCGCGCACCCTGGTCCTGGCCGGGAACCAGACGGTGGCGGCGGAGCTCGTGGACGCCCTCGAGGCGCAGCGCCAGCTGGTGGACACGATCGTCCCCGAGGCGCTCCCCACCGAGTTCGCCGCCCTCGCGACCTACGACAGCGTGGTCCTCGTCGATGTCCCGCGGATCCGCCTCTCGGACCGCCAGCTGGCGGCGCTGCAGGTCTACGTCCGCGACCTGGGGCGTGGGCTGGTGATGATCGGCGGACCTGATTCGTACGGCGCGGGCGGTTACCAGAAGACCGCGCTCGAGGAGACGCTGCCCGTCGATATGGGGGTGCGCGACCGGACCAAGCAACCCGATGTCGCGCTCGTCGTGGTCATCGACCAGTCCGGGTCCATGGACGCCTGCCACTGCAACTCGTTCGAGGGCGGCGCCGGTGGCGGCGGGACGCAGATGTCGGGCGTGCGCAAGGTGGACATCGGCAAGGAGGCGATCCTGCGGGCGGCCGCCGCCATGACCGAACGGGACGAGCTGGGCGTGGTGTCGTTCAATGAGCAGGCGCACTGGGTCGTGCGGACGCAGCCGCTCGGTGGCCTGGACGACCTGCAGGGACGGATCGCCGGGATCCAGCCGGTCGGTCAGACGAACATCTTCGCGGGGCTGGAGCAGGCGGTCGAGTCGCTCGAGGACGCGGCCGCGACACGCCGCCACATCATCCTGTTGACCGACGGGTGGTCATCCTCCGGCCAGTACGACGAGATCCTGGGCCGCATGAAGGCCGCCGGGATCACCCTCTCGACGGTGGGAGCGGGCGGCGGCTCCAACCCATTCCTGGAGGGCCTTGCGTCCCAGGGCGGCGGCCGCTTCTATGACGCGGCGAACCCGGCCAGCATCCCGGACATCTTCCTCAAGGAGACGCAGCAGGTCTCCGGCCAGCAGATCATCGAGGAGGCGTTCTTCCCGATCAAGACGTCCTCATCGCCGATCCTGCGCGGCGTCGAGGACGATGGCCTCCCGCAGCTGCGCGGGTACAACGGGACGACGATCAAGCCGGCCGCCCAGACGGTCCTCGTCACCGCCCGCGACGATCCGCTCCTTGCCCAGTGGCAGTACGGCCTGGGCCGCTCGGTGGCCTGGACGTCCGATTCCACGGGCCGTTGGGCACGCGACTGGCTGGGCTGGGCCGGGTTCTCGCGGTTCTTCAGCCAGCTCGTCTCGTGGACGTTCCCGGGCGAGGAGACCGGCGGCATCGAAGCCACGTTCGACAGCGTCGGTGGCCAGACGCGCCTCCACGTGGAAAGCGTGGAGCCCGATGGCTCGCCGCGCGACTTCTACGGCACCACGGCGGTCATCGTCGGGCCGGACCTGGAACCCGCGACCGTCCAGCTCGTCCAGATCGCCCCGGGCGTCTACGAGGTGCCGCTGGGCGAGATCGAGCCGGGCGCCTACGCGGTCCGTGTGACGCAGACGCGGCCGGGCGCATCGCCGCTGGGGCGGACGGTGGGACTCGTGGCCCCGACGGCCGCGGAGTATCGATCGCTGGGCGCCAACGAGGCGTTCCTCGCGGCGGTGCGGACGGCGACCGGGGGGACCGTGATCGCCACACCGCTGGACCCTTGGGTCCACGACCTCACGGCAACCGACCGGTTCGCCGAACTGTGGCCGCTCCTGCTGCTCCTCGCCCTTCTGCTCTGGCCGCTCGACATCGCGCTCCGGCGTGTCTCGGTCGGTCGGCGCGAGTTCGCCGCAGCCGGCGATTGGGTACGCGGTATCGGCCGGCGACGGGGGCGTGTCGCGGCGCGGACCAGCGCGAGCGAAGGGCTGCTGGCCGCCCGGGAGCGGGCGACCTCGACCGCGACGCGGGCCGCGATGCGGTCCGAACCGGCCGATGTGTCCGGTGCGCCGGCACCCACCGCGCCGGCGGCAGCCGCACCCACCGCGCCTGCAGCGCCCGCACCCTCCGCCGCGCCCGCCGCACCGGCATCCGCTCCGGTCCCCCCGGCGCCCCAGGCGCCCTCGAGCGCCGACACGATGGCCCGGCTCCGCGACGCCAAGCAGCGCGCCCGGGACCGCTGACGCCCGCGGTCAGGCGCCGGAGCGCGGCGGGAGGTCCTCGAGTTCCGGCACCGGATCGCCCGCGCCCGCGGGACCGATCGGTGTCGCGTCCACCTCGCCGCGGCGCCGTCGCGAACCGACGATGCCGCTCACCAACGCGGCGCTCAACACCACGACGGCCAGGATGGCCGGCCACGGCAGGATCCGGTAGTCGAAGCCACCGATCACCGTGACGTCGAGGACCGTCTCGTTCCCGACCTGGTCGGTCGCGACGATGCGCAGCGTCTGCGGCCAAGGCGCCAGCGGTGTCTCGATCGCGAAGGCACCGCGCTCGCCGATCTCCACCGTCGCGTCTCCCTCGACCGCGACCGTCGCCCCGACCTCGACCGTTCCGGACAGGCGCGCCGGCTGCGGCCAGACGGGGCTCGTGACCGGCGCGACCAGCTCGATCGTCGGGCCCACGACGTCCAGCTCGACCAGCGTCGCGACCGGGCCGGCGACGTCGCCGCTGTCGTCGAGCGCGACGACGAACACCGCCCAGCGCTCCACCGGCGAGCCGTCGGTCATCGTCATCCCCGCGAGCGACAGGCCTTCCAGGGCACGCCGGGTCGATGAGGCGACACCCAGCGGCACCGGGGTGCGGACGATCGACGATGTGCCGTTCGACGCGGGGGTCAGCTCCCGAACGGCTCCCAGGAACGTCCCGGGGGCCGGCGCCAGGGCGTCCGGGCCACGAGGGTATGCCGTCGTGATGAGGCGCACGCCGACGCGCGTGCCGATGACCGCGGTGGGGCCCCGTGCGGCCGTTCGGTCCACCACCGGCGTCGGCACGCTCGAGTCGGCCAGGTCCGCGACGACCACCTCGGCGAGGGCGAACGGGGCGCTCGGCCCGTGCCGCCATCGGCCGGCTGCGCTGCCGGCCCACGGTCGGGGACTCACCGGCAGACCGGATCCGAATTCTCGCTCGATGCCGGCCGCGACCAGCAATCGATGACCGCCGCGGGAATCGAAGGCGAGCAGGGGCTGGGTGCTGACCCACGCCGCCGATGGCGCCACCGCATCCGAGTCGCACGCCACCAGCGCGGTCGGGACGAGCAGGTCATGGCACGAGGGGTCGTCGAGCACGCCCCTCCACGCGACCGGACCGGCCTGACGGAGCGTCCCGATCGTCGCGTCGGCCAGCAGGGCCCGCCATCGATCGCTCGGCGTTGGCGCGTCCCAGCGCACGGTGGCGGGACCCGTGTCGAGGGCCCCGGACGCCTCCCGCCGCACGGACTCGGTGCCGATCGAGCCGCGGCCCTCGATCGAGGGCTCGAGCCACGCCACGCGGGTCCGCGGCTCACCGGCGCCGACCGCGGCGGTGGCGCCGAGCGGCATCGCCGCCGTCGAGGCGACGCGGATGTCGGACCAGCCACCGTGTGGGTCGATCACCGCGAGGCCGCGCGGCACGAGTCCGAGCAGTTCATGGCGGCCGTCCCCGTCCGCGTCGAACCGCACCGGCGGCGCGACCCAGGCCGAGAGCGGTGACGCCGCCGCGGGGCGGTCCGACCGCACGGACCCGTCCGCGAGGTTGACCGAAAGCAGCCGCAGATCGCTTTGGACATCGGGCCCGGCGGGACAGTTCGGGTAGGCGTAGACCGCGAGGTCCTCCCCGGGCGAGGCGTCGAACGAGCCGAGCACCCCGGCGGCGAGCCTGACGTCAGCGACCTGGATCGCGCTCGGGCGGGCGAGGTCCCCGCCCCGGAAGACCCAGATCATCGAGCCTTGACACGTGCCCCCTCGTCGGAGGGTGCGCGCGTTGGCGACCACCAGGTCGAGGACCCCGTCAGCATCGACATCGGCGACCCCGGCGTCATCGATGGGTGCGTCGAATGCGATCATCCGCCCCATCGCGATCGATGCGGCGCCATCGACCTCGCGAGCGTCGATCGCGACGAGCGCGGTCCGATCCATCAGATCGGACGTCGCGATGAGCACGAAGCGATCACCACCGAGGCCGACCAGCCACGGCCGTCCCGCGTCGCCGACACCGGACGCATCGACATCGACGGTCACCGACGCCACGCTCGACCACGTGCCGTCGCGGGCGAGGACCGAGGCACGGACGCTCCGACCGGTCGCGTCCAGCGGGTCGATCACGAGGATCCGTGGCGTCCCGTCGGGACCGGTCGATCCCAGCTCGGCGACGTCGATCCGTGGGTGGTCGAGGATGTTGGGCGAATCGGAGCCATCCGCCGCGAGGGTCGGGCGCCCTGCGGCCAGCGACCCCAGGCAGCCCAGCATCGACGCGACGAGCAGGACGACCCGCGCGCGACCGCCCGGCTTCGAGCGGCCCGAGATGCGGAACCCGGCTGGCCTGGACACGAGCCGCCATCGTAGCGCGACAGGCAGGTTCGACCGCCCGGTGATAGCCTCGCGCCCGATGTCATCGAGCCGATCCCGTGTGCCCGTCGCCGCCCTGTTGCTGGCCGCGCTGTTCGCGATCACCGGCTGCGGCACCATCTCCACCTCGGCACCGGCGCCGACGCCCGCCGACTTCCAGGGCATCGCGACCGAGCTCACCAAGCAGCGCATCGCCATCGACGACCTCGTGTCGGGCGATGCCGGGTGTCTCGATCCGGTCCTCATCCCGACCGCGATCGGTGTCACCGCGCGCGGCCTCGACCAGGATGAACCCGTCCGCCTGTACCTCTACATCTTCCGCAACCGCGCCTCGTTCGACCGGCTCCGCTCGACGATCGACGCGTGCGCCCGGGCGTACGTGACCGACGCCGAGTCCTTCGAGTCCGTGGAGCAGTCGCCGTTCGTGGTCGCCGGCCAGGGGCCATGGGCACCGCAGTTCGAGGCCGCGATCCGCGAGGCCCTCGAGATCGCCGCCGGGACCGGTAACTGACGAGGTCGGAGCGACGCCCTGGTGGGTCCGGGAGGGTCTGCTGGAGGGCGTCGTAGAGCGGTGACCTCCACCTTCCCATGGGGAGTGGGACTCCCGGGCCACGGTTCGCGGCGGTCCGGAGCGGGAGAGTGGGGTCATGCCCTTCTCCCGCGTGGCGACCCGGTCGCTCCTTGCCCTGATCCTGCTCGCCACGACCATGGGCACCGTCACCGCGAGCGCCGCGGCCCGGCCCTCGGCGACTCCGATGGCGCCGGTCGCGCCGGTCGCGGGCGTCCTGTCCGGCGAGGTCAAGACCGCCGCTGTGACCGCGGTCCGCTGGTTCGGCGGACGAACCGGAGATTCGCTGGCGGACCTGCGTCGAGAGCACCTCGACGCCCGGAAGCCCGCGCCGGCGGCATCGGTCCCGGCCTGGGTCGGCCGTTCGAGCGCCGCGACCCCGGTTCCGAGCCCGCGCACCGAATCGACGGCTGCGACCGCGCTGTCCGGGCGCAACAAGGTCTGGATCCCCGCCCTCGGCATCCGCCGGTCGGTAGCGCGCTTCGCCTGCTCGTCGAACGCCTACCCCGGTGATCGCGTGTACCGCTGGGGCTGCGCCGGATCCAACAACATCTACCTGTTCGGCCACGCCCACAGCGTGTTCAAGCCCCTCCACGATGCCTACGTCCGCGGACGACTCTCGAAGGGCATGAAGGTCCACTACGCGGATGCCAACGGACGCGTCTCGACCTACAAGGTCGCGTGGTGGAAGGTCACGACGCCGGACAAGGGCGAGTTCGCCTACGCGGCCCAGTCGCGCCCGAGCATGACCCTCCAGACGTGCGTCGGCGCCAAGAGCCAGTACCGGTTGATCGTCCGGCTCGTCAAGGCCTCCTGACGGCGCCGGCGTCGCCTCAGGTGACGCGGAGGTCGAGGACCTTGCGCCCGATGACCAGCCGCTGGACCTGGCTGGTCCCCTCCCCGATCTCCGTCAGCTTCGCGTCGCGGAGGTAGCGCTCGACCGGGTAGTCGGTGACGTAGCCGTACCCGCCGTGGATCTGGACGGCGGCGTTCGTCGCCCGGCTGCTCACCTCGGAGGCGAAGAGCTTGGCTTCCGCCGCCGCGAGACCGTAGTCGCGGCCCTGGTCCTTGAGCCAGGCGGCCCGCCACACCATGGCCCGCGCCGCCTCGATCTCGGTCGCCATGTCGGCGACCATGAAGGCGACGCCCTGGAACGAACCGATCGGCCGCCCGAACTGCTCGCGCGTCCGCGCATACGGGATGCTCGCGTCGAGCGCGGCCTGGGCCAGCCCGACGGCCATGGCCCCGATGCTGATCCGTCCACCATCGAGGATCCTGAGGAACGTCCGGAACCCCTCTCCACGGGCACCCAGCAGGTTCGCGGCCGGGATCCTCGCACCCTCGAACCGCAACTCCCCGGTGGCCGAGGCATGGAGCCCCAGCTTGTCCTCCAGGCGACCCACGCTGAACCCCGGGGTGGCGGCCGGGACGATGAATGCCGAGATCTCCGCGTCGCCGCGCTCGGTGGTGCCGGTCCGTGCCGTGACGATGTACGTCCCCGCCTGGCCGGCGTTCGTGATGAACCGCTTGGCGCCATCGATGACCCACGATCCGCCGTCGGGGCCATCCTCGAGCCGCGCGGTGGTCCGCGTCCCACCGGCGTCCGATCCGGCACCGGGTTCGGTGAGGCCATAGGCGCCCAGCACTCGCCCCTGAGCCATGGGCACGAGATACGTCTGCTGCTGCTCCGGCGTGCCCGCGAGGTGCAGCGGCCCGCAGCCGAGCGAGGTGTGGGCCGCCACGATGATGCCCAGCGAGCCCCAGACGCGCGAGATCTCCTCGATGGCGACGGCGTAGGCCAGCGTGTCAAGCCCGGCGCCGCCTTCGTCCTCCGGGATGGGGATGCCGAGCCACCCGAGTTCGCCGATCCGGCGTACGATCTCCGTCGGGAAGCGACGGTCGCGCTCGTGCTCGTCGATGACCGGCGCCACTTCCGTGACCATGAAGTCGCGGATCGTGTCGCGCAGGAGGGCGTGTTCGACGGGAAGATCGAGGTCCATCCGGGCCGAGCCTAGCACCGACGCGAGGGCGCGTCCGTCTTCCTGCGCGTCCGCCGCCTCGGTGCTAGCCTTCCCGGACCATGACCGACCCGAGCGCCGTCACGCCCGAGCCGCCGCACCACACCCCGAGCATCACAGGAGGGACATCCGGGCTGCGCCGGGCCATCCTGATGCGCATCCGACACGATGGACCGAGCTCGCCCGAGCAGCTCGCGACGCACCTCGGGGTCAGCCGCACCGGCGTGCTCCAGCAGCTCCACGCCCTCGAGGCCGCCGGGCTGGTCACGCGCCAGGCCATCCGCCATGGCGTAGGCCGTCCGCGCCACGTCTACGACGTCACCGACGCCGCCCAGGACCTCTTCCCGACCAACTACGACGGGCTCGCCAGCGGCCTGCTCGCTGCGATCCGCTCGATCGGCGGCGATGAGCTGGTCGATGGGGTGTTCGAGGAGCGCCGTCGACTCACGCGGGATCGACTGCGCCAGCGCCTGGCCGATCGACTGCCGCCGAAGGCACCCCTCCTCGATCGCGTCCGGGAGCTCGCGGTCATCCAGGATGAACAGGGCTACCTTGCCGAGGCCGTCGTCGGTGCCGACGGCGTGATCCGCCTCGTCGAGCGCAACTGCGCCATCCATCGAGTCTCCTCGGAGCATGCGGCAGCCTGCCAGGCGGAGCTGGATCTGTTCCGCGAGTTGCTCGGGACCGACGTCCAGCGCGAGACCCATATCGCGACCGGGGACCGCTGTTGCACCTACCGCATCGGTGGCGCCACCGACTAGCCTCGGTGGCGGTGCGCACCGGCAACACCAGTCGTCCTACCCAGTCGACAGACAGAGGTACCGGCCGCCACAATCCGCCGCGTAGCGTCGATCCAGGATCGGCCACAGCATCTGCTGGCGCGGGGGACGCGGTGAGCACAGATGAGGCACCGGGGAAGGTGGCCGGACGACCGGACGTGACCTTGCAGGAGGTCGGGCGCGAGGCGATCCTGCATGACGCGCGCGACGGCAGGGCGCACGTGATCAACGGGTCGGCGGCCCGGGTCTGGAAGCTGTGCGACGGCCGCTCCATGGACGACATCGTCGCGGCATTCGCCGCGACGTACGACCGGACCCCCGCATCGGTCGAGGGGGATGTCGAACGGGTCGTGGCGAAGTTCCGCGCGCTCGGGCTCCTCGTCGAGGACACGGGGGCGGCATGATCGCGGAACCCCGTCCCGACCAGCGCCAGGACCGGTCGAGCGCCGCCGGGAGCCAGATCGACGCCTACACGGTCCACGGTGTCTCGTTCACGATCGAGACGGACGTCCCGGTGGCCGCCCGAGCCATCGCGGACTCGTACGGCGTCTTCGCCGATCCGGACCCGCACGCCGACACCCTGAGCGACCGGCTTGCCCTCCACCGCGTCAGCGGCGGCTATCGCCTGGTCGACGCGAGCGGGCGAACGGGGCTCGCCGGCAGCGAACAGGCCGCCGTCGTGGGGCTGTTCGATCTCGTGGTCCACGCCGTCCTCGACGGACTCCGGGTGCGGGGGATGCTCGCGATCCATGCCGGGGTCGTCGAGTTCGATGGACGGGCGGTGCTCCTCGCCGGCGCCAGCGGCTACGGCAAGTCCACCCTGACGCTGGCCCTCGTGCGGGCGGGCGGGCGCCTGCTGACCGACGAGATGGCCGTCATCGCGCCCGATGACCGGACCGTCCTGCCGTTCCCGCGGGGAGTCCACGTGCGGCCCGACACGCTCGCGATGTTCCCGGAGCTCGCGTTCGTCCAGCGTCGCGAACGCTACGACCTCGGAGGCGGGAGCGAGTGGGCGATCGGCGCCAGGGATCTCGCGGCCGCGTTCGGGGCGGGGCTCGGTGGCCCGACGCGCCTCAGCGGGATCGTGGTGCTGGGCGACGTGCCCGACCCGGGCCGCGAGATGTCGCTGACGCCGCTCTCGCCGGCGGTCGCGGCGCTGGACCTGTTGCGCGGGACGCCGGCCGGCGCCACGGACTTCGCCGGGACGATGCGTCGACTGGGCGCCATCACCGCGGGCGTCCGCTGTGTCCGGCTCCGGATGGGCCCACTGGACGCGTCCGCCGACGCCGTCCGCGACTGGCTGGGGGTGGAACCATGATGACACCGGACCCCAAGGCGATCGCTCGCCTTGGCCTGCTCTATCGATTCCGCGCTGACGGCGCCGTGCGCTGGCTGGAGGCGATCGGGATCAGCATGCAGCCGACCCTGCCGCCGGGCAGCCGGCTGCTCGTCGATTTCGGGCGCCGTGACGCCCGGATCGGCGAGATCGTCCTCTTCGAGCGCCGCGATGCGATCGTCGCCCACAGGATCGTCGCCACCCGTGGTCACGGGGCCGGGCTGGCATTGATCCCCAAGGGGGACGGCGAGCCCTACCCGGACGGCGCGATCCGTCCTGACGATGTCCTCGGCGTGGTCCGCCAGGTCGTGCGTCCCGATGGCCACGAGGTCGGAGCGGCGCTCGGGGGACCGCGCGGTGCCCTCGTGGCCCGCGTGTCGTGGTGGAGCAGCCGAGCTGGACGAGCGGCCACGCGGATGGCGACCCACGCCCCGTCGCCCGTGCGACCCGTCGTCGTGGCGAGCGCGAATTCCCTGTCCCGGATCCCGATCCGGGTGATCACGGCATCGAGGTCCCGGCAGTGACCGGGGCAGATCGGCAGGAAGGAGGTGAAGTGGATGGAGTACGAGAGCCCTGAGATCATCGCCAGCTATTCGGAAGAGGAGCTGACCGAGGACGCGGCCGTCGCCATGTTCTATGGCGTGCCGGACCAGGTCCTGCAGTAGGGGGAGATCATCCCGATGGACTATGAGACCCCGGAAGTCCTCGCCAGCTACTCGGAAGAGGAGCTGACCGAGGACGCGGCCGTCGCCATGTTCTATGGCGTGCCCTACGACATCCCCGCGTAGGAGGAGACCGAACTCATGGAGTATGAGTCCCCGGAGATCCTCGCCAGCTACTCGGAAGAGGAGCTGACGCAGGACGCGGCCGTCGCCATGGACTATGGCCGACCGGTCATCATCGACGTCTAGCGTCGTCCAGATGGACTACGAAAGTCCGGAAGTCCTCGCCAGCTACTCGGAAGAGGAGCTGACGCAGGACGCGGCCGTCGCCATGGA
>CAYVJP010000027.1:0-4487 GCA_964451745.1 uncultured Anaerolineaceae bacterium | reverse complement strand
CTATGGCAACGGCGTCATCGTCATCCCAACCTGATCGATCGATGGCGCCGGCCGTCAGGCCGGCGCCATCCCATCCGGCCCCGAGACGTGGAGAGCGATCACATGGACTATGAGACCCCGGAAGTCCTCGCCAGCTATTCGGAAGCGGAGCTGACGATGGAAGCGGCCGTCGCCATGGACTATGGCATCACGGTCATCGAGTCCTAGACAGCGATCGGGCGGGTGGGTCGCCTCGCGGCCATCCGTCCACCAACCCCAAGGACCCCGCGACCACGCGACATGCCGACCCTCGCGATCGAAGCCGACGACCTGACCAAGCGCTTTCGGCTGCCCAGGTCGCTCCGAGCCATCGCCACCGGTCGTCCGCCGGAACCCGAACGAGTCGCCGTCGATGGCGTGAGCCTGGCCATCCCGCACGGTGAGGTCTTCGGCCTGCTCGGCCAGAACGGCGCCGGCAAGACCACACTCGTCCGGATGCTCACCACGCTGCTCCTGCCCTCATCGGGTACGGCGCGCGTCGACGGCATCGACGTCACCACCGATCCCCGGGCCGTCCGCTCCCGGATCGGCCTCATCAACGGCGACGAGCGCTCGTTCTACTGGCGCCTCACCGGACGCCAGAACCTCGAGTTCTTCGGGGCGCTGCGCCACATGGATGCGACGGCCACGGCTGCGGTCGTCGACCGCCTGTCGCGCCGCCTCGGTGTCGCGGACCACCTGGACCGCCCGTTCGGACGCCTGTCCACGGGCCAGCGCCAGGCGCTCGCCATCATGCGCGGCCTGATCGACGAACCGGCGATCCTCTTCATGGACGAGCCCACCCGCTCGCTCGACCCCATCTCGGCCGAGCGACTGCGTCGGTTCGTCGCGGAGGTCGTGGTGGGCGACCTGGGCCGGACCGTGGTGCTGGCGACGCACTCGATGCCCGAGGCCGAGGCTCTGTGTCATCGCGTGGCGTTCATCCAGGACGGGCGGATCGTGGCGTCGGGCAGCGTCGCCCAGCTCCGCGAAGCGATCGGCTACGGCATGCGCTGCACGCTGCGGCTGCGCAGTGCGACCGGGGATCCGGGATCGCTCATCAACGGGCTCGCGGACGTCGGCGGCGTCCGGTCGTCCGACCTGCGTGGCACCGCGGCAACGGATGGGGCGACGCACCAGGTGGAGGCGGTCCTCGCATCGAGCGACGCGCTGGCCGCCATCCTGCGCACCCTCGTCCGAGCGGACGTCGATATCGTCGCGTGCGAGACCGGCGACGTCTCGCTCGAGGAGATCTACATCCGCACCCTTGGCCCGACCGCCGAGCCTGCGCCGGCCGCGGTGGCCGTGGCAGCCCGATGACCAGCCTCGCGCGGCCGATGGGCTCGCTCGCACGGATGACCCTGGTGCCCCGGGCCTTCGTCGCCCGCGACCGGCGGATCGAGATGAGCTACCGGACCGGGCTCATCCTGCGCCTCGGCTCCGCCGCCGTGACGGTCGGCGTGTTCTTCTTCCTGAGCCGCTCATTCGACTCGGCGGCACCGGCCCTCACCGAGGTCGGGAGCAGCTACTTCGCGTTCGTCCTCATCGGGATCGTGGCGATGGAGTTCCTGGGTCAGAGCGTCGGCGCGTTCGGCGGCGCCATCCGCGAGAGCCAGACCACCGGGACGCTCGAGTTCATGCTCCTGGGCCCGTCGCGGCTCGCGACCCTGCTGACGTCGTCCACGTTGTGGCTCCACGCGTCCGCCGCGCTCGGCGCGCTCGCCTACCTGCTCCTCGGAGCACTCCTCGGCGTGGACCTCTCGAGGACGAACGTCCCGGCGGCGCTCGTGGGCCTGGTCCTGATGGTCGCCGGCTTCACCGGCATGGGCTTCCTCGCCGGCGCCACGATCCTGATCGTGAAGCGCGGCAACCCGCTCGGCTGGGCATTCCGTGGCGCGTCCGTGGTCCTGGGCGGGACCTTCTACCCCGTGGCGGTCCTGCCGCCCGTCCTGCAGGCGGCCAGCATGCTGCTCCCGATCACCCATGGCCTCACGGTCCTGCGTGGCGCGATCCTCGAGGGCCGTGGCATCTCGGACCTGGCCGGCCCGATCGCGATGCTCGTCGTGGTCAGCGCCGTCTACCTGGTCGTGGGGGTCATCGTCTTCGCTGCGGCCGTGCGCTACGCCCGCACCGACGGCAGCCTGGCGCAGTACTGATGCCCGCCATCCGAGCCGATCGCTCCGACCCGCTTGGCGGCCTCGACCGTGAGACCCAGGTCCTGTGCCTCGGCGCGCGCTCAGCGCCATCGGCGGCCGCCGGTGAACGCTTGCGTGCCGTCGTCGCCGCCGGTATCGACTGGGACCGACTGTGGGCCCTGGGTCACCTCCACGAGGTCGTCCCGCTCCTCGCCCGGAGCGTCCCCGCCGGTGCGGGCGAGCTCGTCCCCGACGACTGGCGGCAGCGTGCCGTCAAGCGGCGTCACGTGACGCTGCGATCCAACGGGACCCTCGCCGCAGCGCTGATGCCCGTGCTTGATGGCATGGCCCTCGCCGGGATCCCGGCCATGCCCGTGAAAGGGCTCGTGATCGCCGATCGGCTGTACGGGGACCTCGCGTCCCGGCCCTGTGCGGATCTGGACGTGCTCGTCCGACCCGGCGACTACGCCGCCGCCGGCAGCGTCCTGTACGAGCTCGGGTTCCGCCAGCGCGCGGAGCCGCGGTACAAGGCGCTCGTCCACGAGTTCCACGGCCCGGCCTGGGACCGCGGCGCGGGGCCGGACCACGTTCGTCTCGAACTCCATTGGGCCCTGTGGGCCGACAGCGAGCGACGGATGGGGACGGACGGGATGTGGGAGCGATCCGTCGCGACCACCCTGCTGGGTCACCCGATCCGAACGCTCTCCCCCGAGGACACGCTGCTGCACCTGGCGATCCACCGGACCCGCTCAGCGCTGCGGCTGCGCTGGGTGGCCGACGTGGCCGAGCTGGTGCGCACGGCGGGCGCCACGCTCGATTGGGATGCGTTCCTGGCGCGTGCCCGGATCGCCGGCGGGCGCACGGCGAGCTGGGTCGTCCTCGACCTCGCGCGTGACCTGCTCGATGCCCCCGTGCCCTCCGGTGTGCTGGACGAACTCGCGGTCGGCTGGCCCAAGCGGTCCATCCTGGAACGGACCTGCGGACGGACCGCCCTGTTCCGCGCCGTGCCCGACGGCGACGTCACGCAGCAGCCGCACCTGTCGTTCCGGGCATTCGAGGAAGACGGCATCCGACGGATCGCCGGCAGCGTGTCCGGCAGCGCGGTCCGACCGATCCGTGAGGCGCTCCACGACGCCGGCATCGTCCGCGTCCGCCGTCGGATGGCCTGAGCCCTACGCCTCCTCGCGCTCCACCACGTCGCGCCGGGCGGGCACCATCGTGGGGGGCGGCACGTCCGAGACGTTCGGGACGAACGAGGCCGCAAGCGATGTCGTCGCGGCATGCTCCATGTCGGCGAGCGAGAGGATCCCGAGCCGACCAAGGGTCGCCATCTCGTCACGGATGTAGGTCTTGAGCATCTCGGGGCCGTCGGTGTTGATCGTGAACCGGACGTCATTGCGACGCAGGGTGTCGAAGATCCAGCGGAACTCGTCCCAGCCCGAGACGACGCGCGTGTTCAGGTTCGAGGTCGGGCAGATCTCGAGCACGATGCCCCGGTCCCGGATCATGGCCATCGCCCGCGGATCGTAGGCGGCCTTGACGCCGTGACCGATGCGATCGGGTTCGAGCAGCTCCACGACGCGTGCGACTTCGTCGGTCGGGCCGGACTCGCCGGTATGGACGGTCAGGCCCAGGCCGTACTGTCGCGCCCGGCGGAAGAGACGCCGATAGTCGGCGACCCGGAACGTCGATGACTCGGGACCGGCGATATCGATCCCGACCACGCCGCGGTCGCGCCAGGCGATGGCCTTCTCCGCGATGATCTCGTTGAGCTCGAACGGGAATGCCCGGTCCAGGCAGAAGATGAGCCCGGGTTTGACCGGGTACTCGAGGGTCGCCCGATCCATCCCGCGGACGGCCGCGGCGATGATGTGATCGAGGTCCTGCTCGCCGCCGCGGTTGCGCTTCATCGGGTTGAAGCGCAGCTCCATCGTGGTCACGTTGTTCTTGCGATAGCCGCCGCCGATGACCTCGTACACCGCGCGCTCCACGGCGATCGGCGCACTCTGGATGAGCTCGGTCCAGTGGAACAGCTGCAGGTACCCATCGAAGCTGCGCGATCGTCGCGACACGGTGATCATGTCGCGGAACTCCCAGTAGTCCTTGGTCGGGAGCTTGATGCCCTGCCTGTGGGCGATGCCCCACATGATCGCCGGCGTGACCGCGCCGCCCAGGTGACAGTGGAGCTCGGCGAGCGGGATCTTGCGGGCGAGCGCTCGTGGCATGGCCCGCAGGATAGCCGACCCGCGCGGGTGCGTGTCCGTCAGGGCCCGGCGGTCACGCCCGGACAGATCGTCCGCTGGTGCATCCCTGTCGGGTCGACCACCGTCAGGC
>CAYVJP010000026.1:14724-19568 GCA_964451745.1 uncultured Anaerolineaceae bacterium | reverse complement strand
GTCTCGATGTCGGGAAATGGGTCGAGCGCGATGAGCCCGCCCGACAACAACGCTCCGGCAGCGATGGCCAGGCTCAGGACGGTGGCCCCGGCACTGAGGCCGCGCTCCATCGGGCGTCCCGGTTCCGCCGCAAGGCTCGCGTCCACGTACCAGGCCTCGAGCGGACCGCTATCGAGCGCTCGATAGATCCCCTGGAGGACCATCGCGGCCACGAACACTTCGACCGACTGGGCCAGGTAGAAGAGAACGAGCGAGGCCAGCGACACGACGCTGGCGAGCAGGAGCACGGGTCGCCGGCCGATCGAGTCGGACAGGCCGCCGGTCGGAAGCTCGAGGAAGAGGACGACGAGGCCCTGGACCGCGAAGACGAGCCCGATCTCCGTGAGGGTCAGGCCTCGCGACAGGGGCAGGAGGACGAAGATCGGGATGAGCAGACCGACCGGGAACCAGCGCAGGCCGATGAGCGCGAGGTAGCGGCGCTGGGCGCTGCGCGCATCGAGGGCGGACATGTCGCGATGGTAGGTGACGGCGTCGCCGAGGGCGCGGTGCGGAGTCGGGAGCGGCGATGACAATCGGCCGCATCCTTCCCACCGGTGGTGGGTCCGATATGCGGCCGATTGTCATCAAGGGAGGGTTCGGCGGGCGCCGGCGCCCGCCGTCGCCCGGCGACTACGACGTCGCCATCGGCTCGGCCACGAAACCGAACTGGGACTCGGCACGCCCGAGGTCGGCTTCGTCGTCGGTCGCGCGCGCCCGACCCGGGAGGGCCATCGCGGCGAGTGCGCCCACGGCGACCACCACCGCCCCGACCTGCATCGCCGGGATCAACCCCTCGACGTAATCGGTCGGCGACTGGTACGACCCGTTGGCGGTGAACACGGCGGCGAGGACCGCCACCCCGAACACGCCACCGAGCTCGCGGATGGCGTTGTTGGCCCCCGAGGCCTTGCCTTCCTCTTCGGGTGCGACCGACGAGAGGACGACATTGGCGATCGGGGCGAAGAACAGGCCCATGCCGGCGCCCGCGAGGATGAACGCCGGGACCAGGGTGAGGTACTCGACGGTCGGGGTGACGATCAGCGAGATCCAGCCGAGGGCCACGGCCTGGAGGGCCATGCCCAGGACGAGGAGCGGGCGGGTGCCCGTCCGGGTCGAGACGACGCCGGCGATCGGGGCGACCACGACGGGCATGAAGGTCCAGGGCAGGGTCCGCAGGCCGGCTTCGAGCGGGCTGTAGCCCTGGACGACCTGGAAGAACTGCGCGAGCAGGAAGATCGAGCCGAACATCCCGAAGGTCATCAGGAGCGAGACGGCGTTCGCGGCACTGAAGGCGCGCGAGCGGAAGAGCCGCAGGGGGAGCATCGGTTCGGCGGTCCGGGCTTCCCACGCCACGAAGAGCGCGACGAGGACGGCACCGACACCCAGCGACGCCACGATCTGGGGATCGGTCCAGCCGAGTTCGTTGCCCTTGACCAGACCCCACACGATCGCGAGCAGGCCCGCGCTGATGAGGCCCAGGCCCGGCAGGTCGAGGCGGGCCGACGGTCCGTAGCTCTCCTCGAGGCGGAAGTACGCGAGCGGGATGGCGATGAGGCCGATCGGCACGTTGACCCAGAAGATCCATTGCCAATCGAGGCCTTCGGCGATGGCGCCCCCGACGAGCGGGCCGATGGCGATGGCGAGTCCGGCGATGCCACCCCAGGCTCCGAGCGCGACGGCTCGACGTTCCGGGCTGACCGCAGCGGAGAGGATGGTCAGGCTGAGCGGCGTGAGGATCGCTCCACCGATGCCCTGGATGGCGCGGGCGACGATCAGCTCGGTCGAGGTCGACGAGAGCGCCGCCGCGGCCGATCCGGCAGTGAAGATGCCGAGGCCGATGATGAACATGCGCTTGCGCCCGAAGCGATCGCCGAGCGCGGCGCCGGTCAGGAGCAGGACGGCGAACGTGAGGGTGTAGGCATTCACCATCCATTCGAGTTCCTGGAGGGTCGCGTTGAAGTCGGCCCGGATCACGGGCAGGGCGGTCGTGACGACCAGGTTGTCCAGGGCAGCCATGAAGACGGCCATCGCGGTGATGAGGAAGGTCCAGGCGGTGCGGGTCACGGGTGGGCTCCTTGTCGGTGGGGAGGGGTGGTGGTCCAGCGGTGGTTACTTAGTAGTCACTTAGTTGTGGAGCGAAAAAGGGGGGCGGCACGGGGCGCTGGTCAATGGGCGCCTCCGATCTCGGCCAGGGCGGATGCCATCGGTTCGCCGTCCAGCTGCACGGCCGCGCTGACGTTCATCAGCATCCCCTCGGCGAAGAAGTGGTGGATGACGTCCGGCGTCTCGCCGGTCGCCTCGGCGACATAGCGGTGGAGGTTGCTGAACTCGTGGCGCACGACGATCTGTACCTCGGGGTCGGAGCAGGCGGCATACGCCTGCAGCTGGACGAGGAGGAGCGTCCGGTCGGCCAGGAGTTTGGCATACGCGATGCCCATGGCCCCGATCGGCGAATCGCATTCGAAGAGCTCGCCCGCCTGGTGGCGCCGGACGGCATCCTCGAAGGCGACCCGGGTGCGTTCGAACCCTCGTCGGACGACCGCGAGGAACAGGTCCTTCTTGGTCCCGAACAGCTGATAGACGTAGGGCTGCGAGACCCCGGCCCGACGGGCGATGGCATCGACCGAGGCGCCGGCCAGGCCGTGCGCCGCGAACTCGTTCATGCCGGCAGCGACGATCGCGTCGCGGCGCTCGTCGGCGCTCAGACGGGGTCGCTGGCCGTTGTAGGTGGCGGCGGTTTCGCTCATGCCGCGTAACTTAGTGATTACTAAGTAACTTGTCAACCCGACAATGACGACGTTCCGCCGCGCGTATGCTCGGACGACGATGCGCATCGCGGATGGGATCCATCGGCTGGGGGAGGGGCTCGTCAACGCGTACCTCCTCGACGATGGCGGCGAGATCACCATCATCGATGCCGGCGCGCCCGCGTACTGGGGTGCGCTGCCCCGAGAGCTGGCGGCGATGGGCCGGACGCTCGATGACGTCCGCGCCGTCGTCCTGACCCACGCCCACACGGACCACATCGGCTTTGCCGAGCGGATCCGGCGTGAGCGGCACGTGCCGGTCAGCGTCCACGCGGACGATGCGGCCCTGGCACGTGGCGAGGTGAAGACGACCGGCCAGCAGACCGGCCCGACACGCATCGCGCCGATCCTTGGGTTCCTCTGGTTCGCCGTTCGCCACGGGATGCTCCGGATCCCGCCCGTTCGCGAAGTGTCCACGTTCGGTGACGGAGCGACGCTCGACGTGCCGGGCGCGCCGCGGGTCATCGCGCTCCCGGGCCACTCCCCGGGGAGTGCCGCGCTCCACGTTCCGGGCCGCGACTCGCTCTTCATCGGTGATGCGATCGCGACCAAGGCCGTGACCACCGGCGTCGTCGGGCCGCAGCTGGCTCCGTTCTCCTCGGACCGCGACCGGGCGCTGGCGTCACTCGCGCGGCTTGACGGCATCGAGGCGGGACTCGTCCTCCCCGGACATGGCCTTCCATGGACCGCTGGCGTTGCGGAGGCCGTTCGCTTGGTCCGCGAAGGGGTCGGACGCGAGCGCGGGCGCGCCTGAGGCGAGCCCGCTCGGTCCTGCCGGGAGCGGACCGTCGCTAGCTCGCTACTCGACGGTTTCCAGCGTCACGTCGATGTCGGCCGCCGGGACCTCCTCGCTGAACCCCAACTCGAGCACGAGATCGCGCGCGATGGCATCGCCCTCGCACGCCTGGCGGAACATGTTGAACGTCCGCCCGTCGGCCTCGATCACGAGCTGATGCAGCTCGTCGCATGGGGTGCCGGTCCAGGTGAGGATCAAGCGCGTCGGGTCGGTCGGGTCGTTGCGGACGTCCACGACCCCCGCCTCCACGGAGCCACCATCCGCGGGGGTCCCCGAGACCGCCTCGACGAGAAGGCCGGATTCGTCGGTGACCTCGATCTCGGCGTTCGCACCGACGACCTCGTCGAGATCGACCCGGATCGTCAGCGCCGGGAGGCTGGGCGACGGCGACGGCTCCGTCGACGGGGTCGGCACGACGCTCGGCGCTCGATCGAACCAGCCGCCGACCGCCGCGGCCGCGAAGCCGGCGACCAGCAGCAAGCCGACGGCCGCGACCAGCAGCGCCGGGCGGAACGTCCCGGTCGACCCGAACCACGGCGTCCCCATCGGGTCGCGTCGCAGGGCGCGGAGCGGATCGGGCCGGCGCGGATGGGCCTGAGCGTGGGCGACGGCCTCGTCCGTCGCGCGATCCGGCGCACGCGTCGGGCCTTCGTCGAGGAAGGCGGTCAGGCGACGAGCCAGCTCGCGGTCCAGATCGCGGTCGAAGTGGGTCGATGCGGTCATGCCGTCCGCTCCTTGGGTTCGATGGTCCGGTCGTCGGCGTCCAGCGCGGCTCGCAGGGCACGCGTGGCGTAGTGGATGCGGGAGGCGGCGGTGCCCGCCGGGATGCCGAGCACGTCGGCGATCTCGGCGAGCGACAGGCCGGCGTAGAACTGGAGCACGAGGATCGCCCGTTGTTCCGGTTTGAGGCGGGCGAACCCGCGTTCGATCTGATCGCGGTCGGCGACGGCATCGATATCGGCGCCGGTGGTCCCGGGGAGCGATCGCGGGTCCGCGTCGGCGTCGTCGGGGAGCAGCCGGACGACCGTCCCGCCGCGGCGCTCCCGTTGCGCCTGCGCGATGCTGGCTCGCGTGATGAGTCGGTAGGTCCAGGCGTCGAAGCGCTCGGGGTCGCGCAGTCGCGGCAGGTCGTCCCAGATCGTCGCCAGCGCCGACTGGAGGGCGTCCTCGGCGGCGTGGTGGTCCCGAAGGATCCGGTACGC
>CAYVJP010000026.1:5491-14714 GCA_964451745.1 uncultured Anaerolineaceae bacterium | reverse complement strand
ACAATCGATTCGATGACGCGCGAACGAGGGCCTCGAAGGCCTCGTGGTCGCCGCGTGCGGCCTGTTCGACGAGCGTTGCCTGCATCACGGGGAGTATGGGGAGGTCGTCGGGCGTTCTCTTCGATCTTCTCAGGACCGTCTCAGGCTGCGGGTCTGTACTTGACCGATGGACCACGAATTCGAACCGATCCTTCCTCCCGCGGTCGCCGCCTCCCAGGCGTCCGCCCTGACCGCTTCGGCGGTCGCTCCGGTCGCCGCACCAGCGACGGCCGACTCGGCCGTGCCTACGGCCGACCCGGCGAATCACGCCGGCGAGCGCATCGATCCCGCCACGGTGACGTCCTCCTCCCGTCCCCGGCGTGATCGGCGGCTCGCCGGCGTCCTCGCCGCTACCGTGCTCTCGGCATCGGTCGCGTCGGTGGCCACCGTGGGGGTGCTGGTGGGGACGGGGATCGTGGATGGGGGCTCCGGCGTGGATGCCACCACGGCCGGGGTCGTGAGCAACGGCTCGGCGGCGCCGAGCGCCCTCACGATCACGGGCTCCGACGCCGTCGTGGCCGTGGCCGAGGCGGCCAGCCCGGCCGTCGTGACCATCACGGTCGAATCGGCAGGATCGGGCGGCTTCGGACCGATGTCGATGCCATCGACCGGTGTCGGGTCCGGCTTCGTGTTCGATGCCGATGGCCTGATCCTGACCAACGAGCACGTGGTCGAGGGCGATGGATCGATCACGGTGACGTTCCAGGATGGGACCGAGCGCACGGGCACGGTCGTCGCGACCGACACCGAACACGATCTCGCGGTCGTCCGGGTGGACGCCACGGGCCTGCCGACGCTCGAGATCGGCGATTCGTCGGCGCTCAAGGTCGGGCAGCTGGTCGTGGCGATCGGGAGTCCACTCGGGACGTTCACCGAAACCGTGACGAGCGGCATCCTCTCGGCGACCGGCCGGACGATCGAAGTCGGCGACCAGTTCAGCCGCCGGACCACCACGATGACCGGGCTCCTCCAGACCGACGCGGCGATCAACTCGGGGAACAGCGGCGGGCCGCTGCTGGACGCGAGCGGCGCGGTCATCGGCGTCAATGTCGCGGTCGCGGCGAGCGCGCAGGGGATCGGGTTCGCGGTCCCGATCGATGATGCGGCCGAGATCATGGCCGAGGCCCGCGCGGCCGCGGGCACGACGTAGGGGAGTGGCCCTGGGGGCGGGGCGACCCCGATGCCCTACGGCGCGATCCGCGGCGTCGGGCGATACTGCGCCGCACACGGCCATGGCGACCCTCGCGACCCACCCACCGCACCGACTGATCCTGCTGGCGCTCCTCGCCAGCCTCGCGCTTGGCGCCTGCATGCCCGCGGGCTCGAGCCCGTCGCCGGACCCGCCCGCGACCTCGGCGCTCGCGGAGCCGGGATCCGCAAGCGCCAGCGCGCCCGCGACCCTGACCCCCGTACCGAGCCCGGAAGGGCCCGCGACTCGCGCCCCGACCCCTGTGGGCACGGCCGCTCCCACCGCATCCCCCGATCCCGAGATCGCCCAGGCCGATCCCGAACCGTTCGCGATGAACCTCGCCGACAAGGACGACTTCGTGGCCCAGCACACGTTCGAGTGGTGTGTCGGGGCGAGCATCCAGATGGCCCTGAACATGACGACCGATGCCAGGCGTTCGAGCCGGGCCGACCAGGGCGACCTGTGGGCGATGGCGCGCGATCGATCCTTCAGCCCGTTCGGTGGCGCGAACCCGCGCGGCTGGACCGCGACGCTCAACGACCTGGGCCTCGGCCCGTATGAGCTGGTGTCACTCCCGACGTTCGAGGCGGCGCTCGCCACGGCCGCCGAGGCGATCCGCGCCACGGAGCGACCGGTGGGTCTCGTCATGTGGCGCGGCCGCCATGCCTGGGTCATGAGCGGTTTCGAATCGACCGGCGACCCGCGGGCGTTCGATGCCTTCGAGGTCACCGGCATCCGCGTCCACGATCCGCTGTATCCCCACGGCAGCACGGTCTGGGGCAAGAGTCCCAAGCCGAACGCGCTCGTCTCACCCGAGACGCTCGCAAGGCAGTACGTCCTGCGTGACAGCACCCGCGTGAACCTGGGCGTCCCACCCGGCTTCCTGCTGGTCCTGCCCGTCGCCGCCGAGGCGTGACTCCCACGGAGGCGTGACCCGCCGGCGTACTGCAACGCCGACGTCACGCATCGCGCCCCTCGTGACGGAATGCCGTGGCCACCTGGACCGCTACGGTCGGATGACCACCGAATCCCCACCTGCCCCCGAGGAGGCATCACCCATGAGCGAAGCCAAGTACGGCGACGAGTTCGTCACCCACGAGTTCGATGAGGCCATCGCGATCCAGCAGGCCATCGTCGACGGTGCCGAGTCACTGGCCAAGAGCCATCCACGTGCGACCTCGCGCCGGGTCGTCGCCGCGGCACGAACCGAGGACGAGCAGTTCCTGCGGACCCTCAAGAAGTTCGGCAAGGCGCACGACGCGACCGGCAAGGCCGAGGGCGTGGCCCTGGCGCTCAAGAAGTTGATGGACGAGATGGCCAAGAGCGCGGGCGAGGCACCCAGCGAAGCGTATGAGGCCCAGGCCGTCCTGATCAACCTCAAGCGCAAGCAGCAGGATTCGGCCGCGGCGATGGTCAAGATCGCGCGCGAGCAGGACGACACCGGCCTGCGCGACGCCGCGCTCGAGTTCGGCAAGGTCACCAAGTCGAGCGCCCAGGCGCTGGCTGACGATCTCGCGGACTTCGCGGTCGAGATCGCGATGCAGCAACCGGCGGCGGCCCGGGCCTGACCCGCTGCCCACGGGCCTGACCCTCGGGCAAGCCGCCATGACCGCCGGGATCGTCGCATGACGGTCCCGGCGGTTGCCGTTACCGTTCGGGGGTGACCGAGCGCTTGGTGCCCGTCCCCGGTGGCCGCCTCTACGTCGAGGTGGACGGCGAGCCGTCCGACCCGCCGGTCGTGCTGCTCCATGCCGGGATCGCCAACCTGCGGGCCTGGGATGCGCTGGTCCCGCTGCTGGTCGCCGGCGGCTATCTCGTGGTCCGCTACGACATGCGCTCCTGGGGGCGATCGACCACCGACGAGGTCGACTACTCGGACCGCGCCGACGCCATCGCGGTCCTCGACGCGCTCGGGATCGGGCGGGCGGCGTTCGTCGGAAACTCGCGCGGGGGGATGGTCTCCATCGACACCGCGATCGAGCACCCCGAGCGGGTCGCGGCAGTGGTCGGCGTCGGCTCGGGCATCTACGGCTTCGCTGGCGAGCTCACGCCGCTCGAGATCGACCTCGCCAACGAGATGGAAGCGCTCGAATCGGCGGTCCCCATGGACGGGGCGGCGATCGCCGATTTCGACGTCCGCCTCTGGGTGGACGGCCCCGGCCAGCCACCGACTCGGGTCCAGGCCGCGATCCGTGACGCGGTCCGAGCCTGGGACATCCCGAACTACCAGGCGGAGCGCGTCGAAGGCCGAGCGGCCCTGCTGGACCCTCCCGCCGTCGAGCGTCTCGACGAACTGCGCTGCCCCGTCCTTGCCGTCGCCGGTGCGGTGGACGTGTCGGTGGTCGTGCAGGCCGCACGTCTGCTGGAGGCGAAGGCGCCCGACGCGCGGGCGGTGATCCTGCCCGATGTCGCGCACATGATCGGCATGGAAGTGCCGGACACACTGGCTGCGCTGATCATCGACTTCCTGGCGCCGCTCCCGCGGTGGTCGTGACGGGACGGTGGTGACAGGACGGTCTCGGCGCAGCGTCGCGTTCCTGCTCGTCGCCGGGCTCATCGCCATGGCGGCCTGGGCCTGCGGGCCGACGCACCCGACCGTCCCGGTGGTCGATGCAGCGGGGTCACCCGGAGCCAGCCCGGGCGGTGCCGTCGCCACGACGCCGACGCCGGACCCGACACCGGTCCCGATCCCGAAGCATGAGGTGTACGGCTTCGTGCCCTACTGGGAGATGATCGACGGGATCGCCGGCCACCTTGCCGATACGGAGCTGACGACGCTCGCCCTCTTCTCCGTCACGCATCGACGGAGCGGCGAGCTCGCCACGAACCAGACGGGGTATCGGCGCATCACCGGCGGGATCGGGGAGCGGCTGATCCGCGAGGCGCAGGAACGTGGCCAGCGCGTGGAGCTCGTCTATTCGAGCTTTGGCGATGAGAAGAACCGGCGGTTCTACACGGAGCCGCAGGCCCAGGCACGCTGGATCGAGGAGCTGGTCGACCTGGCCGAGGAGATCGGGGTCGATGGCGTCAACGTCGACGTGGAGCTGCTGCCGGCGGAGCACGTCCTCGATTACGGCGTGTTCGTCGGTCGATTGCGGGCGGCGCTCCGCGAGCGGATGTCCGAGGCGCAGGTCTCCGTGGCAACGCAGGCCAACGAGCGCGGTGCGGCGATGGCAGCGGCTGCGGCGGTGGCCGGGGCGGATCGGATCTTCCTGATGGGCTACGACTACCACTGGGCGGGCTCGGACCCCGGGGCGTCCGCTCCGATCGAGCGGCTCGATGGCGAAGCGAAGGACCTGGTCTGGTCGCTCGATCTGTACGCGGCGCTGGGCGTGCCGGTCGAGCGGACGATCCTGGGGTTGCCGCTGTACGGCATGACGTGGCCCACGATCGGGCCGGGTGTGGGGTCGCCGGCCACGGGTCGGGGCGATACCTGGGTCCCGCGGCTGAACCTGCGGGTGTTCGAGGACCCGGAATTCGAACCGACGTACGAGCCGATCGAGAGCGTGGAGTTCTATTCCGTGCCGGCCGATCGGGCGGGGGAGGGATCCGGAGGCGCGGGGGGCGAGGCGTCGGCGTCGGCGTCGGCGTCTGGGTCGGGATCGATCGAGGCCGGCTGGAACGCGGTCTACTACGACTCGCCCCGGAGTCTGGCCCCGAAACTGGCACTGGCGGACGCGCGCGGTCTCGCGGGCGCCGGGTTCTGGGCGATCGGCTACGAGCGTGGCCTGCCCGGGTACACGGACCTGATCGCCACGTTCCGAGCCGGCGAGCTGACGGTCCCGTAGGCCCAGCCGCGGCCGAGCGCGCGCTTCGTCGTCACCGTCCGCACCCGGCTCGCGCCCGGCGTGCCACCATGCCGACGTGCCACCTCGACCCACGGCGAACCCCATCCTGACCCAGGACGAACTCAACCGCGCCACGCTCGCCCGCCAGCTGCTGCTGCGGCCCGCGGCGATCGATGCCGTCAGCGCGGTCGAGCGCATCGGCGGCCTCCAGGCGCAGGAGCCCGCATCACCGTTCATCGGGCTGTGGACGCGCCTCGTGGACTTCCGTGCCGACGAGCTCCGCGCGGCCTTCGCCGATCGGCGCGTCGTCAAGGCCACGATGATGCGAGCGACGCTCCACGCGGTGACCGCCACCGACTACGAAGCCTTGCAGCCGGCCGCGGCGATCGCGCTCGAGGCGATCCGGCGGCGTGATCGCGCGCAGGCGCCCGAGCCGGACCACCTCGAGCGGCTGACGGCCCTCGCCTCGGCGTTCACGAGCGAGCCGCGCACGCTCGGTGAGCTCCGCGACCACCTCATGGGACACGAAGCGTCGGTGTCGCCGCGACCCTCGACCACAGCCGCCACCACGGCCGCCGCCCCGACGCCCGACCTCACCCTCGAGGAGATCGTCTGGTGGCTCCGTCGGAACATGACCTTCATCCACGCCCCGACGGACGCCGAGCCATGGTCGTTCGGGCGGCGTCCACGGATCGTCGAGGCCACGGCCTGGATCCCGGGCCTGGTGGCGGTCGACGAGCCCACCTCGACCCGCGCCATCGTGCATCGGTACCTGGGCGCGTTCGGGCCGGCGTCGGTGGCGGACCTCGCGGCGTGGTCGCGCGTCCCCGTCAACCGCCTGCGGCCGGCCGTGACCGCACTCGACGGCGAGGGTGCCCTGTGGCACGCCCATGACGAACGCGGGCGTGCGCTCGTGGACCTCGTGGATGCCCCGCGACCCGCCGGCGACACGCCGGCCCCGCCGCGCCTGCTGCCGATGTGGGACAGCATCCTCCTGGCGCACCAGGATCGGACCCGGATCATCAGCGACGCGGATCGGGCCGTGGTGATCGCCCGCAATGGCGACACGCTCCCGACGTTCCTCGTGGACGGCCGCGTGGCCGGTCTCTGGTGGGCCGAGGCGGAGCCCGGTGGCCGGACCCGCATCGCGATCGAGCCGTTCCGGGCGATCCCCCCGACGGCGCGGCGCGCGCTCGACGTCGAGGCCGAGCGCCTCGCGGCCTTCGTCGAGCCCGCAGAGCCGCGTGTCTACGGGCGGTACCAGCGCTGGCGCCCGGCGCCGGCCTCGCCCGGTGCCGTATCCTCGCCGCCAGGGAGGTGACCATGTACGAAGTCCTGGTGTTCGTGCACATCGCGTGCGGCATGATCTGGGTCGGTGGGGCCGTGTACGCGCAGCTGCTCACCTTGCGGGCGCAGCGTTCGAGCGATCCGACCAGCCTCCCCAAGATCGCCCGCGAGGTCGAACTCCTGGGCACCCGCGTGTTCCTCCCGGCCTCGATCCTGCTCTTCATCGCCGGACTGCTCATGGTCGCGCAGCGCTGGAGCTTCTCGCAGCTGTGGGTGTCGGTGGCGATGCTGCTCTGGATCGTGTCGGCGCTCGTCGGATCGCTCTACCTGGGTCCGCGGTCCAAGAAGGTCGGCGAGCTGTTCGAGGCGGAGGGGCCATCATCCACGGGCGGCCGCGCGCTGCTGTCCAAGCTCTTCCTGGTGTCGCGCCTCGAGCTCGTCAGCTTTGCCATCATCCTGGGTCTCATGGTCTGGAAGCCAGGCGCCGTCGCTTAGGCTCCGGCCGTCGTCTCCAGGCCCGGAAAGGGCCATCGGGGGTAGTCGAGCGGGTAGCTCGGCACTGTCGGCCGCTCCAGCGTCGCCACCACCATCGAGGGTGGTGGTTCCGAACGTGGAGGTGCACGACGATGAAGGTCCTGGTGACGGCAGCCTCGAAGCATGGGGCGACCGCCGAGATGGCGGGATGGATCGCTGAAACCCTCCGCGCATCCGGCCTCGATGTCGACGTGCGCCGGCCCGAGGACGTCATGAGCCTCGACGGCGTCGATGCCCTGGTCCTCGGCAGTGCCGTGTACGCCGGGCACTGGCTGAGCCCTGCGACGAAGTTCGTCGAGCGCGTGGGACCCGAGTGCACGGCTCGGAAGGTCTGGTTGTTCTCGAGCGGACCGGCTGGCGATCCGCCCCAGCCCGACAGCGACCCCGTGGACGTCGACGCGATGCGAGCGGCGACCTCGGCGCGCGATCACCGCGTGTTCGCCGGCCTCATCGATCGAAGCAAGCTCGGGTTCGCCGAATGGGCGATCGTCGCGGCCCTGCGCGTCCCCAACGGCGACTATCGACAGCGCGCCGACGTGGAAGCCTGGGCGCAGGAGATCGCCGGCGTCTTGGCCGCACCACCGACCGCGGTCGGCTGAGCCGCCGCAAGGCCGGCGTCGAACGCCGCGAGGTCCATCTCGAAGAGCTCCGGATGGTGGCGCCCGGTCATCACCTCGAGCGCGTTGCGGATGGCGTCGTGGGGGACGAGGGGTCGACGCGCGATGAGCCCGCCCAGCGCGACGACGCTCGCGAGACGGTCGTGTCCGGCGGTCCGCGCCAGTGCCGTGCACGGGATCGCGACGACCTCGAGATCCGTGCGGGCGGGCTCGGCCTCGATCAGCGAGGTGTTCAGCACCAGGAGCCCGCCCGGCACGAGCAGACCCTCGAACTTCGCCTGCGATGGCGGGTTGAGCGCGATCACGCTATCGGCCAGGTCGACGATCGGCGAGCCGATGGCTCGCTCGGACACGATGACCGTGCAGTACGCCGTCCCGCCGCGCATCTCCGGGCCGTACGACGGCATCCACGACACGTGGAGACCCTCGGTCATCGCCGCCTGGGCGAGGACCTGGCCGGCGAACAGGAGCCCCTGGCCACCGAAGCCCGCGATGATCGTGGCGTGGCCGCTCATGACGCGTCTCCCCGTGCCGTTGGTGCCGGTCTGGTCCGATCGGCGATGACGCCGAGCGGGTAGGTCGCCACGACATCCACCTTGAGGTGCTCCATCGCCTGGACCGGGGTCACGCCCCAGCCGACCGGGCAAGTGGACAGGACCTCCACGATCGAGAACCCGGCGCCGTCGATCTGCGCCTGGAACGCGGACCGCAGCATGCCCTTGGCCTTGCCCACGAGCCCCGGGTCCGCGATGGAGCCCCGCGCCGCGTACGCGACACCCGGCAGCAGGGCGAGCATCTCCGTGATCGGGATCGGGTAGCCCGCCAGGACCGGGTCGCGACCCAGTGGCGTGGACGTGGTCCGCTGCCCGAGGAGCGACGTCGGAGCGAGCTGACCGCCGGTCATGCCGTACGTCCCGTTGTTCACGAAGACCACGCTGATCCGCTCGCCGCGCGCCGCCGCGTGGACGATCTCGGCAGTGCCGATGGCCGCGAGGTCGCCGTCCCCCTGGTACGTGAAGACGAACGAATCGGGCCGGACACGGCGGACGCCGGTGGCCACCGCCGGCGCCCGCCCGTGCGGCGATTCGACGAAGTCCACATCGAAGTAGTCGTACGCGAAGACGCTGCAGCCCACCGAGGCGACGCCGATCGTCCGTCCGGTCAGGTGCATCTCATCCAGCAACTCCGCGATGAGCCGGTGGATGATCCCGTGCCCGCAGCCCGGGCAGTAGTGGGTGGTCGTGCCCGTGAGGGCCTCGGGACGCTCGTAGACGGGCCGCCGCAGCATCGACGCGACGGTGGAGGTCGTGCTGTCGGTCATCGGACGTCCTCCAGGAATCCCTCGGCGATCAGCGCGAACGGATCGGGTTCGGCGGCGGGCCAGTCCGTGCGTGATTCGGTCGTGGCCCAGGCGCGGCGCAGGACGTCCACGACCGCTCCGGGCGTGGGGACCATGCCGCCCATCCGGCCGTGGACCAGCACGGGGGTGCTGGACCCGACCGCCAGTCGGACATCCTCCGCAAGCTGGCCCGCCGCCATCTCGACCGCGACCACCGCTCGAGCCGAGGTCGCGACCGCCGCCAGCTCCTGGGCTGGGAATGGCCACAGGGTGATCGGCCGGAACAGGCCGGCCCGCAGGCCGCCCTCGCGGGCGCGCTCGATCGCCGTCTCAGCGACCCGGGCCGAGGTCCCGTAGGCCACGACCACGATCTCGGCGTCGTCGAGGCCCTGACCGGCCCAGCGCACTTCGCGCTCGGTGATGGCCGCGA
>CAYVJP010000026.1:0-5481 GCA_964451745.1 uncultured Anaerolineaceae bacterium | reverse complement strand
CCGCGAACTTGGCCTGGAGCGCGATATCGTGGGCCTCCAGCTCCTCCGGGCGCAGGTGCAGGGAGTGGAGGGCTCGCGGGGCGCGGCCGGACGCCCCGGAGGCCGCCCAGTCGGCGATGCGTGGGTCGCGGGCGGGCGCACGGAACGTCGGGATGACCGGCTCCATCGCCTGGCCCAGGACGCCGTCCGCGAGGATGATGACCGGGGTCCGGTAGCGCTCGGCGAGCTCGAAGGCATCGGCGACGAGGCCCACCGCCGCCGCGATCGCCGCCGGCGCGAGCACCGGGACGCGGTAGTCGCCGTGCCCGTGGCCGCGCGTCGCCTGGAGATAGTCCCCCTGCGACGGACCGATGCTGCCGAGCCCCGGCCCGCCACGCATCACGTCGATGAGGACGACGGGGAGCTCGGCCCCGGCGAGGTAGCTCATAGCCTCGGCCATGAGACTGAACCCGGGGCCGGACGTCGAGACGAGGACCCGTGCGCCGGTGGCCGCCGCGCCGAGGGCCATGTTGATGGCGCCGATCTCGCTCTCGGCCTGGACGAAGGCGCGCCCCTCCTCGGGCATCCGGCGGGCCATCCACTCGAGCAGCTCGGCCTGCGGCGTGATGGGGTACCCGAAGTACGCGTCGCACCCGGCCTGGATCGCCGCCTCGGCCATCGCCTCATTGCCCTTCATCAGGACCGGCCGTGGCGGGACGGGCGCCGGGGTCTCCGGTGCCGGCGGCTCCACGAGGGTCGTCATGCGCTGCCTCCCTTCGGTCGGGCAAACACCTCGAAGATGACGTCGGGGCAGATGCGGGCGCACAGCGCGCAGCTCGTGCACGACGCGGCATCGGTGAGCCGGACCGGGTGATAGCCGAGCGGGTTCACGACGACCGGATCGAGCGCGAGGACGTGCTTCGGACAGACGTCCACGCACAGGCCGCAGCCCTTGCAGCGGTCGGCGGCGATGTCGAGCGGCTCGAAGCGGGCGGATCTCGCCGGGGCCGGGGCCTCGGCCACTGAGGATCCTGCGATGCGCGCCGGCTTGCGGACCGGCGGGGTGGCCATGGCCATCGAGCACCTCCAGCCTGACGGTATCGATGGCGCGCTCGGGCCGAGAGTGCCGAAGGTCGTCCCGCGAGGGGCCGGATGGCGAAACCATGTGACCCTTGGACCTGTCGCCCCATCGCGTCGCACCGCGATGCTGGCGCCCGAGGTGACTGCATGACCATCAAGACCGCCTCCGTCGCGAGCGACGGCCCGAACCTTCGCCTGACGGGCATGACCGGGAGCGGGCATCGGCTCGTCATGGACGACGCAGCCGGCGATACCGGCCCGCGACCCGCCGAGCTCATCCCCCTCGCGCTCGCCGGCTGCACGGCGATGGACGTGATCTCGATCCTGCGCAAGAAGCGCCAGGAGATCACCCGCTACGAGGTCCACGCGATCGGCGTGCAGCTCGACGAGCCGCCCGCGCTCTTCTCGCGGATCGATGTGGAGCACGTCGTGGAGGGTCCCGATGTCGACATCGAGGCCGTGCGGCGCGCGATCGAGCTCTCCGCGACGCGCTATTGCGCCGTCGGGAGCACGCTCTCGACCGGCGTGACCGAGATCCACCACGGGTACGTCGTCAGAGACGGGGGACGGCGACGGGTCACGGGCGAGGTCGTGGTCCTGGGTCCGAGCGGTCGCGTGGAGGTCGAGGCGCCGGCGGTCCCCGCCTGAGGCCCCACAATGGTCGGCATGCCCGGCCGACCCACCAAGGACAGCAAGCCTCCGAGCGCACCGGCGAGCGATGACTTCGCGGCGCTGGGCGTCGCGGAGCCGCTGCTGTCCACGCTTGCCGCGCTCGGGTACGAGGAACCGACCCCGATCCAGCGCGAGGCGATCCCCCTCCTCCTCGAGGGTCGCGACCTGCTCGCCGAGGCGCCCACCGGTACGGGCAAGACGGCCGCCTTCGCACTTCCGGTCCTGGCCGGGCTCGACGGCGGACGGGTCGGGCGGACGCGGGCCGTCGCCCTGGTCGTGGTCCCGACCCGGGAACTCGCGATGCAGGTCGCCGAAGCGTTCCACAGCTACGGGAAGGCCCTCGGCCTGCGGGTGGTCCCGATCTATGGCGGCCAGCCGATCCACCAGCAGTTGCGGGGCCTGGATCGCGGGGTGGATGTCGTCGTTGCCACGCCGGGCCGTGCCGTGGACCACCTCAAGCGGGGCACGCTCGATCTCGAGGAGGTGCGGGTCGTCATCCTCGACGAGGCCGACGAGATGCTGGACATGGGCTTTGCCGAGGATCTCGATGCCATCCTGGCCGCGACCCCGGCCGAACGCCAGACCGTCCTGTTCTCGGCCACGATCTCGCCGACCATCACCAAGATCGCGAAGCGCCACCTGCGCGATCCCGCCCGCGTTCGGGTGCACGCCGAGCGCGGCACCCGCGACGGAGTCGCGCGCGTCCGCCAGACCGCCTACGTCGTCCGTCGCCCGGACAAGCTGCCGGCCCTGTGCCGGATCCTCGACGTGGAGGACCCGACGTCCGCGCTCGTGTTCGCGCGCACCCGGGGCGAGGTGGACGATCTGGCCGAGGCCCTGAGCGGCCGTGGTCACGATGCGGCCGCACTCCACGGCGGGCTGGCCCAGGAGGCCCGCGACCGGATCATGGGTCGCTTCCGCGACGGCTCGCTCGACGTGCTGGTCGCGACGGACGTCGCCGCCCGCGGTCTCGACATCGACCACGTGAGCCACGTCGTGAATTACGACGTCCCCTCGGATCCGGACCAGTACGTCCACCGCATCGGGCGCACGGGCCGCGCCGGCCGCGAGGGCGTGGCCATCACCCTGGTCGAGCCGCGCGAGCACCGCTTGCTCCGCAACATCGAGGCCGCCACGCGCACGAAGCTCCAGATCGAGCGCCTGCCGACGGTCGCGGACCTGCGCGAGCGCCGCGTGGAGATCGTCCGTGCCAACCTGCGCGAGGCGCTCCTGGCAGGCGACCACGATCGACTCCGGGGCGTCGTCGAGCCGCTCACCGAGGAGTTCGACCTGGTCGACATCGCGCTCGCCGCCGTCTCGCTCATCGAGGGCGCCGAGGTGCGCGAGGAGGACGCGGTCGAGTTGCAGCCGGCCTTCCTCAACGAGCCGCGCGTCGCCGGCCGCGCGCCGGCGGGCCGCGTTCCGGCCGGACGTCCCGCTTCCGCGCGCGGCCCGGCGCGACAGGGACCACGACCGCCGGGAGCGCCCCATCCGTCCGTCCCCGACGGCGGCTGGGTGCAGCTCTGGATCGGCGGCGGTCGTCGCGCCAACATCCGTCCAGGCGACCTCGTCGGAGCCATCGCGAACGAGGCCGGGGTGCCCGGGTCCGTGGTCGGGGCGATCCAGATCTTCGACGACTTCGCGCTCGTGGACGTCCAGGCTTCGGTGGTCGATGGCGTCGCGCACGCCCTGCGCGCCGCGAAGATCCGCGGCCAGCGGCTGCCGGTCCGGCGCGAGCGGCCCGGCTAGTCAGGCGATGGGGGAGGCGGGTCCGGGTCGACGTCGTCGCCCGACCCATTTCTCGAGTTCGACCGCCACGAACCCGAGCGACGAGGCGATGGCGACGACGAGGAGTTGGGGCGCCGACAGCGCCTCGGTGACGAAGATCGGCTGGAGTGCCGGCACGTAGACCAGGGCCAGTTGGACGAGCAGGGTCACCAGGACCGCCATCGTCAGCGGCAGGTTCGTCCGAAGGCCGAGGCGGAAGGCGCTGTCGCGCTCGGAGCGGATGGCGAGCGCGTTCCCGAGCTGGAGCAGGGCGAGGGTGGTGAAGACCATCGTCTGCCACGGCCAGTCCTGGCCGATCGCGAACGCCTGGACGGCAAGGACGACGGCCGCCATCCACAGCCCACCCCAGATGGCGTGCTGCCAGAGGCCACGCGCGAAGATCGATTCGGTCGGGGGTCGGGGCGGGCGTCGCATCGTATCGGCCTCCGCCGGCTCCACCCCGAGCGCCAGCGCCGGCGCGCCGTCGGTCACGAGGTTGATCCACAGGATCTGGACGGCGAGCAGCGGGAGCGGGAGCCCCAGGACAGGGGCCAGGACCATCACCCAGATCTCGGCGGAGTTCGTCGTGAGCAGGTAGCGGATGAAGCGGCGGATGTTGTCGTAGATCCGTCGTCCTTCCTCCACCGCGGCGAGGATGGTCGCGAAATCGTCGTCCACGAGGACCATGTCGGCCGCTTCCTTGCTCACCTCCGTCCCGGTGATGCCCATCGCGACACCGATATCGGCACGTTTGAGGGCCGGGGCATCGTTGACCCCATCCCCGGTCATCGCCACGACCGCGCCGGCGTCCGACCATGCCTCCACGATGCGCAGCTTCTGTTCGGGGTTGGTCCGGGCGTATACGGCGACCTCGCCGACGATCGCGGCGTACGCCCGGTCATCGAGCGTGCCCAGTTCCGCGCCGGTGAGTGACCGCCCGCCGTCGGCGAGGATGCCGATGCGGCGCGCGATGGCCCGGGCGGTGAGCGGGTGATCGCCCGTGATCATGACCGGCGTGATCCCGGCGGTCCGGCAGGCGGCGATCGATGGCGCCGATCCCACGCGAGGCGGGTCGGCCATGCCGACGAGACCGACGAGGCGGAGACCCTGTTCCACCTCGTCGAGGCGCGCCGGGACGTCACCGACGGTGCGTTCGGCGAGGGCGAGGACGCGGTAGCCCTCAGCCGCGTAGCGGTCCGCGACGCGTGTGGCCGCGGCCAGGGAGCCGGCCTGATCGGATCCCAGGCGTGGACCGATGGCCTCCAGCGCGCCCTTCACCGCCACCCACACCGATCCTTCCGTCGCGTGCAGCGTCGCCATCCGCCGCCGCTCCGAATCGAAGGTCAGCTCCTCGATCCGGGGGCACGCCGCCGACAACCTGCCGCGATCCACCCCGACCTTGGCGGCAAGCGCCAGCAGGGCGGCTTCCGTGGGGTCGCCGGTGACGGTCCACGGCCCGCCCGCGGTCGCCGGAGCGTGCAGTTCCGCGTCGTTGCAGGCCGCCGCGATCCGGCCGAGGCGGTCCAGGTAGCGGTCTTCGACCGGCGGCGGATCGATGCACCCATCGGGCGCGTACCCGTCACCGCTCACCTGGTACTCGCCCGCAGGTGTCCACACGCGCTCGACCAGCATCTCGTTCTCGGTCAGCGTCCCGGTCTTGTCCGAGCAGATGACCGTCGCCGAGCGCAGCGTTTCGACGGACGGCAAATGCCGGATCAGCGCATTGCGCTTCGCCATGCGCTGCCCGCCCATCGCGAGCGCGAGCGTCACGGTCGGCAACAGCCCCGGCAGCCGGTTCGCGGCATTCCGGCACGAGTCGCGGCCGATCCACGGCGTGCAGTTCCACCCGGAAGTCGCGCATTCGCTCCGGGGCAAGGACATCATCGCCAACTTCCTGTTCGGCATCTGCCACGCGAAGCCGACCTGGACGCCGGGCGCATTCATCGCCGAGGAAGTGGAAAAGGTCCGCGCGATGGTCGGTTC
>CAYVJP010000025.1:7627-19786 GCA_964451745.1 uncultured Anaerolineaceae bacterium | reverse complement strand
TCGTCCACATGGTCCACACCATGATGACGGTGATGACGGAGTGAGAAGATAGAGAGAAGATACCCACGACCCATCCCGCGAACCCCGGTCGAGCTTGTGGACCGCCTCGCCCGGAACCGACCGTCGACCCAGACGCGGGCTTGTGCCGTCGCCGACAGATCAGCCTGGAGTGGAGTGAAGCCGACGTGAGACTCTCGGTCATGCAGGAGAACCTGGCCCGCGGCTTGTCCGTGGTCAGCCGCGCGGTCTCCAGTCGGAGCACGCTGCCCGTCCTGGCCAACGTCCTGCTCAAGACCGAGGACGCCGGCCTCAAGCTGACGGCCACGAACCTCGAGATCGGGATCACCTACTGGGTCCCGGGGAAGATCGACGAGGACGGCGCCATCACGGTCCCGGCGAAGCTGCTGACCGATCTCGTCAACTCCCTGCCGTCGGGAGACAAGGTGGACCTCGAGGTCGCAGCGGGCGACACGCTGCATGTCCGGGCCGGCCGATTCCAGACGCATATCAAGGGGATCGACGCCGACGAGTTCCCGGCGATCCAGACTGCAGGCGATCGTCCGACGACGCGGATCGCCCAGAACGTGTTGCGTCGGGCGCTGGCCGAGACCGCCTTCGCGGCCGCGAGCGATGAGGCCAGACCGATCCTGACCGGCGTCCTCGCGAAGTTCGAAGGCGACCAGCTCACCCTGGCCGCCGCCGACAACTACCGGATCGCGGTCAAGACCGTGCCGATCCTGGACCCCGTCCCGGAGACCAGCGTGGTCATCCCCGCCCGTGCCCTCAACGAGCTCGCGCGGGTCCTGGCCGACGTCGATGATCCGGTCGAGGTGGTGCTGGCCGCCGGGCGCAACCAGGTCCTCTTCCATCTTGATGGCGTGGACCTGGTGAGCCGTCTCATCGATGGCCAGTTCCCGAACTACCAGCAGGTGATGCCGCAGGCGCACGCCACCCGGGCCGTCCTCGACCGCGAGGAGCTCCTGCGTGCGGTTCGCCCGGCCGCGCTCATCGCGCATGAGTCGGCCAACATCGTGAAGCTCCAGATCGGCGGCGACGCCGAGCCCGGGATCACGGTCAGTGCCAACGCCGAGGTCGGCGATCACGTGGGCCAGGTGGAGGCGGCGGTGGAGGGCGACGGGACGACGATCGCCTTCAACGCCCGGTACCTCGCGGACGTCCTGACCAACGTGACCGCCGAGCAGTTCGCGCTGGAGCTGAACGGGCCGCTGTCGCCGGGCGTCTTCAAGCCCATCGGTGACGACCAGTACGTCCACGTCGTCATGCCGGTCCGGACGACGTCGTAAGGCCTCGGGCCGATGGGGTGCCGGGGCTCCCCTCGGGCGCTCGGAGGGCGTACGGCGGCTTCGCGCTGAGGGTGCCACCGTCGCATGCTTGATTCGCTCACCGCGCTGGATCTGCGCGGGTACGCAACGCTCGACGTCGCGTTCGGTCCCGGGGCGCACCTGGTCGTCGGCCCCAACGCCGCGGGCAAGACGAGCCTCCTCGAGGCGATCGTCCTCCTGGGCTGGGGACGTTCGCACCGCACCAGCGCCGACGGCGAACTGATCCGCTGGGACCACGACCTGGCCCGGGTCGAAGGGCGCGTCGGCAGCGACATCCTCGAGGTCGCCGTCGTGCGCTCGGGCGCGAGTGGCGCCAGCGGCCGCAAGCGGATCCGCATCAACGGGGCGGGCCGACGGTCCGCAGCGCTGGGACGTGCGCTCCGGGTCGTCCTCTTCGCGCCCGAGGAGATGCTGCTCGTGATCGGTGCCCCGTCGCTTCGCCGAGCGGCGATGGATGCCCTCGCCGCCGCGCAGTTCCCGGCCTATGCCGACGACCTCGCCACGTACGGGCGGACCCTCCAGCAGCGGAACAGCCTCCTGCGCGCGATCCGGGAGGAGACGGCGACCCGCGACGAGCTCCGGTTCTGGGATGCAACCTTCCTCGATGCCGGCGGCCGTGTCGTGGCCGCCCGTCTGCGGCTCCTCGACACCCTGGGCGGGCCGCTGGCGGCGGCCCATCGCGAGATCGCGCCCGAGGAGGCGGCGGCCGGTGCCCTGACCCTGCGCTACCTGACGAATGCCCCGGCGGTCGCCGGCGAGACCCCGCGCGACGCCCTGGCCCGGCGCCTCACCGAGACCGCCGACAAGGAGATCTGGAACGGTGCCACCGTGATCGGGCCGCACCGCGACGACCTCGCCTTCGAGCTGGGCGGACGCGAGCTGTCGTCCTTCGCGTCACGCGGGCAGCAACGGACCGCGATCCTGGCGTTCAAGCTCGCGGAGCTGGACCTGCTGACGGAGCTGGACGGGAAGCCCCCGCTCCTGCTCCTCGACGACGTCTTCAGCGAGCTGGACCCGGAGCGCCGTGCGCATCTCGTGCGCCGGATCGCGGCGCTCCCGCAGGCCTTCGTGACGACGACGACGCTCGACGACCTGGATCCGGCCCTCGTCGCGGTCGCCCGGACGTGGGCCGTGGAGGCCGGTCCTGCCGGGGCCGTGCTCATCCCGGCCGGGCCATCGACATGACGACCCCGCGTCGCCGACCGATGCGCCGGATCGGCGAGCTCATCCCCGATGCGGCCCGGGCGCTCGGTCTCGAGGACGAGCTCCGACTCGCGCGCGCGATCGCCACGTTCGAGGCCATCGTCGCGGAGCGGATCCCGGCTGCGGCGGGAGCCTGCCGGGTCATCCGCATCGAGGGGTTCGCGATCGACGTCGAGGCCGACGCCCCGATCGTGGCGCAGGAACTGCGGCTCCGCTCGGGAGAGCTCCTGCGTGCGTTCGCGGCCACGCCGGGCGGCATCGGCGTCCGCGATCTGCGCGTCCACGTCCGTCGCGCGGACCCACGCGTATAATCCCCGGACCTGCCAGCCATCTCGGGGCGAGTGTCGGCCGATCCGGCCACGGGTCGTCCCCCGCCTGACCATCGCTGCACGAGAGGCCCGCATGGCCGCCAGACTCCAACTGAAGCTCGGTCTCGTCGCGGAGCACGCGCGCCTCGCCGATTCGCCGGACACGCTCGTCGTGGTCGAGCCGAGCGTGGGTTCGGTCGCTCGCTCCAAGGGGCACCTGTATCTGCTCGTCACGGCGCGGACGAGCTCGCGCCATGCCCTCGAGGCCACGCGGCTCGCGGCCGAAACCATCCGCAACGAGTACTACTACGACGAATCCGCCGGGATCCGGGTCTGCCTGCAGAAGGCGATCGCGACGGCGAACAAGCGACTCGCCCACCAGGCGGACCGGCTGGGCCTCAAGTCGCCCGACGGCAACGGGCCGATCGGCGTCGGGGTCGCCGTCGTTCGCGGCAACGAGATGTACGTCGCGACGGTCGGGCCGGCCGAGGCCTACCTCATCCGCCAGGCGCGCCTCTCGACGCTGCCCGACCCGCACCGCGAACGGGGCCTGCCCTCCAACGGCCTGGAGCCGGACGTCTGGCGCGGCGAGATCTCCGTGGGCGACTCGCTCGTGCTGGTCTCCCCCAACGTGATGGCGCGGCTGGGCCCAGACGAGCTCAAGGACGCGATGCTGACGCTCCACCCGCAGTCGGCGATGGAGCATCTCCACGCCCGGTTCGTCGCGGCCGACGGCGCCGGTTCCGACGGCGCGATCGCCTTCGAGGCGACCGAGGTGGCGACGACGACCCGGGCCCGGACCCTCGTCCCGGTGCGCCCCGCCGAGCCGCTCGCCGGCGCCCCGGATCGATCGCCGATCCCGCTGGCGGACAACGTCCAGGCTGCGTCCGCGGCCATGACCAACGCCGCCGGCAATGCGCGTTCCGCGGCGGGCGGCGCGCTCGAGCGGGTCGTCGGTCGCGTGCAGGAGTTCATGCCGCGGCGGAAGCCCGCCTATCGACGGGTGACGCCCCTGGCATCGCGGCGCGAGACGCAGCGCCGTGCCGCCGTCGCTGCCCTCGCCCTGATCACCGTCGTGGGCGGCCTCGGCCTCGCGGTGTACGCGTTCGGCGGGAACAGCCCACAGGAGGCCATCAGCTCGGTCAACGCCGGCCAGAAGGCGCTCACGGCGGCGCAGGAGCGGATCGACGAGGTGTCCGGACCGGGGATCGACCTCATCGAGGATGACCCGGAGCAGGCGATGACCCTGCTCACCGAGGCCTACGAGGAGCTCGACAAGGCCGAGGCGGCGAAGGTGAGCGCGCGGGTCGTGGACCCGCTCCGCGCCGAGGTCGTCGCCGGTCTGGACCGGCTGTACGGGGTGGTCCCGGTCGAGACCACCGACCTCTTCACGTTCACGCCGGAGGAGGGCGCCGACGCCTTCGACCTGACCGCCATGGTCCGCGGTCCCGACGACGCGCCCTATGTCATCGATGCGGCGACCAAGGCCGTCTACCGGGTGGACCTCAAGCGCATGCGCGCGACGAACGTCGTGCGGGAAGGCAAGAAGGCCGGCGGGACGACCGTCGCGGAACCGAAGTTCCTCGCCGTCGGTGGGCGCGACCTGCTGATCCTCGACAGCAAGAACGTGCTGTGGCGATGGCGCGCATCGGACGACGCCGGGAAGGGGACCCTCACCAAGGTCACCGTCAACGGCTCGACGCAGTGGGGCGACGACATCACCGCCATCGGGACGTTCCTGCGCGACCGGGAGCGCAACCTCTACAACCTGTACGTGGTGGATCCGTCCGAGCAGCAGATCCGCGCCTACCCGCCGGCCAGTGACGGCGGGGGGTTCCCGGCCAAGCCGACCGGCTGGCTGGCGACGGCCCGCGCGGTCGACGAGATGTCGGCCATGTACATCGACGGCGACATCTTCATCACCGAGGCTGGCATCCTGGAACGGTTCACCCGCGGCAAGAGCGACGGGTGGGAGGCCGACACGCCCGACGACCAGCTCCTTCGCCCCGCTGCGGATCTCATCCTCGTGGCAGGCACCGGCGACCAGCGCGAGGGTGTCGTCTACGCCTTCGACCGCCGCAACGACCGGGTCCTGGCCTACGACAAGGCCGGTGGCGAGTACCTCGCGCAGTACCGGATCGCCGGCGGCAGCCCGGCGTGGGCCGACCTGCGCGCCCTGTACGTCGTGCCCGGCGTCGACGACGCGCCCCCGACCCTCGTGTGGCTCGGCGAGGACCGCATCGGCGAGGCCCAGCTGGTCGCCGTCGCCGACGTCGCTCCGCGGGCCACGCCCACCGCGACCCCCGAGGAGAGCGAGGGGTCGAGCGGGGAACCGAGCGCCGACACGACGCCGAAGCCGTAGCCCGGCGCCTCGCGGATGATCCCGCTGCGCGATGCCAACCCGACGCGCCGGACGCCCGTGGTCACGCTCGGGCTCATCGTCGCCTGCTTCCTCGGCTGGGCGTATGAGCTGTTCCTCTTGGCCAGCGAGGGCTCGGCGGGGCTCGAGACGTTCCTGGCGGACTGGGGGATCGTCCCGTCCGAGCTGGTCGCCGGGTGGTCGGATGGCGGACTGCCGTCCCAGGAAGCACTCACCCTGGTGACGTACCAGTTCCTCCACGGAGGCTGGCTGCACATCCTCGGGAACGTGTTGTTCCTCTGGATCTTCGGCAACAACATCGAGGATCGCCTGGGTCGCGCCGGGTTCCTGCTCTTCTACCTGTCGGCCGGGGTGGTCGCCGGCCTCGCCCAGGTGCTGATCGACCCGACGTCGTCGATCCCGACGATCGGGGCGTCGGGTGCCATCGCCGGTACGCTCGGGGCGTACCTCGTGCTGTTCCCTCGGGCGCGGATCACGTCCCTGGTCTTCCTGGGGTTCTTCTACCAGTTGATCGACGTGCCCGCGGTGATCGTCCTGCTGTTCTGGATCGCCCTGCAGATCATCGACGGCATCGCGTCGCTCGGACTCACGGACGCGGGCGGTGTCGCGTTCTTCGCGCACATCGGCGGGTTCGCCTTCGGGGCTGGCGTCGCCTGGCTCCTGACCCGGGTCCTGCGCCGTCCGGCGAGCGTGGGATAATCCGCCGATGGACGACGACGCCCTGATCGAGATGGTCGTCGAGAGCGTACGGGTCCACATGCTCTCCAGCCGCCACGTCGTGATCCTCAAGGAGACCGGGCGTGACCGCTACCTGCCCATCTGGATCGGACCCTGGGAGGCCAGCGCCATCGCGATGCGGCTCCAGGGCCTGACGCCCGAGCGGCCCCTGACCCACGACCTGTTCGTGACGGCGCTCGAGGCGGTCGAGGCGAAGGTGTCGCGGATCGTCATCTCCGACCTCGCCGACGAGACCTTCCACGCCCGGCTCTTCGTGGAGCGCAACGGGCAGGTCGGCGAGGTGGACGCGCGACCGTCCGATGCACTGGCGCTCGCGGTCCGGGTCGGCGCACCCATCTTCGCGGCGCCGTCGGTCCTCGACCAGGCGGGGCTCGGGGCGGACGGCGGCCTTGGGGAGGAGGAGGAAGGCACCGGGAGCCTGCTCGAGTCCACGGGCGAGCAGATCGTGGACCCGCGCCTGGACGTCTTCCGCGACTTCGTGAACTCGCTCGAGGTGGACCCCGACGCCGAGGGTCGCGGCTGCTGATCCACGTCGAACGGTGGAGGGGCTGCCGTGGGTCGACGCCGCGCAGCCCGCGCTCGGCGACCGACGGTCAGGCCGGGTCGCGCAGGATGGGCTCGCCGCGGCGCAGGGCGCGGTCGCGGTTCACCCACATGTGCAGGCGGAGGCGCCAGAAGTCACGGATCGCCCGGACGATCACCTGCGGTCGGGCGCCGGTCGGCGACCCGGCGGTCCTGGGGTAGTGAGGCACGCCCACCTCGACGATGGATCGCCCCGCCACCCGCAGCTTGATCAGGAGCTCGGCGGAGAAGAACGCCCCGCCAGATTCGACGCGCAGCCCTTCGAGGGCGTCGCGGCGGAGCAGCTTGCAGGCACAATCCACGTCCGTCACGGTCAACCCGAAGAACAACCGGTTGGCCAGCCGGTACGCCCGGGCGTAGACCGTCCGGATGAGCGGGTCCGCCCGCTTGATCCGGAACCCGGCGACGACATCGGGCGCGTCCGGCTCGGCGAGTCGTGCGGTCAGCCGCGCGAGATCCTCGATCCGGAACTGTCGATCCCCGTCGGTGAAGGCGACCAGCTCGTACCGGGCCGCCGCGAATCCCGAGCGCAACGCCGCTCCGTAGCCCTGGTTCAGCGGGTGGTGGACCACACGCACGACCCCCGGGTGGGCAGCCGCGAGCTCGTCCGCGATGGCCTTCGTGCGGTCGCGCGAACCGTCGTCCACGGCGATGATCTCGAAGGTCTCGGCGAGCGTCGGCAGCACGTCCAGCGCCTCCTCCACGAGCCCCGCGAGGTTCGCCTCCTCGTTGTGGGCGGGGAAGAAGTACGAAAGCCGGGCGAGGCGCGCCGCCGGCGGAGGTGCGGCCGCCGTCGCGTCCAGGACGCTCACGCGGGGTCCTCGCGCGGTGCCACGACCCGCGTCATGAACCGGGCGTCCGGACCGTCGATCGGCTCGAGCGTGTAGCGTCGCTCGAGCTCCGCGATCTCGCGAGGATCGGCCCGGATGACGTAGACGGGGCGCGTCGCAAGGTTGTCATCGATCACGTCGTAGATCTCTCCGAGGTCCTGATCGAGGCGGGTCCGGTCATCGATGATGGCGATGTCGGGCCGCAGACCCTCGACGTGCTGTGCGTACCATAGCGGGGTCGAGAACGACCACCAGCTGACGACGACCGCGTCGGGTTCCAGCGACGCGAGGGTCCGGTCGAGCCACCGCCGGGCGGCCAGGTCGCTGCTGCGATCCACCTGGTCCGCGCGGGCCCCCAGGGCCAGCCCGGTCGGGACCAGCAGGAGCACCGCGAGGACCGTCGTCGCGATGACCCTCGGTCGGAGAAGCGATCCGTCGCTTCCGTCGAGCGGATCCGGGTCGGCGTCGGCGGTGACCGAGGACGCGACGGCCCCCACGAGGATCGCCAGCCAGGTCCAGGCGATGAGCGCGGGAACGAGGTAGTACCGCCCGATGTCCGCGTTCACGTAGGACAGTGCGAACAGGCACGTGATCCCCATGGACACGCCGCTCAGGATCACCCAGCGCGGCCGCACGAAGGCCGTGGCGATGAACCCGACCGGGATCAGCGCGGCGAGCGGCCCGAAACCCGCGACGGTGCGATCCACGAGTTCGCCGACCTTGCCCGAGACGTCGCTGAAGGGAGAGACGAGGCTGCCCCGGAACTGCTCGGCGAGCACGATGTACCAGAACCCGTCCCAGGTCTCCGGACGGCCGTAGACCAGCGGCGCCCGGAACGGGCCGGCCCGCAGCGGCAACTGGAGGAAGACCAGGGCGGCCGTGCCGATCACCGCGAGCGCGCAGACCAGGATGAATCGCGGGCGGCGCAGGATGCCGGGATCCACCGCGAGGATGTAGATCCCGATCGCCGGAGCCAGGAGCAGGGTCAGCGAGTGATTGCCCATCGCCAGCCCGTAGACGACCGCGGCCGCGACCAGGAGCCGGTCCCGCCGCCCACCGGGTGGCCCGGCTTCCCAGGCCACGAGGAGGCGGAACACGATGGCGACCAGCAGCAGGTGCAGCGAATGCGCCTCGGCATGGGTGCCGATCGACCACACGATGTCGGTGAAGGCGAGCCCGATGCCGGCCAGGATGCCCAGCACCACGGACCGGGTCAGCGCGCGGGTCAGGTCGACCGTCACCGCGGCGGCCATGGCGACGCACAGCGCCGAGTACAGGTTCATGCGCAGCGCGGGCTCGCCGAACGGGGACAGCAGAAGGTTGGCGATCCACGCCGAGATCACGTACGTGGGGAAGCCGGTGGGGTGGGCGGTGCCAAGGAGTGGCCCGACGGTCTGGAGCTCGCCGGTGTCCCAGAAGTCCACGTCGGGGAGCAGCGTCGCGCGGATCGCCACGAAGGCCACGATCCCGACCGCGATCGGAGCGCCGACCCGGGCCACGGTGCGGGCGTTCATGGCGTCACCATCCGAGCAGCCGTCCCCACGCGACGCCCCACGCGTTGATCGCCACGGAAAGGACGACGAGACCGACGATGAGCGGCATCGCCCAGCGGTGGCCGTCATCCACGAGGCGTTGGGCACCGACGGCGACGAGGACGAGCGCGAAGGGCACCACGTCATTGCTGAATCGATAGCCGAACTGGACCCAGCCCTGGCTGAAGTGCATGAGGTTGACGATCACGACCAGGAGGATGGCGAGCGCCGCTCCGGTGACGAGGCGGCGGCGACCGTATCGCCGCAGGGCGGGCAGCACGAGAAGGAAGGCGGGGCTCGTCAGGAGCACGCTCATCCCGATGTCGCGGGGGACGGCAAGGGGGCAGCTCCGGTCGAACAGGCCGCGCGTCGCGCCGGGTTCCTGGCAGACGGGCGTGGCGTTGACGCCCAAGCTGTCGGGCAGGGTGGCCGGGAACAGGTCAGGCAAGGTGAGGAACATGATCGCGGCGTTGCGAGGCAGGTAGCGTGGATCCTCCACCGCCCAATCGGGTTCGTAGCCGAGCGCGCGGTACGCCGCCGCCTCCTGCCGGTACAGGTAGTCGTAGGCGGGATGCAGGACCGCGCCCGCGGTCGCCACGTTATAGGCGAGCAGGAGGCCGACGGGGATGACGGCACCCAGCCCGGCCGACCAGCTGCGCCGCCACCAGGTGCCGCCACTCCCGACGAGCATGAAGAACGGCGCCGCGAAGACGACGGTCAGGCGAGCCGTGCAGGCGAGACCGAACAGCAGGCCGGCCGCGAACTGGCGTCGATCGATCGCCAGGCGGTCACGCCACCTCGCCGCCGGGGCGTCGGCGAGCGGCGCAGCGCCGTCGGCGTCGCGCTCCGGCTCGTCGTCCTGGGCCGATGGGTCCGCCCGGAGGGCGAGCCCGACCGCGAGCATCGTGAGCCCGACCGCGACGACGTGCGCCTGGTACCACGTCGTGGCCAGCTGGGCCGTGTACCAGAAGACCGTCCCGAAGGCGAAGAAGATCGTGGTCGCCAGGCGGATCGGCGCACGCACCGCGAGCTGCCCCAGCATCCACCAGCAGATGCCGATATCGATGGCCGCGAGCGCGGTGAACAGCGTCTGGTCATCGGTGCCATGACCCCAGACCGCCACGAATGGCACCAGCAGGACGGCCGGGAGGGGCGGGAACGGCAGCAGCGCGCGCGACACGCCGTCGGTCGATACGACGGGAAGCACATCCTGGAAGAAGAAGTTGCCGATCCCCCCGGGGATCTCCCAGACGGGGTAGCGGATGGCCGCGTGGCCCTCGAGATACGCGGCCGCCTGCCAGACGAAGTGGTCGTAGAACCGGTCGGTCTGCGTCGCGAGGTAGATGACGAGCGCGCAGAGCACGAGCAGGCCGCCGGCCGCCATCGCCAGCCAGCGGTCCGTGCGCGGCTCTCCCCAACGGCTCGCTCCGGAGTCTGCCGGGCGACCCTGTGCTACGCTCCGATCCACCTTCCACGCTCGTGCAGGAGCCGTTTTCCCGGTGACTGGCCCCGCATCCGGCGGGCTTGAGCGAGGCACGGGAGCGCCAACGCGGTCGACCGGGACACAGGGAGCCGTCAGCGCGATCCTGATCGTCCTCGCGCTCGGGCTCGCCCTCCGCGTCATCATCGCATACCTGCTCCCGGGCTCCGGTTTTGACACGGACCTGTCGAGCTTCCGCGCGTGGGCGGCCAACCTGTTCGACGAAGGGCTGTACGGCTTCTACGAGCGGGACTTCTTCCACGACTACACGCCCGGCTACCTGTATGTCCTGTGGCTCGTGGGAGCCGTCGGCAGCGTGTTCGGGAGCGTCGGGGACCTCATCAAGATCCCGCCGATCCTGGCCGACCTGGGGATCGCCTGGCTCGTCTGGTCGATGGTGCGCGAGCTCGGCGGCCGCGACCGGCTGGCCCTCCTCGCGGCGGCCGTGGTCGTGGTCAACCCGGTCTTCTGGTTCGACAGCGTCGTGTGGGGTCAGGTCGACTCGTTCGGCGTGCTCTTCCTGCTCCTGGCCCTGCGCGAGCTGTGGCGCGACCACCCCGAGCGCGCCGCCATCTACACGGTGATCGCGGCCCTGATCAAGCCACAACTCGGGATCCTGGTGCCGTTGGTGGCCGTGGTCACGATCCGACGCGCCCTGTGGCCGATCGACGCCGGGGCGGCGCCCGGTGACGGTGACGGCGACGGCTGGCTCGCGCGCATCCGCCGCTGGGAGGCACGGACAGGGTCGCCGTGGCGGATCCTGACGACCGGTGCGGCGGGGTATCTGACCGCGGTCCTGCTGTGCCTGCCGTTCGGTCTGACGGTGCTCGTCCCGCAGACCGACGCTCCGTTCTTCTCGTCCGGTCTCATCGAGCAGATCGTGCTGGCCGGCGGAGGTTACCCGTACCTGACCGTCAATGCGTACAACGCCTGGGCCGTGGTGCCGGGCGATCTCGGCAACGGCCTGGCCAACTCCGGACTCTGGATGTGCGACTCGCTGGCGGTGGAGGCCTCGCGCTGTACGTCGGGGACGACCACCTTCGGGCCGATCCCGGCGGTGGCGGTCGGGGCCGCGCTCCTGGTGGCGACGATCGTCGGGGTGCTGGTCGTCGCGGCCCGCCGCCCCGACCGGCTGACCCTGCTCGTCGCCCTGTCCGTCCTCGCCATCGCGTTCTTCGCGGCGCCGACGCGCGTCCACGAGCGGTACGGATTCCCGTTCTTCGCCCTGGGCGCCATCCTGTTCGCGATCTCGTTCCGCTGGCGCGTCGCCTACGTGGTCATGAGCGTCGCGACGTTCCTCAACATGTACGTGGTCCTGACCACGCTCTATCCGCCACAGGACCCGTCGACGAACCCGGTCGTGGATTGGCTCGGGATCGGCGAGGCCATCCGCTCGCCAGCCGGGGTCGTGACGATCGCGATCATGCACACGGCGGTGTTCGTCTGGGCGCTGATCCAATTGCGCGCCGCCGGCCGCGAGCGACTCGCGGCGGACCTGGCGGCCGCAGGCCCGGAGGCGGAGCTCGCGTCGCCGTCGCGCGCGCGACGGACGTCGGCGGACGAGCCCCTCGGATCCGCGCCGGCCCCCCTGGCCGGGTCGGCCGCTGAACCGGGCACCGCCGCCGCCCTTGCGACGCCCATCTACCCCTCGTGGACGGGGTCGCGATCGTTCAGCGAGGCGGGCTTCAGCGGCTGGTTCGGCGATCGACTGCGCGCGCGTCCGGCACGGGCCGACCGCAGTGCTGCACTCGCCCGCGAGGGTG
>CAYVJP010000025.1:0-7617 GCA_964451745.1 uncultured Anaerolineaceae bacterium | reverse complement strand
GGACCGGCTCGATGTCTGGTTCATCGCCGTCCTCCTGCTCGCGACCCTCGGGATGCGCACATTCCGGCTCGCCGAGCCGTACCAGATGCACTTCGACGAGGTCTACCACGCGCGAACGGCGGCCGAGTTCCTGCAGGGCTGGCGGTACGGCCTGGACCACGACATCTACGAGTGGACCCACCCGCACCTGGCCAAGTACGCGATGGCCGGCGGCATCGTGCTGTGGGGTGAGGACGACGTGCGCGCGACGAGCGCGCTCGGCACGCCGGTCCGGGCGGCGGCGATCGAGCATCGGCGCGAGGACGCCGTGACCGGTGAGCGTGCGGGCGAACGGGTCCACGTCGCGACGGGCACGGAGATCCGGACGTACGACCTGCGCTCGCGCGAGCTCATCGGGGTCGTCCCGGCGCCGGGATCGAGCTCCGTCGCGGTCGATCCGACCGCCGATCAGCTCATCGTCGGGTCCGATGACGGCGGCATCGCGACCATCGACCTGACAGCGATCGGGCTCGAGGAGGGGTTGGCCCCGCTCGACCTGGGGCAGGTGGACCATGCCGTGGCGCATCTCCTCGTCACCGACGACGGCGCGACGATCATCGCCGCATCGGACGGGCGCCTGACCTCGCTGGATGCCGCGGACGGCACGATCCGCGGCGCGGTGGACCTGCCCGGTATCGCCGATGTCGCGGCGGCCGGCAGTGGCGATGCGCTGGTGGCGGTGCCCGCCGCCGTCGATGACCCCGCGGCGGTCGCCTCCACGCTGGCGGAACTCCTCGATGGCGATGCCGCCGAGTACCAGGCGCTCCTCGATGGCGCGACGGACCCCGACGGCCAGGTCGTGCTGGGTAGCCCGGGGAGTGGCGACACGCGGACGTCCGTGGACGAGGCCATCACCGACGGCCGACTGGCGGGCGTGGAAGTCGTGGAGCTGCCTCGGGTCGCGGTCGCGACCGAGGACGGCGTCGCCTTCATCGATCCGGCGACGACGGGGGTGTCGAGCGAGATCGCGATGGAGGGCGGAGCACACGGCCTGGCGATGGTGACCGGCATCGATGACCCGAAGCTCTATGTGACCAGCGGTCCGTTCGATGATCCCGGGTACGACGTGATCGTGGTGGGCGGGGAGAAGGCCGAGGACGGACCCGTCAGCGATGGACGCGACCCGTTGCCGGCGCCCGGAACGCGGGTCGCGTACGACGAGGCGACCCAGCAGGTCCACATCCTGGGCCGCGCCCCGGGAGCCACCGGGGCTGCCACCGACGACTGGACCGTCTATGTCGTGGAGCCGCACGGGAACGCGGTCTTCGCCGACGCCGCCCTTCCCGACGGCATGGCCCCGGCCGCATGGGTCATGGATGTCGAGCCGGCATACGTGAGCGACGACCGGCAGGAGCTCCTCGTCTTCGGCGACGACGGCGCGACGGCATCGATCGCGCTCGGGTCGCACGCGTTCGCCTGGCGCCTGCCGGGCGTCATCGCGGGCGCCCTCATGGCCGCCTGCCTCTACCTGCTGACGCGCATCCTGTTCCGTCGCCGGCTCGTCGCGGGGCTCGTGGCGGCCCTCGTCGTGCTCGACGGGATGCTGTTCGTGCAGTCGCGGATCGGGATGAACGATGTCTATGTCGGGCTCTTCATCATGGCCGCGTATACGATCTTCGCCGCCGTCTGGACCGGGTGGTGGCGCGGCCGGGCGGCGTTCTGGATAGCCATGCCCGTCATCGGCCTGCTCATGGGGCTTGCCCTCGCGTCGAAGTGGGTCGCCGCGTATGCGATCGGTGCCCTCGTGCTGCTGCTGCTCGTCCGCAGCGCGCTCGGCCGGGTCGTGGCCATCCTGGGCCTGATCGGGATCACCAGCGTGCTCGGCTATATCGCGCTCGCGGTGCCCGAGGGCCAGGGCATCGGGAACGTGACCTTCCTCGTCATCATGGTGGCGCTCACGCTCCTGGCGGTCGTGGTGGCCGTGTACCACCCGGTGGCCTGGACCGACGAGGAGCAGTGGCTCGCGTTGCTCGCGCCGGCGGCCGCCGGCGCGCTGGTGTTCTTCGGTGCCCTCGCCACCGGTCGCATCGATTCGACGATCACCGTCGGGTCGCTGGCCCTCACGCCGCTCTACCTGGGGTTCGCGCTCGCGTGCGGCTCGCTCGTGGTCGCCGGCGCCTTCTGGGTCGGCGGTCGCGTCGGGTATGGCCCGCTGGCGACGCCGCCCGGTCCCGACGACCCGCGCAACGTCCTCGAGTCGCCCGCGCCGCCGCCCTCGGGCTGGCTCCGGCCCGGTTGGCTGCTCGGCCTCCCGCTGGTCTGGGCGGCGCTCTCGCTCGTGGCGATCCCGCTCGTGGTCTACGTGATCTCGTACATCCCCTGGGCGATGATCGATGGGCATCAGCTGTGGACCGGCGTCCCCGCGGGACACGACGGCCAGACGCTCCTCGAGCTGACGGCGCAGATGTACGGCTACCACAACGGGCTCACGGCACCGCACCCGGCCTCGTCGCCATGGTGGGCCTGGCCGTTCGATCTCAAGCCGGTGTGGTTCTACCAGGACTCGTTCGCGGGCGGGACGACCGCCGCGATCTACGACGCCGGCAACCTCGTGATCTGGTGGCTCGGCGTGCCGGCCATGGCCTTCGTCTCGATCATGGCGTTCCGTCGGCGCAGCCTCGCCCTCGCCCTCATCGCGATCGGGTTCGCCGCGCAGTGGATCCCCTGGGCGCGGATCGATCGGGCGGCGTTCCAGTACCACTACTACACCGCGCTGCCGTTCGTCGTGATGGCGCTCGCCTACTTCGTGGCCGAGCTGTGGAACGGCCCGACCCGGCGGACCTGGATGTGGGCGCGGATCGCCGCCGGCGTCGCGATCGTCGGTCCGGCCCTGATGTGGGTGCTCTCGCGACCCCTGTGCGCGTTCGTGGGGGTCGAATCGGTGAACCCGGGGTCCGCAGCGTGCCCGGCCGTCATCCCGGACTTCGTCCTGACCGTCCGGACCCTCGGGCTGCTGGTCGTCGTGGCCGTCGGGGCCGTGGTGCTGGGACGCGGCGTCCTCGCCCTCCAGCACGAGGCCGAAGAGGGTCGCGAGGCGACGGCGGGTTCGTTCCGCGGCCTCATCATCGCGGCCATCGGCGTCGCCATCGGGTTCGCGGCCGCCGCCCTGCTCCCCGAGACCGCCATCCTGACGCTGAGCCAGGTGCCGGTGGAGCCGATCGCCGTGATCGTGGGCCTGCCGCTCGCGTACTTCGCGGCGCAGGTCGTAGCGGCCCGCGATGCCCGCCGCTACGTGATGGGCCTGCTGGTCGCCGTCGTGGCCTGGTTCGCGGTCGTCTACCCCAACATCTCGGCGCTGCCGCTGCCGTCGGTGGTGGCCAACGCGTACCAGGGTCTGCTCCCCACGTACCTGTACGCGTTCCAGTTCCCCGTCAGCACGGCCGACCGCAACCTGCCGAGCCCCCTGTTCTCGCCGACGCTGGCGATCCTGACGGCTGCGATCGCCGTGACCTGTCTCGTCGTCGCCTACTCCGCGGCAGCGTGGCGACTCGCATTGGCCGAGTCGAAGGCGGCGACCGGGAGCGGCTCCGTGTCCGGCGATCCGGCGGACGGTCTTGCCCGGAGCGGCGGGGGCGCCTGAGGCACCTCGGCGCGGAACCCGGCCGGCAGGTTCCCGCCGGCCGCGAGTCGGCGGATCACGAAGCCGTAGTAGTCGTCCACCTTGGCCGTGACGCGCGGCCAGCTGAACTCCTCGGCCCGCGCCAGGCCGGCGGCGCCCATCTGCTCGCGCAGGGCCGGGTCGCGCAGCAGCCGATCGATGGCGATCGCGAGCTCCTTGGGCTCGCGTGGCGGGACCAGCAGGCCCTCGCGACCTCGCCGGACCACGCCCTTGTAGCCGTGGATGTCGGAGCAGACGATGGGCGTCCCGGCGGCCATGGCCTCGAGCAGGACGATCCCGAACGACTCCCCGCCCGTCGCCGGCGAGGCGTAGACGTCGGCCGTGCGGAAGAGCTGGGCCTTCTGCGCGTCCGACACGCGGCCCAGGAACTCGACGGCCTGCAGGCCGCGGGTCGCGACATACCGCCGAGCCTCACGTTCCTGCGGCCCGGAGCCGACGATCAGCAGGCGCGATCCAGACCCGGTCTTGCGCAGGATGCGATGGGCCTTGAGCAGGTCCAGCAGCCCCTTCCTGGGCTCGTGCCGACCGACGAACAGGAGGTTGCGCGTGCCGTCCTGCCAGCGGGCGATCGGGACGGCGTTGGCGAACCGCCCCACATCCACGCCGTTGGGGATGACCTTGTAGTCGCCCGGGAAGAAGCGGTCGATGAAGTGGCGGGCGGCGGCGCTGACCGCGATCCGCCCGTGCAGGCGCGCGGCGTAGCCCCGCAGCGCCCGGCTCCCGAACTCGTAGGACGGCGAGAAGCCGGCATAGGCATGGAACGTGGCGACGTTGACGCTCTGCGATTCGCGGAGCAGGAAGAGCGACAGGAACGGAACGAAGGGTTCGTGGAAGTGGAGGACGTCGAACTGCTCGCGATCGAGCATCGCGCCGATCTGCGAGAGATAGCGCGGCGAGAAGGTCAGCGTGCCGACCGACGCGTTGATGGGCACCGAGAACCCGACCCCGAGGCGGATGATGTCGCCCTCGGACGATCGCTGCGGACCGTGGCTGGCCGTCAGGACGCGGACATCGTGACCGCGCAGCCGGAGGTTCTCGTAGAGGAACCGGACGTGCTGGGCGACGCCGCCGTTCTCGGGGTAGATGTACGGACAGACGAGGCCGATCTTCATGACCCGGTCTCGTCGGATGGGGCCGGGGGCTCGAACCGCGGCGGTCGGGCACGGCCACCGGGGTAGCCATGATCGCGCCCGGTACCATCGCGCCGCACGCGGCCCGCGACCTCGTCGCGCGCATCGCGCGCGCGCTTCGCGAGCTGTTGCCCGAAGACGCTCACCTGACCGGCCGTCCCGTGGAACGACCCGTTGTGGCTCGTCGTGCCGGCCGCGATCGCCGCCCGCAGGTCCGCCGCGGACCGCCCCGGGAACGTGGTCCAGCCGACGCCGATGGCCTCCAGGGCATGGGCATCGCTGTTCCCCACCCTGGACAAGCCATGCCGTTCGGCGAAGCGCACGACACGATCGTGCCACGGTCGGCCGAGCGCCGTCGGGTTGAATGCCTCGATCGCGTCCGGGTGGACCGCGGGATCCGGGTCGTCGAGCAGGCGTCGCAGGACCCATCCCTGGGCGCACAAGGGGAACGGGACCAGTGGATGGGCCGGGATGGCGAGGCCACCGGCGTCGTGGATGTCGGCGATCGTGGTGCGCATCGATCGGTAGGGACGGATGGGTCGCTCGATGCCGAGGGCCAGGAGGTGTCCGCCGAGGGTCGTCACCTCCTCGCCGACAACGACCTCGAAGGGCAGCCCGCGATCGAGCGCCAGCGCCCGCCCCGCGAGGGCCGCATCGATCCGCTCGTGGTCCGTGATGGCGATGACATCGAGGGTCCCCAGCGCGGCCACGTGCTCCAGGATCGCGGCCACATCGGCGGTCCCGTCGGAGGCGACGGTGTGGATGTGCAGGTCGGCACGCCCGAGCCGATCGCCGGTCACCGCAAGCGCTCCGGCGACGTGCCGTGGACCTCGGCCTCGAGATCGGGCCAGATCGGGAAGAACACGGCCCACCACTGTTCCGGGGCATCCTCGACGATGCGCTCGAAGGCGGTGGCGATCCTCGTGGTGATCGTGGTGACCCGCTCGCGTCGCGTGCCGTCGCGCGGCACCGCGACCCGCTCCAGGCGTCCGCGGTAGCGGCCCACGCCGGTGCGCCGGACGCCCATCACATAGACCGGGGCGTCGCTTTCGGCTGCCAGCATGGCCGGGCCTAGGGGGAGGGTCGCGGGGGACCCGAAGAGCTCGGTCAGGGTCCCGCCGCCGGTCAGGTCTCGATCACCGACGAGGCCGACGCTCGTGCCGTCCCGGAGCGCCGCCAGGAGTTCGCGTCGGGCCTCACGAAGCCCGACGATGCGCAGGCCCATGGCCCCGCGGGTTCGCACGAACCAGTCCTGCAGGCCGGGGTCGTCGATGGTCTCCATCGGTCCCACCGCCCCGCCCACCCGGCTTGCCAGCAGGAGACCGGGGAGTTCGATGGCCCCGAAATGGAGGCCGACGAAGATGACCGCCGCGCCGGCGAGCGCCTCGTCGACGACGTCCGGCGTCTCGACGAGCATCCGGGTCTCGATGTCCTCCGGCCGGATCGCCGGCGTCCGAGCCACCTCGAGGTAGTAGCGCGCGGCATGTCGGTACGCCCGCCGGACGAGGCGTTCGAGCGCGCGCGGATCCGTGGCGGCCGCGCGGACGTCGGCCGGGCCGCGCCCTCGCGCCTCGAGGACGACGGCGACGCGGCGCAGATTGCGCCGTGCCTGCGCGGCGCGATCGGGGGTCGCGCGGTACCAGAGGTCGCCCGCGAACTCGGCCAGGCGGACGAGCGGGCCCTCCGGGAGCCGGCAGGCCAGCCAGGACGCCGCGATCAGCGCTCGACCGCGCACCCGTCCGACGATGGCGCGGCGGGTCATAACGTCGCGGCGATCGACGCGGCCGAACCGGGAGCCGCGCCGGTGCTCGGACCCGGGTCGGGGATCCCGGCCTGCATCAGCCGCGCGCGGCGCTCGAGGTCGGCGATCTCCGCCGGGTCCGCCGGCCAGATCGGCTTGAAGCTGTACCACTGGTCCGGCGCGGCCCCGATGTTGGCCGCGAGCGCATCGGCGATGGCCTGGGTCGCGTGCTGGAGGTCGGCCGGGTCGGACGACGCGACATCGATGGGATCCGGCCAGGTCACGAGGAAGGTGTCGTCGGGCTGGCGCCGGATGGTGATGGGCAGGATCCGCGAGCCCGTCTTGGCGGCGAGTGTCGCGGGACCCGCCGGGAGCGCGGTCCAGGCCCCGAACAGGCGGACCGGGATCCCATCCGCGCGATAGCCCCAGTCCACGAGCAATCCGAGCATCTCGCGCCGCCGGAGCACGCCGAAGATCGCCCGCAGGTTGCGCCAGGGGATGATCGTCACGCCCCACGCCTCGCGCTGGCGCCGGAGCAATTCGAACAGTTCGGGGAACGACGAGTCGTCGGCCACGACGCTGATCGGCATGCCGTGCTCCGCGATCGATGCGGCCACGGCTTCATTGCTGCCCATGTGGGCGACGGCCAGGATGAGGCCGCCACCGTTCGGTGCGTCATCCTTGAGCCGGCGGACGTCTTCCGCGTCGAGATCCGGGACGAGACGCGCGACGCGGTCCGCGGACATCGTCGGCAGGCGCATGAGCTCCACGAGGTACCGACCGTAGGCCCGATACGCCCGGAGCGCCAGGCGCCGGACGCGCGGGTCGTCGGGCGCGAGGCCCAGGACGTGACCGAAGTTGCGGTTCGACCAGCGTCGTTTGGTGGGCCAGACGAGATACGAGACCTGGGCAAGCCCGCCGAGCACGGCGGCCGTGGGACCGGGCGGCAGGACCGCGAGGAGACGCGCCGTGGCCCGATAGGCGACGACCGCCAGACGCTCGACGACGCGGGGGCGGCTGCCCCCGCGTCGATGCGGTGCCTCGAGTCGGCGCTCGCCCTGGGTCACGACGCCGCGGTCGCGACCTTG
>CAYVJP010000024.1:0-19898 GCA_964451745.1 uncultured Anaerolineaceae bacterium | reverse complement strand
CTGAACGAGATCTGGAAGCCGCTGACGCCCGGCAGCGAGCCGGCCGGGGCGCGGATCTCGGCCGGGAAGTCCGGCAGGGTGCTGATGTCGTTGCCGAAGACCGCGGCCGTCCGGGTGAACTGGGTGCCGGTGAGCTGCATCCCGTCGCCGGAGTCGCCGGCGAAGCGGATCGTGACCCGCTCGAGTTCCTGGGTCGGGAGCTCGGGCTCCCTCGTGGTCGTCACGCCCCTTCCGGCTCCTTCATGCGCTGATGCGGCCGAGGCGGGAGGTTGAGGAGTTCCTCCGGGAACGACTCGGCGAGGTACTTGATGATGTCCTGTTGGCGGATGACCCCGGCCAGACGACCGCGTTCATCGACCGTCGGGACATTGCGGTAGCGGCCGGTCTGCATGAGGTCGATGGCGTCGCGGATGGTCTGGTCGAGATCCAGCGTGCGCGGATCGGTCGTCATCATCGACTCGACGGGCTGGCTCATGTCCACGTCGCGACCCACGATGCGGGCGAAGATGTCGCGCTCCGCGAGGACCCCGACGAGCCGTCCGTCCGGTTCGCACACGAACACCGAGTCGCCGGTCCCGGTGCCCTGGATCGCACGCAGGCATTCGGCGAGGCTGGTTCCCGGGAGCACGGTGACGGGCTGGCGGCGGGTGAGGACGCGAAGTCGCTCCTCGGTCAGGGCCGGGACGCGGCGCGCGACGGCGCTTTCGGTGAGTTCGGACACGGTCTGAAGTGTAGACGCAACCCGCGCGCGATGGGTGCGGACTGGTAGCCTCGCGCGGCCATGGATCGACGTCGCCTCGCGGGGATCGCCCTCGTGCTCGTGTCCGCGGCCGGGTTCGGCTCGGGAACGATCCTGGCGGCCCCCGTCTACGAGACCGGGGTGGACTGGCTGACGCTCGTCGGCTGGCGGTTCCTGATCGGGGCGACACTGGCCTGGGCCTGGGTGGCGGTCTCGGCGGGCCGTCGGGCGGCGGTGCGCCGCCTCTCACGCCGCCAGGTCGCGATCGCGTTGGGTCTGGGTGCCCTGTACACCGGCAACTCGGGCACGTACTACGCGGCTCTGGAGACCGTACCCGCCGCCCTCGCCGGCGTGCTCGTGTACACGTACCCGGTCATCGTGGCCGTGCTGTCCCTGCGGTTCGCGACGCGGTTGCCAGGGCGACGGCCGTGGATCGCGCTTGGGCTCGCCCTCGTGGGCGTCGTCCTGGCCCTGGGCGGGATCGACGTGTCCGAGGCGCCACCATGGACCGGGATCGCGCTCGTCATGTTGTCGCCATTCATCTACTCGGTCTGGATCATCCTGTCGGCCCGCCTGTCCGGGGAACGCCGGGATCGGCTCGGGAGCGAGACGCCGGAGCGCGACCCGTCCGCCGGGGATGCCGCGGTGACGACGGCCGTGATGATGACCGCGACCGGGCTGGTGTTCGCGGCGGGAGGCGCGGCGGTCGGACGGCCGCTCGACCCGGCGGGCGTGCCCGAGGCCGCCTGGCCCGGGCTCATCGCGATCGGGTTCGTGGCCTCGTTCCTTGCGATCCAGACGTTCTACGCCGGCGCGCGCCGGCTTGGCGCGGCCCAGGCGGCCCTGGTGAGCACGGTGGAGCCGGTGTACATCGTCGCGCTGGCGGCCCTCGTGCTGGACCAGCGCCTCACGCCGATGCAGCTCGTGGGGGCGGCACTGATCCTGGTCGGGGTGGTCATCGCGCAGACGGGGCCGCGTCCGCGTGGCGCACCCGAACCGGCGACCCCACTCGACTCCGAAGTGGAGGGCTGACTTGGGCGTGCGGGCGTGGCACGCACGCCTGACCGCCAGCGGCTCGGGCCGTCCGTGCATTCAGCCACACAGATCCGCGACGGCTGAGCGTGGTGTCCACGCGAATCGTGCGATCTCGGTCGAATCCGCAGGTGCACCACGAGGGATCTGTGGCGATCGCGTGTGGTCCAACGCACATCGATCCCACTGCGGCATGGGCCGAGCCGAAGTGACCGCCAGTGCAACGCGAGAAACGCGTCAGGTGAGCACCATCTGCTTGGATGGCGCTCATGGCGACCTCGATCCTGATCCAGACGTCGTTCGCCGAAGCGTGTCGCTCCGTGCGGATCTCGCTTGACCTGACCCAGGAGCAGGTCGCGTCCCGGGCGGGCGTCTCGCGGGCGCACTACGCGAAGGTCGAGGGAGGACGCGAGACGCCGTCACTCGCGCTGGTGGAGCGCATCGCCGACGCACTCGGCCTGCGTCTGAGCCTCGCCGTCCAGCCACCGATCATCCATGGCGAACCCGTCAGCCGCGACCTCGTCCACGCACGGTGTTCCGCCTACGTCGGGCGGCGCCTGCGCGGGGCGGGATGGCGGGTCGTCCGGGAAGTCCTGATCGAGACCGGGCATCATCGAGGGTGGATCGACCTGCTGGCGTTCGACCCGCGGTCCGGCACGGTGTTGGTCATCGAGTGCAAGACGCGACTCGACGATGTCGGCGCCGTCGAGCGCCAGATCGCGTGGTACGAGCGCCTTGCCTGGGATGTCGCAAGAACGCAGGGATGGCCGGTGCGCCGCGTCGTGTCGTGGCTCATCGTCCTTGCTTCCGAGGAAGTCGAGGCGACGGTCAGATCGCATCGTGACCTGCTGGGACAGGCATTCCCGGGGCGAGCGCTCGACATGCTGCAGGTGGTCACCGACGGCAAGGTACGCAGCGCTCCGCGGGGGCTCGCGATGGTCGATCCCCGGAGCCGCCGGCGTGACTGGCTCATCCGAACCAGGGCGGACGGCCGTCGGTCACCTTGTCCCTACGTCGGGTATGCGCAGGCGGCCCGCCTGCTCGGGAACGCCCCAGGGTGAGGACGCCTCTGCCGCGTGCATGAGAGCACACGATCCCGTGACGAACGAGCGTGGATCGAACGCGAATCCGACATCGCCGGCCGGATTCGTCGGTCCTCGACGAGGAACCTGTGGCGATCCTGTGTGGCTCGACGCACACGGGCCAGGGATGAGCAGGCGGACGCACAGGGGCCGGGACGAGCGGGGCCTCTACGCGGGTTTGGGTTCGCCTACGCCCGACCGGCGGCCGCGAGCATCGCCCGCGCGCCCACGCTGACGTACGACCCCTCGGACCCGAGGCCGATGAACCGGAAGCCGAGGTCCACGTGGCGTGGCAGCGCGGCCGCATCGTAGATGAGGATCCCGGCTGCCTTGCCGTGCCGTTCGCACGCGGCCACCACGGCGTCAAGGGCCCCCAGGTAGGTCGGGTCGTCGAAGCGGCCCGGCACGCCGAGGCCGTGCGACAGGTCCGCCGGCCCGACGAACAGCACGTCGACCTCGTCCATCGCCGCGATCTCGTCGGCGGCATCCACCGCGCCGCGCGCCTCGATCTGCACGATCCCGACGACCCGCTCGTTCACGACCCGCGCCACATCGGCGTGGGCGAGGGCCCCCATATCGGCGCCGCGCGTGCGCAGGGCGACCCCGCGCTGCCCGACCGGTGGGTAGCGCAGGTACGAGACGGCCTCGCGGACCGCGGCCGCCGACTGCAGCTGCGGGAGCATGATCCCGGCGGCTCCCAGGTCCAGCGCGCGTCCCACGCGGAGCCGTTCCGCCGACTGTGGCCGCACGATCGGCGCCATCGCGGTCGACCCCACGGCGTACAGCAGGGCGAGCAGGTCGGCTTCGGTGGCCGCGCCGTGCTCGAGGTCAAGCACGATCCAGTCCATGCCCGCCTGCCCGCACAGCTCCGCAGCGAGCGGCGAGGCGAGATCGGAGAAGACGCCGATGAGCGTCTCGCCGGCGCGGATGCGCGATCGAAGGTCGGTCATGCGTGGATGATGCACGTTCGCGCGAGTCCACGGGACGTCGTGACGGCCGCGCCCCGGCCCCGGTGCCGACCTACGACCCGTTCACCAGCCCCGTCGTGTCGACCACCTCGAGATCCCGCCCGGTGATCACGTCGAGCTCATGCATGACGTCGTCATCGAAGCGCGGATCGCTCGCCCCGCTGATGTACCAGGGCGAACCGTTGTCGGCGAGGATCATCCCGTAGCGCTTCAGGGCCTCGGCGATGACCCGGGCGTGGGGCGAGAAGTCGCTGGTGTCGTAGCTCGCCTTGAGTCGCACCCGCAGCCCCATCGGTGGCAGTGAGCTCGACGTGGAGGAGCTGGCGTAGTGCCGCGCCGGGTAGATATAGGCCTTGCGCGTCCGGTTGGTCGTGAAGCGCAGGGCGTGGCGGATGGCGCCGGCGGCCACTTCGTCGTAGCGGACGAGACCGGGCAGGATGGGGAGACCCGCCGCATCGGCGCTCGTCCAGCCTGCCGGCCGCAGCGCATTCGAGCGAAGGTCCCACGTGGCGCCGCTCACTGCGTGCCAGGCGCCACCCGACTTCCTCGCGGCGAACAGCTCGTAGAGCCGGCACGCATCCTTGTCCACCATGAGGATGTGCCGATCCGACCCGCCCTCGATCTTGGGGTTCGCGGGGATCGGGTAGCCGACGTGGTCGGACTCGTCGTCGTAGTCGAAGACCACGGTGGACCGCGGCGTGGACGCCGACACCACCTGGTACGGGATCCCGTAGCCCGCATACGACCCGAAGTCCATGTGCAGTCCGCGGGTCAGCCCGATCGCCGAGATCATGGTCGCGGAGTTCGAAGCGACGGGCCGGCCGTCGATCCGCGCGTTCCAGACGTTGGTTGCCGGGATGATGGGGCTCGCCGGCATCCCGGGCACCGTCGGTGGCGGAGAGCCGACGCGACCCGGGATGGTCGCCGACGGCCTGGCTCCGACCGGGCGATCGGCCGCGGACGCCGCACCGGCACCCAGCGCCGCCGTCGCGATCAGCAGAAGCGCGAGCGCGACGACCGGGACCGGTGCATGCGACCGGCGTCGCGGCTCAGGCATGGGTCCGGGAAGGGTTGGCTGCCGACGCCGGCCCGACCGTGACCGTCGACGCGACAGCAGCCCAGACCAGCGCGGCAGGGCACCCTCGAGACGACGGGCGAAACAGGGACGTCGGCATGTCGGGGAGCGTGCCGCCCGCGCCCGCCGCTGACGAGAGGGCCGGTGGTCATCGGCCGGTGGGACCGTCGTCAGGTTCCCCGGCGCACCAGTGCGCGTCGATGTCGTCATGGCGTCGGACGCCGGACGCCAGCCGACGGTCCGGGGAGCCGCTAGGACCCCCGTTCGGTTCCGGGGGGCACCACTTTCGCCCACGATGACGGCGCTCCGTGCGTGTTCGACGGGGTCGGATCACGCATCGAGCATGTCCAACCACCCATCGGGGATGGGACAATCGGCGTCCCAGTACTACCGTGGGGACCGTCCGACACGGCCCCAGCGGTGATATGCCGTCATCCAGCCGAGCGCGGGGGCGCTCGCACCGTCATCACCAGAGGACCGACGTGACGCAGATCCGGTTGCCATCCGACCAGGAAGCCAGTGGCCGCTCCTTCGGCCCCGAAGAGATCGCCGCGCTGACCGACGTCATCGAGAGCGGCGTGCTCACCGCGACGAAAGGTGTCCAGACCAAGGCGCTCGAGGCGGCGCTTGCCGAGATGCTCGGCGTGCAGCACGTCATCGCGTGCGCCTCGGGCAGCGCCGCCGTCCATGTGGCCGTCGCCGCCATCGACCCGGCTCCGGGCGATGAGATCATCACGACCGCGATCACCGATATGGGCGCGCTGACGCCGATCCTCTACCAGGGCGCGATCCCGGTCTTCGCCGACGTGGACCCCGTGACGATGAACGTCACCGCCGCGACCATCGAGGCCCGGATCACGCCGCGCACCAAGGCCATCATCGTCACCCACCTGTTCGGCAATCCGTGCCAGATGGACGAGATCCTCGCGCTCGCGGAGCGCCACGGGATCCCGGTCATCGAGGACAGCGCCCAGTCCTACCTGGGTCGCAGCAAGGGCCGGATCACGGGCACGATGGGCGCCATCGGGTGCTTCAGCACCCAGCAGGGCAAGCACATCACGTCGGGCGAGGGCGGGTTCACGGTCACGAACGACGCCGACCTGGCGCGCCGGATGCGGGTCTTCGTCAACAAGGCATGGCCGTACGGCGAAGCGAAGCCCGATCACGAGTTCATCGCCCCGAACTACCGCATCACCGAGCTCCAGAGCGCCGTCATCAACGCCCAGCTGCCCAAGCTCGAAGCGAACGTCCAGACCCGGATCGCGAACGCGGAGCGGTTGTCGGTGCAGCTCGCGGAGGTCCCCGGCATCGGGACGCCCGTGGTCGCGCCGGGTGACGTCCATTGCTACTGGCGCTATTGCCTGCGCGTGGACGGCTCGGTGATCCCCGGTGGCCCGGCCGCCCTGGCCGCCGAACTCAAGTTCTACGACATCGCGGCGGCCCCGCGCTACATCAACAAGCCGGCGTTCCGCTGCCGCATCTTCGCCGAGCAGGTCACGTTCGGGGACAGCCACTGGCCGTTCACGCTGGCCGCGCCCGAAGCCGTCGACTACTCGGCGGAGCGTTTCCCGGGCACGTTCGCCGGCCTCGATGAGGCCCTGGTCCTGGGGTGGAACGAGCGGTACACCGCCGAGCACGTCGACTACCTCGCGGCGTCGATCGCCGAGGCCGTCGAGAAGCTGACGGCCGCCTGATGGCCGGCAAGGTCCGACTCGGGATCGTCGGTGCGGGCGGGATCGCCAAGGCCTACCAGGACCTCCTCCCGACCTCGGCCACGGCCGTCGCCGTGGGCGTCGCCGATGTGCGGGCCGATGCCGCCGAGGCGATGGCGACCGCGCTCGACTGCCCGGCGCTCACGGACGCCGCGGACCTCGCGGCCGTCGATGGCATCGAGGCCGTCGTCATCTGCACGCCGCCGGTGACCCACCCGTCGCTGGCCGACGTCTTCTTCGAGCGCGGGATCGCCGTGCTTTCCGAGAAGCCGCTGGCGGTGGATGCCGCGGCCGCCCGCGCGATGGTCGCCGCCGCCGAGCGCGCCGGGGTCACCTTCACGATGGCCACGAAGTTCCGCTTCTGCGACGACGTGATCCGCGCGAAGGCCCTGATCGCGGAGGACGCCATCGGGACGGTCCGACTGCTGGAGAACGCGTTCACCTCGCGGGTCGACATGTCCGGTCGCTGGAACAGCGACCCCGCGATCAGCGGCGGCGGCGTGCTCGTCGACAACGGCACGCACTCGGTGGACCTGGCGCGCTTCCTCCTGGGGCCGATCCGCGAGGTCCTCGCGGTCGAGTCGGCCCGGCCGGCCGGCTTCCGCGTGGACGACACGGCCCGCCTGTTCCTGCGCCATGACGGCGGCACGGAGTCGAGCGTCGACCTGTCGTGGAGCATCGACAAGTCGCTCGCCGACTTCCTGCGGGTGTACGGCACGACCGGCGAGATCCGCGTCGGGTGGCGCGAATCGGCCTGGCGCCGCTACGGCGAGGACTGGCAGGTCATCGGGACCGGCTATGCCAAGGGACCGGCGATGGGCGGGGCACTCGATGCGTTCTGCCGCGCCGTCCGTGGCGAAGCGCCGCTCGCGGTCACCACGAACGACGCCGTCGCCGCCTCCGCCGTGATCGATGCGGCCTACGCCTCGCTCGCCGCCGGTGGCTGGGCGCCCGTGGCCGAGGCCTGACCGTGAGCGGCACGCGCGTCCACCCGACGGCGCTCGTGGAACCCGGCGTCGAGATCGGCGCCGGGACGTCGGTGTGGGACAACGTCCACATCCGCGGCCCCGAGACGACGATCGGGCGCGACTGCATCGTGGGCGAGAAGTCGTACATCGCCTACGGCGTCCGGATCGGCGACCGGGTCAAGATCAACGCGTTCGTGTACATCTGCACCGCCGTCACGATCGAGGACGGCGTGATGATCTCGGCCGGGACCACGTTCACCAACGACCGCTACCCGCGAGCGACGACCAGCGACCTGCAGGAACTGCGCTCGTCCGATGTCGACGAGCACACGCTCCCGACGGTCGTCCGGGAGGGGACCACGATCGGCGCCCGGGCCACCATCGGCCCCGGCATCGAGCTCGGGCGGTTCTCGATGATCGGCATGGCCGCCGTCGTGACCCGGTCCGTCCCGGATTTCCACCTCGTGACCGGGCATCCCGCGCGCACGGCCGCCGCCGTGTGCCGCTGCGGCGAACCCTTCCTGCGCGTGGTCGATGGCGCGCTGCCCGATGTGGCCGACACCGCGTGCGCCGCGTGCGGGCTCCGCTACGCCGTCATCGACGGCGTCGTCACCGAGTCGGGACCGCCCTGATGGCCCGCTGGGCGGTCATCGGGGGTGGGGTCCTCGGCCTGACACTCGCCCATCGCCTCGCCGGCCGAGGCGACACCGTGACCCTGATCGAAGGTGCCCCCAACCTGGGTGGCCTCGCCGCCGCATGGCGCCTCGGCGACATCGTCTGGGATCGTCATTACCACGTGATCCTGCTCTCGGATGCCCGGACGCGCGCGATGCTGGCCGATGTCGGCCTGGAAGGGGACCTGCGCTGGGTGGAGACCCGGACCGGGTACTACGGCACGGACCAGACGCTGCGGTCGGTCTCGAACACGCTGGAGTTCCTGCGCCTGCCGGGTCTCAACCTGCTCGACAAGTTCCGGCTCGGCGGCACGATCTTCTACGGGTCGCGGATCCGAGACGGGAAACGGATGGAGCGCGAGCCCGTCGAGGCGTGGCTGCGCCGCTGGTCGGGTGGGCGGACGTTCGACCGCTTCTGGCTGCCGCTCCTGCGGGCCAAGCTCGGCGAGGCGTATCGCGAGGCCTCGGCGGCCTTCATCTGGGCGACGATCCAGCGTCTCTATGCCGCTCGCCGGACCGGGCTCAAGAAGGAGATGTTCGGCTACGTCCCTGGTGGCTACGCCAGCACGATCGACGCCTACGCCGCCGTCCTGCAGGCGCGCGGCGTCACGATCGAGACGTCGCGCCAGGTGCGCTCGGTCCGGCGCGGCGCCGAGGGCGGGATCGATGTCCACGATGCCGATGGCGCCGTGGAGCACTTCGACCAGGTGGTCGTGACCGCCGCGGGCGGCCTCGCGGCCGACCTGTGTCCCGACCTGACCCCGGCCGAGACGGAGCGGCTGCGTGCCGTCAAGTACATGGGTGTCGTCTGCGCCTCCGTGCTGCTGCGCGGTCCGCTCGGCCCCTATTACCTGACCTACATCACGGATCCGGCGACACCGTTCACCGCCGTCGTCGAGATGACCGCGTTCGTGGACCCGGCCGAGGTGGGCGGGCACACCCTGGTGTACCTCCCCAAGTACGTCACGCCGGACGACCCGCTCCTGGGCGCCGACGACGCCACCGTGCGGGAGGCGTTCTGGCCGTACCTCCAGCGGATGTATCCGCACCTGCGTGACGAGGACGTGCTGGCGTTCCAGGTGTCGCGGGTGAAGCGCGTGTTCGCCATCCCCACCCTCGGCTTCTCCGAAGCCATCCCGCCGATGACGACGAGCGTGCCCGGACTCCACCTCGTCGGATCGGCCCAGCTCCCGTTCGCGACGCTCAACGTCAACGACACCCTCGGGCTCGTGGACGAGTTCTTCGCGGGGCTCGACCGGTGAGCGTCAAGCCGTACGCGTCACTGTCGCTGGACCTCGACAACCTGTGGTCGTACCAGATGACCCACGGCGACCCGGACTGGGACGCCTACCGGACGTATCTCGATGTCCTGGTGCCGACGGTCCTGGAGTTCTTCGCCGCGCGGGATCAGCGCATCACCTTCTTCATCGTCGGGCTCGACGCCACGCGGCCGGAGAACCGGGCGGCGCTCGCCTCGCTCACGCGCGACGGCCACGAGATCGGGAACCACAGCTTCCGCCACCAGCCGTGGCTGCATCGCTACACCCGCGAGGAGATCGACGACGAGCTGGCCAGGACCGAGGCCGCGATCGAGGACGTCACGGGCCAGCGGACGGTCGGGTTCCGCGGACCCGGCTACAGCCTCTCGGAGGACGTATTGCGGGTCCTCGTCGCCCGCGGCTATCGGTACGACGCCTCGACCCTGCCGACGATCGTGGGCCCACTGGCACGACGCTACTATTTCCGCAGCGCGAAGCTGACCGCCGAGCAGCGGGAGCAACGCAGCTACCTGTTCGGGGGAGTCCGCGAGGGCCTGCGACCGGTGGAGCCGTATCAGTGGCAGGTGGGGCAGGATCGCCTGCTCGAGATCCCGGTCACCACGATGCCGTTCGCGCGGGTGCCGATCCACGTGAGCTACGTGCTGTACCTCGCCAGCGTGTCGCCCCGGGTCGCCCGCCTGTACTTCGCCAACGCCCTGCGACTCTGCCGACTCCGTGGCGTGGAGCCCTCGATCCTGCTGCATCCACTCGACTTCCTGGGAGCCGACGACGTGGATGCCCTCTCGTTCTTCCCGGGGATGACCATGCCGGGCGCCGTCAAGCGCGAGACCGTCGCCGCCTGCGTCGACGAGCTGCGGCGCCAGTTCCATGTGGTCCCGATGGGTGAGCACGCCGACGCCATCCTCCGGGCCGGTGACCTCCGGGTCGTCCCGGCCCGATCGGCGACGCCGGCGACGGAGCGGTCCCGGTGAGCGCCGCTCAGGACCCGCGACCCCTCGTCACGGTGGTGATCCCGGCCTACAACGAAGCACTCCTGCTGATGGGGTCGCTGACCGCGATCCACGAGTACATGGAGGGCCTCACCGATCGGTATCGCTACGAGATGCTGATCGTGGACGACGGCTCCACCGACGAGACACCGGCCATCGCCGCCGCGTTCGCCGCCTCGCGGCCCCATGTTCGGCTGATCCGCCACAAGGTGAACTTCCGGCTCGGGCAGACACTGCGCTATGCGTTCGGCGAGTCCCGCGGCGATTGGGTGGTCGTGATCGATTCGGACCTGAGCTATTCGGTGGATCACATCGGCCGGATGCTCGAGACCGCGGAATCCGAGCATGCTCGGGTGGTGATCGCATCGCCGTACATGAAGGGTGGGACCACGACCGCCATCCCGTGGCGGCGCGAGTTCATGAGCAAGAGCGTCAACCGGCTGCTCGCGGCGACATCGCACTACGACATCAGCACGGTGACCGGCCTCGTGCGCTGTTACGACGGTCCCTTCATCCGCTCGCTCGACCTCAAGGCGATGGGCCCGGAGATCAACACCGAGATCCTGTACAAGGCTTGGGTGATGCGCGCGCGGATGATCGAGATCCCGGCGCACCTCGATTGGAGCGGCCAGGAGGAGCGCCTGCGGACGCGGACGTTCGACCTGCGCATCAGCACGACGTCGCGCCTGCTGATGATGGCCGGGTTCCTCTTCCGCCCGATCCTCTTCTTCCTGATCCCCGGCGTGTTCCTCGCGATCATCGCGGCGTGGACGCTGAGTGGCGTGCTGATCATGGTCGTGGAGCAGTTCCCGGCCACGACGGGCAACTGGGACGTGCGCATCACCGATGCCTTCGCGCGTGCGTACGAGCTGCGGCCACATTCGTTCATCGTCGGCGGGTTCGCCGCCGTCATCGCCGTCCAGCTCATCACGCTGGGCGTCCTCGCCACACAGACCAAGCGCTACTTCGAGGAGCTCTATCACCTCGGGACCATGCTCAATCGGCGGGCGATCCAGCTGGAGCGCCAGTCGAAGACGCTGGTCGCCCCGGAGCCTGCACCGGACCTCGTGCCCGAGGCCGCGCCCGTGGCCGCGGAGGCTCAGTCGGGGAACGCCTCCGGACCGCGCTCCGCGAGCTCCGCTGCCTCACCGGAGGCGTCCTCGGCCGGCAACCAGGAATAGGGGTAGCGGGGGTCCTCCAGCGCGGCTGCCTGGCGGGTGATCCTGAGCGGATGGAAGGTATCCACCATCACCGCGAGCTCCTCGGTGGCCTCCTTGCCGATCGACGCCTCGGCGGTACCCGGGTGCGGCCCGTGCGGGATCCCGGCCGGGTGGAGGGTGAATGACGAGATCCCCACCCCGCGCCGGCTCATGAAGTTGCCCGCCACGTAGTAGATGACCTCGTCGCTGTTGATGTTGCTGTGGTTGTACGGGGCGGGGATCGCCAGCGGGTGGTAGTCGAACTTGCGGGGGACGAAGGAGCACACGACGAAGTTGCGCGCGGCGAAGGTCTGGTGGACCGGCGGCGGCTGGTGGACGCGCCCCGTGATCGGTTCGAAATCGGCGATGTTGAAGGCGTACGGCCACAGGTAGCCATCCCAGCCGACCACGTCGAACGGGTGCTGCGCGTAGTGGTAGGCGGTGATCCGCGACCGCATCTTCACGTGCACACGGAACGCCCCCTCGTCGGTCCGGGGCGCGATCGCATCCGGCACGCGGATGTCGCGCGCACAGAACGGCGCGTGTTCCAGCAGTTGTCCGTAGTCGTTGCGATAGCGCTTGGGTGGCTCGATCTCCGAGGGGCACTCGAGATACAGCATCCGCTGCTCGGACCCCTCGTCGGGGACCAGCCGCCACGTCGTTCCGATCGGCAGGACCAGGTAGTCGCCGGGGCCATAGCGGAGCGGCCCGAAGACCGTGTCGAGCAGGCCCTCCCCCTCGTGCACGTAGAGCATCTCGTCCATCGCGCCGTTGCGGTAGAACACGTGCTCCGGCATCGCGTCCACGGGCCGGACCACGCCCAGGGTGATGTCGTTGTTGAAGAACAACGGGACCCGCCCGGTGACCGCGTCGCCCGCTGGCGGGACGCCCGCGGCATCGATCAGCCGATGGTGGTGGTAGCCGTCGTCGGCCTCCTCGAGGAGCACCTCGCCGACCGGTTCGATCCGATGCGGGCGGGTCGGCGGGACGACGTGGTAGAGCAGGGAGCTCCGCCCGGTGAACCCTTCCACGCCGAACAGCTCCTCGGCGTAGAGCGAGCCGTCGGGCGCTCGATGCTGCGTGTGGCGCTTGGGCGGGATGCTGCCGCGGGCGACGTAGAACATCGAAGGACTGGCCTCCTCGGGTGTCGAGGAGACCAGTCTAGGCGCGAGGCCGCCGATGCGGCAGCGATGCCGGCGCGGCGGCGACGCCCGTCAGGTCGCGGCGGACCTGCGCTCACATCCGATCGGCGATGAGCTGTCCGATCTCGATCGCGTCAAGTCGCCGTGCGGCGGCGGATTCGCCCATGCCAGAGGCGACGATCGTGACGAAGGCGTCGCCGACGAGGACATGGAGGGTATGGCTGGCCGTGTCGTAGAACGCCCCGTCCCCGAGGTCGCCGACGACCTCGAAGACGCCGGTCTCCTGAGCCCTGGCGAAGGCACGGGCGCCGCCGACCGTCGTCGAGGTGATGCGCAGGACGACGTTCCCGCCACCATCGCTGTAGCTGCAGCTGGTGACGTCGCCTGACCCCGACTCGGACGGCAGGGCGCCCAGGCCGGCCTCGCCCGCGATCGACGCCGCCTCGTCACTCGTGATGAGGAGGCAGGCTCCCGTGAACGCGCGTGGCGATGGGCGGACGGACGGGGATGCGGACGGCGAGGGCGACGGCGTCGCGGTGGCGGCCGGGGGCCCTCCCATCCCAGTGCCGCCCCAGAGGGCAATGGATGTCGCGCCGACCGCGATCAGCACGACCGCGAGCGCGGCGATGCGCAGGATGGGGCTCATGTCGGGGATCCTCCACGGGAACCAGTCCCGCTCCTGTGGTGTCGTCTGGATGCGGGCCAGCGCCGCGTCGACGGCGTGGTCCGGCGCCCGGGTCGGGCCGACCTCGATCCACGACCGGGCAGCGCGTTCGAGCGAGCGGTCGTCGTTCATGCCGGTCGTCCTTCCTGGGCGAATCGCTCGTGCTCTCGCTCTGCGCTCAGCGCGTCGCGGAGCCCGGCGAGGGCGTAGTGCAGTCGCGATCGGGCGGTCCCGGCCGGGATGCCGAGCAGTTCGGCGATCTCGACCAGGGGGAGCCCGAGGTAGTGATGCAGGACGAACACCGCACGCTGCTCGACGGTGAGCCTGCGAAAGGCTCGTTCGAGCTCGTCGCGGTCAGCCAGGGAGCCACTCCCGTCCGGCGTCGCTGGACCGTCGATGGGCAGGACCCGGATCTGGGCGGTCCATTGGCGCGCCCGCTGCGACTCGTCGTAGCAGGCATGGACGAGGATGCGATGGATCCACGCTTCGAAACGCTCGGGCTCCCGAAGCTTCGGGAGTCGGCGCCAGGCCAGGACGAGGGCGTTCTGCAGCGCGTCCTCGGCGAGTCCCTGATCGCGCAGGATCCGTTGGGCGACCGCAAAGAGCGGGTCACTGACCTGGTGCACCAGGACGGTGAACGCCTCGCGATCGCCCCGACGGGCCTGCTCGACCAGGTCTCGATCCACCTCGACCCTCCGGTCGCCGTGGCCGGGTGGCCACGGACTACCCACTCTGACGGGCTGGCGGGGCCTGAACGTTCAGAGCCCCGGTCCGGCCCCTCCGTCGACGCCGATCGCCGGGCTCCGACGCTCGAGCAGGACGACGTCCCGCCAGCGGCCCGTGACGTCCTGGCCCAGCGCCCGCTGGACGCCGACCTGCCGGAATCCGACGCGCTCGTGGAGCGCGAGGCTCGCGGCGTTGTCGGCCAGGACGCCGGCGAGCAAGGTCCACAGCCCGACCGCCTCGCTCGCCTCGATCAGCGCGGTCAGCAGCGCCCGACCCACACCCTGCCCGCGTGCGGTCCCGGCGACATACACGCTCTCCCACGCGACGCCGCCGTACACGCGCCGCGATGAGTACGCGGTCAGGGCCGTCCACCCCACGACGTCGCCGCCGGCGCGCAGGCGCGCCACGAGCCGACAGTCGTGCCGATGCGATCGATCGAAGTGGTCCCAGTCCGGCGCTTCCCGCTCCAGCGTCGCGTCGCCGGTGGCGATGCCCTCCTGATAGATGCGGCGGACGGCCGGCCAGTCGGCGGCGGTCATCGACTCGATGGTGATCATGGGCGGGCCACGATCGGGGTCGTGAGCCGTCCCAGGCGCTCGACCTCGAGCTCGACGATGTCGCCGGGGAGCAGATAGCGACCGAGGGTCGAGTCGCGGACTTCCAGGAGACAGCCCGTGCCGACCGTCCCGGAACCGAAGACCTCGCCCGGACCCAGACCGACGTCGGCCGATGCACGCGCGATGAGCCCGGCGAACCCGTGCACCGCATCGGACCAGCGCCCGCGCGACACCTCGCTCCCGTTCACGCGCGCCGTCATCTGCAGGTCGAACGCGCGACCGAGCCGGGCGTCCTCGAGCTCGTCGGGCGTGACCAGCCAGGGACCCAGGGAGGTGGCGAAGTCCTTGCCCTTGGCGGGTCCGAGCCGCAATACCGTCTCCTCGCGCTGGAGGTCGCGGGCGGACCAGTCGTTGAACACCATGTAGCCGCCGATCGCCTCCTCGGCGGTCTCCGGCGTCAGGTCGATGGCGGGCGTGTCGATGAGGGCGGCGACTTCCAGCTCGAAGTCGAGCTCGACCGATCCGCGCGGCGCCCAGACCGCGTCGCCCGGGCCGCGGATGGTGGACACGTTGGAGAAGTAGAAGACCGGCAGGTGGTACCAGATCTCGGGGACGGTGCCGCCGCGCCGTTCCCAGATGGTGCGGACGTGGCCCTCGAACCCGTAGCCGTCGCGCAGCGAAGCGGGGTGGAGGATCGGCGGACCGAAGACGAGATCGTCGTTCCCGAGCGCGTCGGCACGTTCACCGTCGACGGCTGCACCGTGCTCCACGACCTCCGCGAGGGCGGCGACCCGCAGGCCGTGAGCCAGGTGGTCGTCGAGGGTCGTGACCGGTCGGCGGAAGACCGCGAGATCGTGCTCAAGCGAGGGCCGCGCGCGGATCGCCGTCCGCCGGAGACGTTCGAGGTCCTGCCAGCGCGTCGGCGGGTCGCCGACGGCGACGACGAGTCGCCACGGTGTCCCGGCCGGGGCGTGCCTGTCGCGAACGTGCGCCAGCCGCATTCAGCGCCGGGTCACGGGGCCGCTGCCGGCTGGCCCACGATCCGACCCGACCCGTCCAGCTCCAGGTCTCCCTGTTCGGTCAGATGCCACGTCGTCGCACCGCCCAATGCGGCCATGAAGCCCTGTTCCTGCGCCATCACGCCAGCCTCGCAGGCCATCATCGTCGATGACAGATCGCGGACCGTGATGCGATCGCCGTCGGTCCGGAACGAACCCGAGTACTGGTTGCAGCTGCCGAATCCCGACAGCGAACCATCGAACTCGAAGACCATGGTGGGCTGCGCAGCCGGGCGGGTCGGCGCGCCATTGATGGTGACGACCGTCCACGACGTCCCACCGATGCCGCCGTTGGCGTTGTCGTCCGCCGGACCGCAGCCGATGACGAGGGCCGCCGCCGCGAGGATCGCCATCGAGGATGCTGCCGCGCGCCGCATCAGAACGGCTTGACCTCCATGAGCCAGACCAGGACCACGATCGCGGTCAGTCCGATCGCCGCGACGATCTCGGGGCGGAGCCGCGCCTGCGCGATGGCCAGTTCTGCATCCGTGCCCGGCTCGCGGGGCGGATCACCCTTCTTGTCCTGGCGGACCGGCTGCCCGAGGACCTTGCGCACCTCACCCATCGGGTTCGCGGCCATCGGGGTCATGGCGATCCAGACGAGGACGACGACCCCGATCGACACCCACGGCCAGAGCTGGCCGAAGAACCCGTGCATCGCCGCCGCCACGATCCCGAGCACGACGGCGAGCAGCAATCCGATGCCCGCGACCAGCAGGGAGCTCGTGGACAGGTCGAGGACCGCGGCGACCCGCGCACGGTCCGTCTCGCGTTTCACCCGGAACATCGCGAAGGCCGACACGCCGTGTGCTCCGAACGACACGATCACCGCGACGACATGGGCGATCACGATCCACGGATACAGGTCCATCGATCCTCCCTCTCGACCCGTTGCAGCGGATGGATTCGATGGATGGTACCCCGGGCAGAACCGAAGTTTGAACGCTTTGGCATGATCGAAGGCCATAGGGTTCGGAGCGGCGTCCCCGATGGGCGCCTTCACGGATGGAGCACGTGGACCGCGACCTCGTCGAGTCGGCGCAGCGTGGCGACCAGTCGGCATTCGTCGACCTGGTGCGCAGCCGAGTGGACCGCCTGTTCGCGATCGCGCACCGGATCCTTCGCGATGTCGACCGCGCCGAGGATGCCGTGCAGGACGCGTTGGTGATCGCCTGGCGTGACCTGCGGGGACTCCGCGATCCGGAGCGGTTCGACGCCTGGCTCCATCGCCTCGTCGTTCGCGAGTGCATCGACCATGCTTCCCGCGAACGCCGACGCACGGCCAACCTGCGGGTCCTGCCGGTGGACGGTCCGGCGGCGCCCGATGAGCTGCTCACGCTCGCCGACCGGGACCAGCTCGAACGCGGGTTCCGGCGGCTGCCGCCTGAACAGCGGGCGATCCTCGTCCTCCATCACTACGAAGGGTTCGCTCCGTCGGAGATCGCCGAGATCCTCGGGATCCCGCCGGGGACGGCCCGCTCCCGACTCCACCACGCCCATCGAGCGATGCGGGCCGCGCTTGATGCGGACGCACGGCTCGTGGCCGCCGGAGGGCCATCGGCATGACCATGGACCGAGACCTCGACCGGCTGTTGGGTGCGTTCGTCCGCGACGGGGCGACCCACGCCCCGGATCGGGTCCTGCTCAACGTTGCGGATCGGATCGCGACCCAGCGCCAGCGACCGGCCTGGCTGGTGCGGCGTGGCATCGAGCGACCCGTTCCGTCCACGCGGACCGTGGCCGTGATGATGGCGAGCGTCGTGCTCATCGCGATCATCGCCACGCTCCTCGCGTCGGTCGGCCGGCAGGACCCGACACCGACGACCACGCCGGCTCCCACGGTCGCCCCGAGCGACCCGCCGGTCGTCCTCCTCGAGCCGACCGGCGACCTGGCACCGGGACGCTACCTCGTCCGGACGAACGCCGGGGCGACCACGTTCTCGGTGCCGTCGGGCTGGACGGTCACCTCGATGGGGATGCTGGACTACGCCCTCGCCCCGGCGGGTGCGGCGGAGGGTGACGATGTTCGGGTCTTCTTCGACATGCACATCGCGTCCAAGGACGAGGCGTGCAGCGAGACACCTGAACCGGGGATCCCGATGACCGCTGACGCGATCGTCGCGGACCTCGCCGCTGACCCGCGCATCGTGACAAGCCAGCCTGTCCCGGTCGCGATCGGGGGCCTGACCGGTCAGCAGATCGACGTCCGCATCGCGCCATCGACCACCAAGACCTGCCCATTCTCCGGCGGGGCGCCCACCGTTCCGCTGCTGGTCGACGACGCGGCCTATGTCGTGAACCACGATGGGCCGGACATCATGAATGGACCGTTCTGGGGCGTCGACACGGACGACCGGCTCCGGATCATCGTCCTCGACACGCCCGGATCCGGGAACGTCGTCTTCGTCGTCAACTCGAACGATGGGACGACCTTCGACCAGATCGTCGGCGCCGCCATGCCCGTCCTCGAGACCTACCGCTTCGAGTAGCGCCGGCCCGGCCGGCGCGCGCTCCACCGACCACGCCAAAGGAGGCATCCCAGATGACCACGTCTGTTCGACGCGCCCTGCTCGCGGTTGCGCTGATCTCGATCACCGCCTGCGCACGTCCCGCGAGCGCACCGACACCGAACGCACCCACGCCGACCGCTCCAGCGCCCAGCCCGACCATGGCGCCCGAAGCGACGGACACGGCCCTGCCCACGACCGGCCCGACACCGACGACCGGGCCTACCCCGCTGGATCAGGCGCGATACGTGATCGACGCCGGTGACTACCGCTACGACCTGACCGAACCGTCGGTCACCCTCACCGTGCCGGACGGCTGGCTGCTGACGGAGACCTTCCCGCGCCACTTCGGCCTTCGCCCGACCGGGTTCCTCGCGGAGAACAGCGTCCGGACCTGGTACGACATGCGCGTGGCCTCGCGCGATGCGTCCTGCCCCGAGGCGCAGGATCCCGCCTTCGGGCACACGGCTGCGGAGATCCTCGAGGCATTCGTCACCCGCCCGGGTGTCGTCGCCACGACCCCCGAGCCGCTCGAACTGGGCGGGCTCACCGGTCACTGGATCGACGTGCGCGTCGATGCGGCGTGGTCCGCGCCGTGCCCGTTCACGGGCGACCTCCCTGCCACGACCCTGTTCGTCCACGACGACGTGCCGAACGAGAACGCGTTCTGGGGCCTGGCGGGTCTCGAGGAGCGCATGCGGATCCTCATCCTCGATGACGGGGCCGGCAGCAACATCCTCATCACGATCGATGCCGTCGACGAACCCACGTTCGATCGACTGCTCGCCGCGACGATGCCAGTGATCTCGACATTCACGTTCGAGTCCACGGCGTCGGACTAGCCCGCATCGCCGGACCGCGTCGATCTGCGCCTCAGCGCCCGCGCGGCGTCTCGCTGTCGCGGAACCCGGTCGCGGCCCAGGCCTGGCCGTCGTCGCCGGTCGGTACCGCCGTCACAGGTTCCCGCGCTTGGCTTGCTCGCGTTCGATCGCCTCGAAGAGGGCCTTGAAGTTGCCGACCCCGAACCCGCGAGATCCATGGCGCTCGATGATCTCGAAGAAGAAGGTGGGGCGGTCCTGGACGGGGCGGGTGAAGATCTGGAGGAGGTAGCCCTCCTCGTCCCGGTCCGCCTCGATGCCGAGTTCCTCGAGGACGTCGATCGGGACGCCGACGTCACCGACGCGGTCGGCAAGGCCCGCGTAGTACTCGTGCGGCAGGCCGAGGAACTCGACGCCGTTGTCGCGCAGCCGTCGCACGGTCCCGACGATGTCGTCGGTGCGCAGCGCGATGTGCTGGCAACCGGGCGATCGATACCAGTCCAGGTACTCCTGGATCTGGCTCTTCTTCTTGCCCGTCGCGGGTTCGTTGATCGGGAACTTGATGCGTCCGTTGCCGTTGGTCATGACCTTGGACATGAGCGCGCTGTAGTCGGTGTGGATGACCTTGTCGTCGTAGTGGATCAGCTGGGCGAACCCCATGACATCGCGGTAGAAGTCGACGAACCGGTCCATCTCGCCCAGTCCGAC